>DATCDZ010000021.1:0-3216 GCA_036510395.1 Verrucomicrobiia bacterium
TCCAGCCGGAATCTGGAGAGATCACCGCGTCTGACCGCATCAGGCTTGTTGACGTGTATAAATGCTATCGCGACATGGCGCTGACAATTCCAAACCGGGGGACGCTCGGCACCGGCTCGCGCCTCGGCTGGGTGGTTAGCCGGTGAAGGACGGGCAGCGGTTGCGCTGTCCAAACGCGATCCGCCGCCAAGTCGCCAGCGATGTTGAAATTATATTTCGCCAGCACGTCGGGCCGCGCAGCGCAAGGTTGAACGGCGCGAGCATTCAGCGCGATTGGAGCGGAGTTTTTGCCAATGACTGGCATTCAAGCGACGACATTACTTTGCCCGTTTATTATTATCTGCCGGACGGCAAGGGCTGGTTTTATCTCACGCGCGGGCAATTTCTGCCGATGATTGATTGCAAGAGCAAGCGCGTTTTGGACTTCGTTTTGATTGATTCAAAATCCTACAACGCCGCCGCGATTCGCGGACTGATAAACCACACTTGCGAACGCCATGCGTTGCCGCGCGTTGGCTGGCATTTTGAATCCGGCATCTGGAAAACCTCCAAGATGGTTGGTGGCCGCGCAATTGATTCCTGGAATGAAAACGACCGGGAGACATTTGCCAGCCGTTTGGGTTTGCGATTGATGCACTCGCAGCCGGGCAACGCGCGGGCAAAAATTATTGAGAACGTGGCCGGGCGGCTTCAAGACTTGATGGAGGGCGAACTAGGTTATATTGGGCGCGCGGAAATGACGGTGAAATTTGAGCGTGTCCAAAAAGACAAGCGCGACGTTGAAGCCCGGCGCGTCCATCCCGCTAAAGCCGGATTTCATTCCGGCGACGAATGGCTGGCGCGGCTTCACGAAATTTGCGCGGAGTATAATAAGACGCCTCAAACGAGCAGGCTCTACGGTAGCGAAAGACTTTCGCCGGATGAAGCATTTGAAAAATTTCAGAAGCGCGATGACACCGGCGCGATTGAGCGTGTTACAAAATTGCCAACTGGATTGCGCTACCTGCTCGCAGCGCACAAAGAAACGGTCACCGTCTCGCGTAAAAATGGCGTCTCACTTTCCGGCGGAAAATTCCGCTACATCTCCGAAGTCACCGGCGCGTTGCAAGGGCAAAGCGTGATTGCCTGGTTTGACCCGGATCGGCCCGAAACGGTGGCCGTCACGGATTTGGACGGCGAAAATATGCACACAATCCCGCGCTGCCTGGACGTGCCAGCTATGAGCGCAACACACGAAGAGATTGCCAACGGCCAGCGCGCCACGAGCGCGCACGCGGGTTATGGACGCAAACGCTATTCGGAACTGGCGAAGAAATTCGAGTTGCCGACGCGACGGATTATCACTGACGCCTCGACTGTTGAAAAAGGCGAACGGATGGAAACGCAGCGTGTGCAAGTTTTGGAGAGAATGAAACCAAAACCAAAAACCCCCTACGACCGCGAGGCGCGTCAGCGAGAGATTGAGGAATTTGAGCGCGTGCACGCGCATCTTTTTATATGAGCAGCACACGCACAGCCAAGCCCGGAACAGCGCCGCGCCAGGAGCGGTTTGCTTCAAGTTTCGATAAGGGCTTATTGGCAAACCTTGTGGCGAAACGGTGCAGGGAAATCCGCGCGCCATTCGACATTGAAAAAATGCGCGCGGCGATCTGGTTTCTTCAAAAATTATCGTGGCAGCCGGATCACTGGCAAGCCGGCGCGTTTGAAATTTCCAAAATCAGCCGGGCAAAATTTCAGAAGCGCATTTCGCCGGACGAGCTGGAGCGGTTTTGTCTCGACCCGCATTTTTTCAGCGATGAAATTTTAGAATCCGTTTTGGCGTATCGCGCCGAATGGATAGCCGCGCGACCGGCGACCGTGCAAACGGAAATCAGCCGTCGCGTGATGGACGCGCTGGAATACGCGCAGCGCAACCGCTGCCTTGTCTTGGTGGACGGCCTGGCGCGGATCGGAAAGACGTTCGCCGCCCGCGCCTGGTGCGAACGGAGTGCCGGGCTGGTGCGGCTGGTGCAGACGCCGGCCTCGAATGACGATCAAAGTTTCTTTCGTGCCATTGCGAAGGCTTTGGGCGTGAGCGCGTCTTTGAAATTGAAGGCGGTGGAACTGCGGGCGCGTGTGGAAGAAACGCTTGCGGGCAGCGGCTTGATGCTTGTTTTGGATGAATCACATTACTGCTTTCCGTCAAATTGGCAACGCTACGCCCTGCCGTCGCGCGTGAATTGGATTATGACGGCGCTGGTTAATGAAGGCGTTCCGGTCACGCTGATAACGACGCCGCAATTTCTCCAGGCACAAGCCCGCTGCGAAAAATTAACCGGCTGGACGAGCGAACAATTTTTAGGACGCATCGGGCATCTGGAAAAATTGCCGGATCGTTTGGAGCGGAAAGATTTGCTGGCGGTTGCAGGCGCGCTATTGCCTGACAGTGACGCCAAAACTTTAGGCGCGGTTGCGGCCTATGCGGAGTTGTCACAAAAGCATCTGGCGAGCATCGAGAGCATCGCCACGCGCGCGGCGTGGCTCGCGCAAAAGGATCGCCGTGAAATTGTGACGAGTGGCGACGTGGCAAAAGCCGTCCATGAAAGTTTGCGTTCCGATCCGGCGCTGGCGCGGGAATTGAACAAAGCGCCGACGATGAAACCGAGCAGCGCGGGCAACCGGCGCGGATCGCGCGCACGTCCCGCGCTGGCTACGCGACTCGCGGACAGCGACGGCAACGCTGAAAGATTTTCAAGGCTGGACGTTCAACCCGACGTTGAACGGTTTGGCTTTGCGAAAACATAGCGGCCAAAATTAGTTTGGCTGATTGTTCACGGCATCCGATGGAATGCCGCGTTATTTCTTTTGAAAAATGCCAGCGACAAGTAGCCTTACACACCGACAAGTTTGCGATGTCGTTACACAAAGGGCGAAGGCTGGTGCCGGTGGCGGGACTCGAACCCGCACGACTTTTAAGGTCCCAGGATTTTAAGTCCTGTGCGTCTGCCATTTCGCCACACCGGCAACCCTTTATTTACAACTATTTAATGAGTTAGCGGGAACTTGAAACTTGACTTGCGCCGCTGTTATGGCGTGAAAGCGGATGCCGCCATAAGCAATCGGCAGAACAATAAAATCAAGCGCCGCACTCATGCGCTCACTTTCGCAAAAGCCGTGGATGGACGCAAGCAACCGATTCGCGGCCCGTGGATTTCTGCTGTCGCTGCTCATAAGAAT
>DATCDZ010000022.1:0-3847 GCA_036510395.1 Verrucomicrobiia bacterium
CGTATATCGTTTGCCTTTCATTGTCTGGTCCTTTCTTAAGTCCCAGACTAACACATCACCTGGCCCGAAAAAACGAAGTCACGTCAGCCGGACAACCTCGCTGGCCGGATGGAAAGAGAGATTCGCGCCAAACCGGAGAAAAAAACCGACGCCGATAAATACGTCAGCGCGCTTTATGTGCTGAACAACGATCTCAAGGCGATTTTGAATCTGAACCGGCTGCCTGCGCGGTTGAACGCCGCGCAAACCGCCGCCTGTCTTGGCTTCAAGCCACATGACATTCCGGTTCTGGCTGCGCGCGAATTCCTCAAGCCGTTGGGCAAACCGATGGCCAACAGCGATAAATACTATGCGCGGTCAAAGGTTCTGGAACGGGCGGACGATGAGGCATGGCTGTCGCTGGCCACGGAAGCCCTGAGCCAACACTGGGAAGATAAAAACGCCCGCAAAGCCAAAAAGCAGAATGGTCATGCCCGGCCAGTTAAAAAGTGAACTATTTGGCTTAACCGCAACCAACTCGCCCACTACCCGCTAACGCGGCCAAAGCCGGTTGATTTAAGCTGGC
This sequence comes from Verrucomicrobiia bacterium, assembly GCA_036510395.1. GTDB lineage: Bacteria > Verrucomicrobiota > Verrucomicrobiia > Limisphaerales > UBA11358 > UBA11358. The sequence continues at coordinate 566 of DATCDZ010000022.1, forward strand.
GACCATGCTGGCACCAAAAGCCCAATACAACCCGGTTGACGCCAAAAAGTATTTCAAGGAACACCTGGCGGTTGGCGATTATTACGCCGAGGGGCAGACTGTCCCCGGCCAATGGATCGGCAAAGGCGCGGCGGATTTGGGCTTGTCCGGCGTGACCACCACCGATGAGTTTGTCCGGCTCTGCGACAATCTCCATCCGCAAACCGGCGAACGGCTGACGCTCCGGCAGAAAACCACCCGGATTGAAAAGGGGCTGGACGGTGAGGAACGGCAGGCCGCCAATCGCCGGGTATTTTACGATTTCACTTTCTCCCCGCCCAAATCGGTTTCTATCGCCGCGCTGGTCGGCAACGACACGCGAATTATCGAGGCGCACGAGCAGGCCGTGACGGTGGCGATGCACCAGTTGCAAACCTTCGCGGCAACGCGGGTGCGGAAAAACGATGAATGCACCGACCGGCCTACGGGCAACCTTGTGGCCGCGATGTTCCGGCATGACACCTCTCGTGCGTTAGACCCGCATCTGCATTCGCATTGCATCGTGTTCAACGCCACGTTTGACGCGGTGGAAAAACAATGGAAGGCATTGCAGAACCATGAAATGTTCGCCGCGCAAAAGTTCGTCGAGAATGTTTATTACCATGAACTCACGCGCGAACTGGTGAAGTGCGGTTATCAGATTGAAAACAGGTCGCGCGGCGATTTTGAAATCAAGGGCGTCGCGCCGGAACTGGTTGAAAGGTTTTCCAAACGACACCGGGAGATTGACCGACAAACCAAGGAACTGCTGGCGCGTGAGCCGGAAAAAGCGGGTGACAACATTGCCGCGATTCGGGAAAATATCGCGCACAAGGACCGGCCACGGAAAATCCGGGACATCGGTTTGGAAAAACTGCAAACGCTGTGGGACGATCAAATGACGGCGGGTGAAAAGGCTTCACTGGACGGGCTGACGGCGAAGCCGTCCGTTGCGCCCGTCACCAGCGAGAAGATTTGCGAGCAGGCCGTGACGTGGGCGGAACAGCATTTGTTTGAACGGCGTTCCATCGTCCATGAGCATGAACTGTGGCGGCACGCGCTGGAACGCGCCAGAGGGCAGGACGTTTCACTGGCGGACATTCAGGCCGTCACGCAAAAGCGCGGCTACCTGCATTTTGACGAGCATCTCAGCAAGGTGTCCACGCGGGAACATCTCGAACGCGAAATGGAAATTGTCCAGACGGCCAAAGAGGGGATTGGCGAATGTCATCCGCTGGTCTGGCAACCAAAACCGTTCAATCCCGTGTTGGATGGGGAACAGCGCAAAGCCCTCGCCGCGCTGGTTTCCAATCGTAACCGGGTCGCGGTCTTTCGCGGCGGGGCGGGCACGGGCAAAAGTTTCGTGCTGCGCGAGCTGCTCGGGCAAATCCGCGACGGCGGGCGCGGCGTGGTCGTCCTCGCGCCGCAACGCCAGCAGGTGCTGGACATGGAACGCGACGGCTTCCCGTCGCCGCTGACGGTCGCCAGTTTCCTGCAAAAGAAGGAACTTATAGAGGGAACGGTGGTCATTGTGGATGAGGCGGGGCAGATCGGGGGCAAACCGATGTTGGAACTGCTCCGGCTGGTGGTCGAGCGCAATGCGCGGCTGGTTTTGTCGGGGGACACCCGCCAGCATGGGGCGGTCGAGGCGGGCGACGCGCTGCGGGCGATTGAAAAACATTCCGGCGTCCAACCTATGGAATTGACCAACATCCGCCGCCAGAATCCGGCGCTTGCGAAATCCATCGAGGAGCGCAGGCATATCAAGGAATACCGGCAGGCCGTTGAGGAGGCGCGCGACGGCAAATTCACCGAATCGTTTGAACGGCTGGACAAGCTGAAAACGATTGAGTCCTGCACACTGGCCGACAAGCATGAAAAACTGACGGCGCGTTATCTGGAACTGGTGAAAGATCATCAATCCACCGTGGTCGTCTCGCAAAGCTGGAATGAGATTCACCAGGTCAACGACGCGATTCGCGTCGCGCTCAAGCAGGACAAATTGATTAGTGAAGCGGAAACCACGGTCACGGCATTTCAGCCGGTGGATTTGACAGAAGCGCAAAAGCGCGATGCCCGCTCTTATGATGCCAACACCGTGCTGGTGTTCAATCGTGACGTGCGCGGGTTCAAGGCCGGTGAATCGGCCAGGCTGAAAGAAATTTCAGATACGCATCTGTTGGTGGAAAACGGTTCGCGAACGGTCTCAATTCCATTCAAGCAGTTGGACAAGCTGACGGCCTGCCAGAGCAAGGAACTGGCTTTGGCTGCCGGTGACAAGCTGCAACTCAAGGCCAATGGCCGCAGCGTGGAAAACCGCAAGCTGGTCAATGGCGAACTGGTCACGGTCAAGGCCGTCCAGCCGGACGGACGCATTACGCTGGCGGATGGCCGCGTCTTGGATAAAAACTTCCGCCAGTTTGTCCGGGGCTACGCCATCACGTCCTATGCGTCACAAGGCAAGTCAGTGAATCATGTTATATTTTCGGATTCGGCGGCGAAGGCCGCGACGAATCAACAGCAATGGTATGTCACCATTTCGCGCGGTAAAAAGAGGATTCACATTTTCACCACGGACAAGGAGCAGTTGCGGGAGAACATCACGCGCAGCGGGGATCGTCTCTCGGTGGTGGATGCGCTGATGGCGCATTACCGGAAACATGATTCGTTCTTCCGCATGATTGAAAAAAATTGGGGAACGCGGATGGCGCTCACCATGACCAACAGCAAACGCGGCAGAGAATTCCGCGCGCTGCGCCAGCGGCAAAACCAAAGTCAGGCGCAAGCGCAAACTGAAACGATCAAGCAGACGGTTGAAACCAATGAGCCGCGCCAGCAACCCGGCCAGACACCGGCGCAAAGCCACATAGCTGAAACCACGGAGCCAAAAATCAAGCCCACTTGATTTTCCCGGAAGTCCCCAAAAAACAGTCGCGCGGTTACAGGCCGTGAACGGCGGTCAGTCCAGCGGGTAATCGTCGTGGTCATAATAGTCTGGCGGTTCCCGCAGCGGCGGGAACGGTTCAAATTGTGGTTCCGGTGGGGGCGGTGGCGTTCCCGGCATATGAATGATAATCGCTGGCCGGACGTGGAACATGGGTTTTCCTCCCTTTCGCCGCAATGCGCCGCTCAATACCCATACCAAAAGAGCCAGCAAAAGATAGATGGCTCCGATGAGAAAATAGAGCGCATGGTCGTGAATGAATCTGTCAAGGTGTTTCAGTCCCGATGCTTCCAGTTCGAGTGCTTTTATTTGCCAAGGTT
>DATCDZ010000023.1:0-4701 GCA_036510395.1 Verrucomicrobiia bacterium
CGGAGTCGGGCGTTTTGCCGAGAAGTTTCAGTTCACGGGCTGTCCACGGTTCGCCCCAGCGCTTTTTTTTGGCAGGCATGGTTCTTTTCCAGATTCCCCGGCTGAATAGCGGATTTTGCGGAAGGCGACAATCCAAATAAAAAAGGCGCGCCAGCCGGGATTCTTGGCTGACGCGCTTGTTTTGTTTGCAGCGTCGGCGTTGCGCGCCGGTTATCGAGCCACAGACTCAGACGCCACAGTTTATTTCGTCGCAGTCACGGCGGTCTTTGTCTTGGCCGCCGCGCCGGTCTTTGCAACACTGGGGCGTGATTTATTTCCGCGATCATCACTGGCTGCCGGTGCAGGGTTACACGCGCTTTGACGCGCTCATCCAGACGGACGACAAAAAAAAGGACGACGTTTTCTGGATGCTGGATTTCCGCTGCGTGGCGGGCGGCGCGCAATGGCGGCGAGTGCGGCATTGGGAACGGCCTTCGCTCTGGCTGCAACTTTCCAGCATCAAGCCGAAATTGCGCGACTGGCGCGATCTTGAGCATTTGGACTTCTGGAACTGGGAGCAGGAAGAAGATGAACCTTTGAGCTTGTTTGGTCCGGGCGGCGTGCTCAACGTGGATTTTTATCCCAAGTGCGGATCGCAGGAGCGGGAACATTCCTTTTTGAACGACGCCATCTGGCGCGTGGCCGCGCGCGAGGACGGAATGTTCACCGTGGAACTGGCCGCATTCGCCGACGGGCGCAGCCTGTTTGAACAACTGACCGCGCAGGAAGTGAAGGTGACGCCGGACGGACGCGCGGAACGCGACGAGCCGGACGCGGATTTCTGGAAAAAGAACGCGGAGCTTTATTTAGTGGAAAACATCCCCTTCGGCACGGTCACTGTCCGCGCGCCGCGCAATGTGAGCGACCCGGAAACTTACGCCTTGCGCCGCGCCCGCGCGCTCATCGGCATCGGCGAGCCGGAACACGTCAATGTGACGGACCATCTCAAGGCGGGCGAACGCATCCGGCAAAAATGTCCCGACAACATCCGGCAGGATATTTTTGTGGAACTGCATTTCAACGGATTTTACGAGGACTGAAACATGAGCTGGCTGCAACTGCATGGCGAAACGTGGCCGGTCACGGATGACGAGGCGGATTTGCGCGTTTATATCCTTGCACCGGATGCCGGCTGCCCGCGCGTCTCGTGGGATTTGAGCGTGTCCCATTACATCAGGCCGGAGAATCCTCCCGCCGGACATCCGGGCATTGACCGCTGGCTGGACATTGATCTGGGCGGATTGATTTTGAATGTGCGCGACTGGCGTCAACTGGCAGGGTTGGAAATCCGCGCCGATGCCGTGTGGCACGACACGCAGGAATTTTTCGGCCCATACGGACATTCCCACAATTCGCCGCACGTGAATGTCCATCAAACTATTTTGAAACCTTACGCCGACAGCGCGGGAGTGGAAGCCGGACGCAAGGAATGGATCGCACATGATTTCATTTTGCGTTTCGGCAGCCTCGACGGATGGTCTTTCCCGTGCGAACTGGACGCGTGGCTGATTCCCAAAAAAGAATATTATCGCACGACGCCCGAAACGCCGGAAGAGACGGCGCGGTTCGCGGAAGGCGCGCCGGATTTCCGGCTGGTCACGCGCGCAACTTTCATCAGCGGCAACGTGGATTTGACGCGCGCAGACGCCGGTGATCCGGTGTCCCGCGCGCGGGAAGTTTTGCGCGAAGAAATCCGCTGCGACGAGATGTTGCGCGCGGAATTGAATTGGATGCTGCGGCAGACGCCCGACAACGAAAAAATCGTGCCTATGCCCGGCTGGCGTTCCCATGTCCATTTCCACACGCCGCCCGGCAATGCCCGGATGGAAAAAGGCGCGCCAGCCGCAACTTCCGGCTGACGCGCTTGTTAGTTTCATTTTATTTCGCCGCAGTCGCGGCGGCCTGCTTCGCTGCGCGGGACGGCTTCCGCCTGATGAAGCTGGCGCGCAGTTTTGTGGCGCGATGCTTCCGATTCAGGAAACGGAGTAACCGTTCGCGCACGCGGAACGGTTGTCTGGCCGGTCGGAAGAAGCGTTTTGCACGGCGACGTTCCCGCGCGGAGAAACGATGCTTCCGTTCGTGTGTCCGATGTTTCAGTCTGGCATGACGATTGAGCCATGCGCCGAGATTAGCGGGGTGGTTAAGACAAAGGCTGTCCAACCTGAAACTACTTTATCTGAATTTTTTCGGAGAAAATTTGACGGCTACGCGTCCGTCACATCATTTTCAGAAGCGTATCCGCCATTTCGCTGGGCGTGACGGCGACACCGATGCCCGCTTCTTTGAACGCGGCGATTTTCGCTTCGGCAGTTCCCTTGCCGCCGCTGACGATTGCGCCGGCGTGGCCCATGCGGCGTCCGGGCGGCGCGGTCGCACCTGCGATGAATCCGGCGACCTGCTTCTTGCAGTTTGCCTTGATCCATTCGGCGGCTTCTTCTTCCGCGCTGCCGCCGATTTCGCCGATCATGATTATTCCGTGCGTTTCGGGATCGTCGTTGAAAAATTTTATCACGTCCAGATGCGAAGTGCCGTTGACCGGATCGCCGCCGATGCCAACGCAAGTTGACTGGCCGACGCCGCGCGAAGTCAATTGCCACACGGCTTCGTAAGTCAACGTGCCGCTGCGCGAGACGACACCAATGTTTCCTTTCTTGTGAATGTAGCCGGGTGCAATTCCAATTCGACAGCCGCCGTGCGAATCCTTGCCTTCGCCGGGCGTGACGATGCCGGGACAATTCGGGCCGATGAGCCGCGTTTTTGAATTGCCTTGCATCGCGCGCTTCACGCGCACCATGTCGCGCACGGGAATGCCTTCCGTGATGGCGACGACGAGATCAAGTCCGGCGTCCGCGCCTTCAAGAATCGCATCGGCGGCGAAGGGCGGGGGAACGAACACCGCGCTCGCGGTTGCGCCAGTTTGTTTCACGGCATCGGCGACGGTGTCGAAAATTGGAACTTTTTCCCCGCCGTGCTCGAAGAATTGTCCGCCCTTGCCGGGCGTGACGCCGGCGACGATTTGCGTGCCGTAATCAATCGAGAGTTGCGCGTGCTTCGCGCCAAAGCTGCCGGTGATGCCTTGGACGAGAACCTTGGTATTGGGTTTGACGAGTATGGACATAATGTAAATTTAATCAGTCAGTAAATCATCAATGCCTGGCAAAGCGCGGGCGCCATGCCGGATGTGCGAAATCTCAATCACGTTCTGATCCGTGAGAATCCGGTAAAAAATCTTGTAAGGCCGCATCACTAGCAGGGTGTTGAAAAACTACTTTTTGCACACTTTTTTATGCAAAAACTCCAATGATTTTGATAGTCATTTTTATGAAACATAGCTTTTTCAACACCCTGCTAGAACGCGCCAGCCGTCGTCTTCTTCCCAAACTGAACCCAGTTGCGGATGCCGCGCCAGCAAACCAGCCTTGTTCAAAATCGCCTCGCCGGTTTTATCGGCGGCAGCGGGATTACGCCGCCGGAGGTAACAGTCAATTTTTTCCAGATCGCAGACCGCCGGTTCCGTCCAGACCACCTTGAATGTCACTTCTTGCGCCATGCACGAAAACGGCGGACGACTTCATCATGCGAAAAAATCTTCCCTGCGGCGGACGCGCTTTCCGACTCGCGCAGGGCCGCGAGAATGTCCACGGTTTCCCGCACCCGCTGCGTCGTCGCCTGTGCGGGCAGCCGGCTGATGGCCAGCATGGCTTCTTCCTTAAATGTCATCGTCGCATTCATGGGCAAAAATCTATCACTTCGCCTTCCGTCTGTGAATGCAAATGCTGTTGCCATCGGGATCAAAAACCATCGCCATGCGGCAGGGCGGACATTCCATCGGCTCCATGCGGAACTTTACATTGTGCTGCTTCAAATGCGCGATGGCGTCGTCGAAATTTTCAACTTCGAGCGCGGCCATGCAGCCGTCAGGATTCGGCTTGAACATTCCCGGCGCGCAGCCGATGGCCAGCGCATGCGGGCCGAATTCGTATTCGACCCACTGGCCTTCCAGAATGGTCGTGGGTTTCAATCCCAGCACGCCTTCGTAAAAATCACGGGAGCGCTTGATATCCGTGACGGCGTAGCAACTGAACGCGATTTCGATGACTTTGAGCATATCCAAGAGTGATGTTAAATTTTAATCGCAGAGAAACTCAACTCTTTTCCGAATTTCGCAAAAAGAAAAGCCGGGATTAAAAAATCCCGGCTGGGAAGTTTTCCTGAAATCAATTCAGCGCCAGGGTGAGGCGCGATTTTTTCCGGTTGACGGTGGGGCGCGGCAGCACGCCGGATTTGACGGCCTTGTCGAGGGCGGAGTGGACTTCTGGCAGGAGTTTCCTGGCCTCGTCCTTTTTCCCGGCGGCGATGGCGGCGCGGAAATCTTTTTCAAGGCCGCGCAGGCTGGATTTGACGCTGCGGTTGTGCTGGTGCTTGCGTTCGTTTCCTCGCATCCGGCGTTCGGCTGACTTTGTGTTCGGCATAATTTATTTTTTCGATTTGCGTAAAAGGGTAAAAAATTTAGCCGAACACACAGGAAAGTCAACGCAGAAAGAATTCGTTCCGCGCTTTACTTTCGGGGCGTTTAATAGTCTTGTAGTGGCGGCGAGTTTCAGCCTGAACCCGCGACATGAACAAGCGCCTGCACATCCTGCACTTGGAAGACGAGCCGGA
>DATCDZ010000024.1:0-25155 GCA_036510395.1 Verrucomicrobiia bacterium
GGATACCAACGGCATCCTTTATGTGGCCGATGCTTACAACTGCACCATCCGTGAAGTCGCGCCGTCGGGGACGAACTGGGTGGTAACCACCATTGCCGGCACGGCGACGAACATTGACGGGATGGTGCCGAACTATGGCAGCGCCGACGGGACAAATGGCGCCGCGCAGTTCTTTGGGCCGTCCAGCATTGCGGTCGGACGGTCGGGCAATTTGTTTGTGGCGGATACCTACAACTACACCATCCGCAAGATTGCGCCGGCGGGGACAAATTGGGTGGTGAGCACGATTGCGGGCCAGGTTGGAAGCTACGGCTTTACCGACGGGCCGAATCTTGCCGCGCAATTTAATTATTCGTATGGAATCGCATCGGATCGCTCCGGCAATTTGTATGTGGCGGATACCGACAACTACACCATCCGTAAAATTGCGCCGTCGGGGACGAGCTGGGTGGTGAGCACGCTTGCGGGGGTGGCCGGCATCACTGGCGGAAACGACGGCACCGGAACCAACGCGCTGTTCTCTTATCCGTATGCCGTTGCGGTGGACGGCGCGGGGCATCTTTTTGTGGGAGACACCGTCAACGGCACCATCCGGATGGGGTGGATCGCGGCGATTCCGCATCTGAAGGTTGTCCTGACCGCAACGAACAGCGTGGTTGTTTCCTGGCCCAGTCTGGGCGGCTACACGCTGCAAAGCAATCCGGATTTGACGACGACCAACTGGTCAGGTTACGGCGGTGCTGTCACGACCATCAACGGCACAAACAGCGTCACCATCTCGCCGCCGTCCGGGAAACTGTTTTTCCGTTTGACGAATTGAAGCGCAATGAAATTTCGCCCGCAACATTTTCATCCGCAATCGGCCTTCACGATGATCGAGATCGCCATCAGCCTGGCGATCATCGGCATCGCGCTCGTCGGCATCATCAGCGTGCTGCCGCTGGGATTGAACACGCAGCGCGTCAATCGCGAGCAGACCGTCATCAACCAGGACGCGACCGTTTTCATGGAGGACATCCGCAACGGCGCTCGCGGCGCGGATGATTTGACGAATTATGTTTATGCCATCGTGATGCCGAATGCCGCCAGTCAAAACGTCTATGTCAACCCGACGCTTGCCGCCGCGATGGGTTTTTCCACAGCTAATTTTGCCCAGAAGCCGCCGGTTCAATTGTATCCAATCCTGACCAACGGGGCGAACATTGTCGGCCTGTTGAGCACGCCGGAATTTTTGAACGTGGACGGCGGGATTGCGGACAGCATCTACACGGCGGCGGCGAGCAATCACGTTGTGGCCTATGTCCGTTCCATCAACGGGCCGGCGTTTGAAAAGCCGCCGCAGGACAATCCCATTTTGCAGCAGGATTCGTTCAGCTACCGCATTTTTTTCGTCAACGCGCCGGTGGCGGTTGATACCAATGCGGTCGCCAATCCCGGTTACACGCGCCAGCTCGCCGCCAGTCTGCGCGAACTGCGCCTGACGTTTCTCTGGCCGGTGCTGCCAAACGGCAAACTGCCGGCGCAGCCCTTCCATGCGACGTATCGCACGCTCGTCGCCGGGCAGGTTGTGCAGGACGCCGCCAACGCCAATTTATTTTTTTACCAGCCGCAATCGTTCACCACCGCGCCGTGAAAAATAAATTTTCAATTTTGGGTTCGCGATTGCCGGTTGATCCGGCAGGTGCGCCGCGGCGTTCTTTTCCAATCGCAAATCGCAAATCGCAAATCGCAAATGCTTTCACGCTCATCGAGGTGATGGTGGCGGTGGCGCTGCTCTCGCTCATCGTCATCGTGCTGATGTCGGTGTTCGACAGCACCCAGGCGGCGTTCCGCGCGGGCGTCACCCAGGCGGGCATTCTGGAGGGCGGTCGCGCGACGATGGATTTGATCGCGCAGGATTTGAAGGAGATGGCGCCGTCAGATGGTGTCAGCAACGGTGCGATGAATTTTTACGCCTACGTCGTCAGTTCGCCCGGGCCGCTTTTGCAGACGCTGACCGCCAGCAGCCGGTCCCGGACAAACATCCTGGAAAAAATTTTCATCTTGAGCCGCGTCAATCAAACATGGAAAGGCACGGGCTATGTGGTGGACACTTCGGCCACGGCGGCCATCAATCCGCTCTACCGTTTTAGTCCGACCGATTTGCCGGCACGTCCCGGCCCGTGGCAGATTTACACCAATTTCCTTGCCAACAGCACGCTTCCGATTTCGCAAAACAACACCAACATGAGCCATCTGCTGGACGGCGTGGTGGATTTTCGCATGCGCGCCTTTGATCCCAACGGCGGGTGGATGAACGGTCCGGTTGTTTTTTCCAACGGTCAGCCCACCACCAACGAAAATGTTTTATATCTGCCGTCCGTGCCGTCCGGTTCCGGCTCCGGCTTTGGCGAAACGGGCTTTGCAATGTTCAGCAACACGCTGCCCGCGTCCGTGGAGATTGACATGGCCACGCTCGAAGACCGCACCTTGCAGCGCGCCGAATCGCTGCCGGACGGCCGGCGCACGTCCTATTTGCAGGGTCAGGCAGGCAACGTCCACGTTTTCCGCCAGATCGTTTCCATTCCCAATGTTGACCCGTCGGCCTATCAATGAAACTGCCATATACGATTTACGGTTCACGATTTACGATTTGGAAAAAATCGTCGAAATCCGCCGTTGTTTGCCATCGCGCCTGCGATGCCAGTCGTCAACCGTCAATCGTCAATCATAAATCCCAAAATGGCATCGCGCTGATCATCACGCTCATCCTGCTGGCCGTGACGCTCGTCATGGCGCTCGCGTTCCTGGCCATCAGCCGCCGCGAAAGCAGTTCCGTGACGACCGCCGGCGAGACCGCCACCGCGCGCCTGGCCGCCGACGCCGCGCTCGCCAACGCCGAGGCGGAGGCCATGGCCGGCATCCTTTCCACGACAAATCCCTACGACTTCGGCCTGCTCGTTTCCACGAATTACATCAATCCGGCGGGCTTCAATCCGGCTGCGGGCGCGAATCCGACGAACGTCAACTACGATTATCTGGCTAGTGGCGGCGCGCTCAACCAGGCACAACAACTGCAAAACCTCGAAAACTTGTTTTACAGCCCGCGTCCGCCGGTGTTCATTCAGACCAACGCAAATCCGAAAGACCCGCTCGATTCCCGTTTCTACCTCGACCTGAACCGCAACGGGCATTTTGACCCCAACGGCATCGTTGCGGACGTGGACAACACAGGCGCGACGAATGGGAATTTCTCCTTTGAAACCGGCGACCCGGAATGGATCGGCGTGCTGGAGCATCCCGACCAGCCCTACGGGCCGAACAACCCGTTCATCGCGCGCTACGCCTTCTTCGCCCTGCCCGTCGGCAACACGCTCGATTTGAATTACATTCACAATCAAGCGCTGATTCCAACGTTGCGTTATTCTGGAAATCCCATAAGAACCGAAGCTGACGCCTATTTCCGCAATCAAGGCGTCGGCTCGTGGGAAATCAACCTCGCCGCGTTTCTGGCGGACTTGAACACGAATGAATGGGACAATAACACTGCGCCTTATCTTTACAATCCGCCGCCGTCCGGCACCGGCAGCAGCGGCTTGGCCGTTGAAGACGCCCGCGCGCTGCTCGCATCTCGCTACAATGACAATTACAACACGCTTGCCTGGGTCCAGACCCTTTTCGGCAGCACCGGCGCGACGGCGTTTCGGAACGATGGCATTGACGGCTATTCCGACGGGCCGCTGCAGACGACTTTTGACACCAATGAGGATTTTGTTTTCAGTAGCGCCAAGGACATTCCCACACTGCCGTGGGCTGGCGCGGACAACACCAACCATTTCTTCACGCCGTCGGATTTGTTTGACCCGACGAAAAGTTCCGGCGGAACGACCGGCGGCTTCACCAACCGCCTGCTCAATGCCGGCGCGCAAACGGACACATACGACCGCTACACATATTACCGGCTGCTCTCGCAGCTTGGCACGGACTCCTCGCCGGAGTCCGGCAGGATGAATTTGAATTACGACAATCTGGACGGCTATGGCAATGTCATTCCCGGCGCGGAAACCAATTTCATCCCGTGGACCAATTCAGTCAAATTTTTCACCAGCGCCGCCGACCGGATGCTGCGCGAATATACTGCGAACTGGATCAATCAAAACTACGGTAGCTTCACCAACACGTTTGGCGTCTCGACGACCAATGCCTTTGGCGTCGGGAACATCCCGGTTTATGTCAACGGCCAGTTTGTCTATTCGCCCGCCATCAACCGCATCCTCCAACTGGCGGCGAACATTTACGACGCGACGGAGAGCAACAGGAAAAACGGCTCGCCCGATTATCCCGATGTTTTCCGTCCGCTGTTCGGCAAGGATCTGGCGGGCGATGTATTCATCGCCGGTTACACCAACCTGAACAATAATGGCGTTCCCAACACCGTTTCCGGGCCGGGCGACCTCCAGCTTTCCAGGCCGTTTGATGTCGAGACCATTTCCGCCATATCCGGCACGAGCGTGGCGTCTGACATCAATATCTACGGCGTGCCGTGGATCATCGGCGCGAAGAAAGGCTTCCCGAACTTCAACGAAATTTCGGCGGAGAACAGTCTGGCCGTCACGAGGCGGTTGCAACTGACGCGCACGACAAATAGTTCAACGCCGGTCATCACCGGCACAAACCAGATGTATACGATGAGTTTGAACAGTTCAATCGGAGTCGAGCTTTGGAATTCTTACGCATCCAATTATCCCGGCACGATTCAGATTGCAGTAAATGAAAATGCTTCGACGATGATCACCAATGACGATCAGGGTTTGCATAAATGGACTTTGCAGCCATTTTCAACCAATGCTTTGTATTCAATCAATCCGTGGCCGGGATCGGGCGTGGGTTGGAGAAGCAGTGGCAGTCCAAATGCCGCCTCTTTCATTCCCATTTTTTTTACCGGCCCCACACTGACCAACTCGGTTTATTATTCGTCTCATTATACGGGCGGAGCTAATTTGCTTTCCACAAATAGCTTGCCGAGTCCCGTTTCTTGGGAATCTACTTCGACGGATGGCAACGGTTTTTATTTCCCGCAGTTTGGCGTGCTGCTGACGAACCGGTTGCAGGTCTTCATGCTGGCTCAAGACAGCAGCGGCTATCACGTCATTGATTATGTCCATTTCGAGGGGCCGGACAGCGCCTTCAATTTGAATGCAGCTCTGCAATTGCAATATGACGGTGCTGACGCCAATGGTCCGGGCGTGTGGAATACAAATTATCCGTCGGGTAGTGCGCCGCTACCCGGAGTGACTTATGGGATTCTACATCAAATTAGCATCTCAAAAAACGGCGCAAACAGTGTGCCGGTAGAAGACGGCCAGTGGCAGCCTGATCCCGAAGCTGTTCCGCTTGGCGGAACCATAGCCCAACAAGCGGCTTATTTTTATGCGTTTTTTCAGCCTGGCAATCATTATGGCAATGTGACAAATCTGCAAACGACCATACAAGCTCCTTACTCGCCGACCCGTTATATCTCGCAATATGCCACATGGCAGGCCAACGATCCGCTCGTGCATTATCTGGCCAGCGATATTGACGAGCTGCCGCTCAACAATTCAACGACGCCGCAACCCGGTCTGCACGCCTATAGTTTCCCCGTCACGAACGCATTGCCTAATCTTGGGCAGTTGAATGACCGCTATATGCCGTGGGGCGGCAATTCGAAGCAGGCGGCGGAAGGACAGACGCAGCAATTTGATCCAAATGCCTACAATTCGGCGGAGCGCGATCCGCTGGCCTCGTCGTCGGACAACTGGGATTTCCCGACGAACAAACTGCCGACGACGGGCTGGCTGGGCCGGGTGCATCGCGGCACACCGTGGCAGACGGTCTATCTCAAGTCGTCGCCGATAGACGCCGCCACCTGGGCAACGTGGACGGGCGATACGCAGACAAGTTTTAACCAATACTTTGACGCGGCCAATTCCGCGCCGGCGCAGGATCGCCTGCTGTTCGATCTTTTCACGACGGCGTTCAACGACAACGCCACGCGCGGCCAGCTTTCCGTCAACGTCGCCGCCAACGATCGAGATCCGGCGGCGGGGCTTGCGGCATGGTCGGCATTGTTCAGCGGCGTCGTTGTGCCGCCGTCCGGCCCGACCAACACTTACTCGGTCATCCAGCCCGCCGGGATTTACAGCGCCACAAACCCGCCGCCGCTCGTGCAAATTGTCGCCGGAATAAACCAGACGCGCACGAACACCGCCTTGTTTCCACGACAATCCTTTGCACACGCCGGCGACATTCTGGCCGTGCCGCAACTGACGGAGCAGTCGCCGTTCCTGAACCTCGTCAACACGAATTACAACGGCGACGAGAGGTATGAATGGCTGCCGCAGCAGGTGATGTCGCTGTTGCGCGTGGGCACGCCGCGCTATGTGATTTACAGCTATGGCCAGACGCTCAAGCCTGCGCCCAACGGGACTTATCTGGGCGCGGGAAGCTATTTCGGCATGGTGACGAATTACCAGATCGTGGCGGAAACCGCCACGCGCGCGGTGGTGCGCATTGACAGCACGGTGACAAACATCCTCGGCACGCTCTCCGTGACGAACAACCGCGCGGTGATCGAGAGGTATAACATATTGCCTCCGGATTGATGAACCGCCAAGGTGACATCGAATTAACCACCAAGGCACGAAGGCACGAAGATGAAGACAAAAACATTTTTGAAAAATGGCAATAAGGGCGTAGTTTGGAGAACTCTTGGTGTTTGAATGAATTAAATATGCGTTTGCGTCCGACATTCTGGATTGTGCCGTGCCTGCTGCTGGCGGCGGGCGCGTGGTTTTTCTGGCCGCACGCGGAGCGCGTGGCGGCGGGGAAATTCGAGCCGCCCATCGCCGGCGCGTTTCGTTCCGCCTCGACCGCGCCGCAAATTTTCCCGCTGAAGGCCGTTTCCAAAAATTCCGGCAAAACCGGCGCGGCGGCGGCCAAGACAAACCGGTTTGCCTGGCGTTTGAGCAACACGACGAAATCCATCGGCGAACTGGTGAACGACCGTCATGCGATCCTGCTGGAGAACGCGCTGATTGACACGCGCGCGAAGCTGGATTTTTCCATCCCCAAAAACCTGCAGGCGCAGGGCGATCCGGGCGCGTATGTCGTGCAGGCGGACGGGACGATGGGCCCGGCGTTCCGCGCGATGCTGTCGGCGGCGGGCGCGCAGATCGTTTCCTACATCCCGAACAACGCGTATCTCGTCCGCGTTTCGGCGGGCGGCGCGAACGCGATGGCCGCGAATCCGCTGGCGCAGTCGGTGATTCCCTACGAGCCGTATTACAAGGTGCAATCGCCGCTGATCGCGTATGACCAGACAGCTTTGCCGGCGGGCGCGATATTGAACCTTGGATTGTTCGCGGACAATGCGGCGGCGACCATCAAGCAAATTGAAAAGCTTGGCGGAACCGTTTTGTCGCAGGAAAGCGAGCCGTTCGGACTAGAAGTGCGCGTGCAGCCGCCATCGGACTGGACGGCGCTGGCGCAATTGCCGGGTGTGCAAATCGTCGAGCAGAAGCGCACGCGCGAACTGGCAAACGATCTGTCGCGCGTGACGACGGGCGTGGCCGTGAACACGACCACCAATGTGAATTATCTCGGACTGACCGGCAAGAACGTGGTCGTGGCGGAGGACGATTCGGGCGTTGACGCGACGCATCCTGATTTTGCGGCGGGACGCGTGATTGGCGACGCGCCGCAAAGTTTGGTTGACATGAACGGCCACGGCACGTTCGTCGCGGGTGAAATCGCGGGCAATGGCGCGGAATCAACGACGGTGACAAACGCAAGTGGATCAGTGACGAACGCGGATTTTCGCGGCATGGCGCCGATGGCGACGTTGTATTCGGTCGGCGGCATTGATGGCGGCGCGGACACGAATGTGATTTCCGACCGTTATCTTCAGGAATCCGCCGCGCTGACCAACGCGCTGATTGCGAACGAAAGCTGGGGCTACGGCGGCGACAATTTATACGATCTTGCGGCGGCGAGCTACGACGCGGCGACGCGCGACGCCTTGATGGGCGTCACCGGCCCGCAACCGGTGCTGTTTGTTTTCGCGGCGGGCAACGACGGACACATCGGCACAGAAGGCGGCAACGGCGACAACGACGGCGGCGGCGGCACGCCGGATTCACTTTCGTCGCCCGCAACGGCAAAGGATGTTCTCACGGTCGGCGCACTGGAGCAATTGCGGAACATCACCAACATCGTCACGGCGCTCGACGGCACGTCCAACGCGGTGTGGAAGGCGGCGACGGATTCGAGTTCGCAGGTCGCGGATTATTCGAGCCGTGGCAACGTCGGCATCGGCACGGAAGGGACGTTCGGGCGGTTCAAGCCGGACGTGGTCGCGCCGGGATCGTTCGTGATCTCGACGCGCTCGCAGCAATGGGACCAGCAGGCGTATTACAATCCGAGCAATACTTATGTCAATGACGCGACCTTCCAGTTGGTGGACACCAACTCGCTGAACTATTACAACTTCCCGTTTGTCGTCCAGAACAACGCCGTCAGCGTCAGTATCCGGATCCAGCCGAACGATTTGTCGCCCGTGCCATTTCCGACAAATATGCCAATTTATGTTTCGCTGAACAATTATCCGCCGCCGAGTGATTTCATGACCGTCAATGACAACGTGACAATTCCGACGGACGGCGGCGCAGGATACCTGCAATCCATCATCAACAATCTGGGCGGCTTCAACTTCGAGGTCGGCGACAGCACGAACATTCCGGTCAATTACGATCTGGTGGCGGAGATGACCACGACCAACGACATGGGAGATTATTACACGGTGTTGAGCAATTTGAACAACACGCTGGGGCCGTATTACCGTTACGAGAGCGGCACGAGCATGGCGGCGGCGGACGTGTCGGGCGTGCTGGCGCTGATGCAGGATTATTTCACGAACACGCTGCGCCTCACGCCCAGCCCGGCGCTGCTCAAGGCGATGCTCATCAACGGCGCGCGTCCGACGGGCTTTTACAATTTGCAGGTCAACAACAACATCAACCTCGAAGGCTGGGGGCTGGTCAACCTGCCCAATTCCATTCCTGCGGGAATCACCAACATGGCGGCCACCGCCACCAATTCATTTTTCTTTGCCGACCAAAGCCCGACCAACGCGCTGGCCACGGGCGACAGCCGGACTTACACCATTTCCCTCTCGCCCGGCGCGATGGCGGTGCCGCTGCGCCTCACGCTCGCATGGACCGATCCGCCCGGCAACCCCGCCGCCGCCATCAAGCTCGTCAACAACCTTGATTTGATCGTCACCAACATGGACAACACAAATGTCTATTACGGCAACGACATCGGGCCCAACCAGGTCTTCAACACGCCGGAAAGCTCCACCAACGCGGCGCCCGGCCTGGATGGCATCAACAATATTGAAAATGTTTTCCTGCCAGCGAACGCCGGAACGAACTTCACGGTCGTCATCCGGGGAACCGCCGTGAACGTCAACGCCGTGACTGCGAACACCAACAACACCGTGCAGGATTTCGCGTTCGTCATTTCCAGCGGCAACGGCTCAAACACGAATGGCTTTGCCGTCACGGGCAGTTCGTTCGTGTCGGATCCCACCGGCGGCCAGCGCATCACCGTCATCACCGCCACAAACGCCTCGCCGTTGATGGACCAGTTCGTCGGCGCGAGTTCGCCGCTGCTCGGCACAAACACCGTGGGCTTCGGGGCGAACACAAATGAACTCGTCACCATGGGCCAGACCAACCAGTGGCATTTCTACATCTGGACAAATTACTGCGGCCAGTATGCGGCGTTCGTCACCTTCCTGCCGCCGACGGCGGCGATTCCGGTTGGAGGCACGAAAGCCAATTCCGACGCCAATTCCACGCGGCCTGAAGCGGACATTGACGTGTTTGCGACGACCGATCCCGGTTTGACGAATCTGGATCCGAACGTGATTGCCAACTGCATCACCAACCCGCAAGTCGGGGCGTCAGTTGGCGTTAATTTCTACGGCGCGGCCCTGGATCGCGGCGGCTCGGAATTTGTCGTGGACACAAATTCGGCGACGGGCAGGGTTTATTACATCGGCGTGCAGTCGGAGGATCAAACGGCCAGCCAGTATGCGTTCCTGGGTTTGTGCAGTGAGACGCCATTCAGCAGTCTGGACAACAATGGCAACGAATCCGCTGCGTTTTATCCGGTGGACATTCCCGACGGCGACGCGACGCATCCGGGATACACGAACAGCCTCGCCCTGACCATCTTCCCAATGGAAATCGAGCGCGTCGTGGTGACCAACACCCTCACGCAGCAAAATGCCGGCGACCTGGTGATCTCGGTGGATCATTCCACCGTGGCGAACGGCAGCGGCTCGGTGGTTTTGTTGAACCACGATTCGCCAAATGGAGCCGGCACCTACACGACCATTTATGACGACAGCGGCGAGAACGACATTTTGAACTCGCGTCCTTCGGACGGCCCCGGCTCCCTGGGCACGTTCACAGGCCAGCAAGGAATGGGAGTATGGCTGCTGCACGTCTCGGACAACGCGCCCAGTTTCGTCGGCAGCGACCAGGGCAGCCTGTTTATCCAGCCTCACATTCCCCTTGGAAACGGCACGACCAACACCCTCGCGGCGGGAAAGTGGTATTACAATTTCATAGACGTGCCTCCGGGCGCGACGAACCTCACCATCAGCGTCACGAATCTAAACGGCACGCTCAACGCGCTGCCACTGTTTTCGCTGGACGTGTTCGTCAAGCTAGGCTCACGACCGACGACGAACAATTTCGACAAAATGATGGTCGTTCCCGCCACCACGCCGCCGCCACCGCCGGGCAATTCGCTCACCGTCAGCCTCACGGATGTGCCGCCGTTGCAGCCGGGGCGTTATTACGTCGGCGTTTATAATCCAAACCCCGCCGGCACGGCGGATCAAACATTTTCACTTTTCACGGCCATCCTGCCGGCCAATCCAATCGGGACGCCGGTGGATTTTGCCTCCGCCGGCCCGGTGCCGCTGCTCGACGACGCGGTGACCGTCTCCAGCAACTCGGTCATTTCCATAACCAACACCGAACCGATAGTGTCGGTGAACGTCGGCATCGTGGTGCAGCATCCGCGCATCTCGGACCTGGCGTTCACACTCATCAGCCCGGACGGCCAGCGCATCCTGCTCATGGAAAATCGCGGCGGCGACACCACCAGCGGCGCGGGCGCGATGATTCTTACGACGAACAGCATCGCGAATTTCACGGCTGCCGGCACGACCAATGCCAGCACCAATTTTGTCATAGTCAGCCAGTCCTCCGGCACGCTGCCGGTCAGTTGGGATTTCTTCCAGATTCCCGACGAGATGACCATTTATGACACGACCAATAATTTTACGCCCGCCAATTTGATTTTCGACACGGGCATGGTCAGCGGCACTGGCCAGACCAACCTGCCATACACGACTGCTTTCGGTGCTTTGACGATCATCATGAACCAGTTCGGCAACACTAACGGCGCGGGCGGCGATGCTTGGACCTATACGGCCGGTGGCGTGGCGACGAATTACGCCTATCTCACCTTCACCGAGGACACGAACCTGACGACGACTCCCATCAAGTTCGCCGTGCCGCCGTTCGTGCCCGCGATAACGACGCCAACCAACATATTGACTGATGGTTTTGAGCAAACATCCGCCGGGGACTATACAAACGGCAAGACGTTCGGCAACGGCTGGACAGTGACCAGCAATCAAGTCAGCGTCGTCACCGACACCAACACAACTCCTTATGGCAGCAACTTTCTGGCGCTGGCCAACGGCGTGATTTCAACCAATCTGCCGACTGTGGCGGGACAAACGTATACTTTGACGTTCGCTTATCGAGGACCGGGCATCGTCGGCTGGTGGCGTGGAGAAAGTAATGCCGTGGACAGCATCAATGCCGATAATGGAACCCTCTTAAACGGAGCGACGTATGCACCAGGCATTATTGGAACGGCATTTAATTTTAATGGAGGAGGTGCTCAAGTATGGATTAGTGATCAGCCTGATTTGCGGCTAACCAACTCAATTACAATTGAACAATGGATTTTTCAAACAAGCCAAGGAAGCTACCAAAATCCAATAGGAAAGTGGGATGCTGGTAATCCTTCATGGAATCAAC
Organism: Verrucomicrobiia bacterium; assembly: GCA_036510395.1. GTDB lineage: Bacteria > Verrucomicrobiota > Verrucomicrobiia > Limisphaerales > UBA11358 > UBA11358. Next base: position 12,150 of record DATCDZ010000024.1, read on the forward strand.
GAGCATACGCTATTGCTATTAGTCCGAGTGGGCAACCATATTTTGTTGTATGTTCAAATGGCACGCCGACTCAAGTTGCCGTTTATAGCACTAGCACAATACCGCTAAATCAATGGACGCATCTTGCTGCAACTTACGATGGAACTTCATTAAAAATTTTCGTAAATGGAATTCTGGAAGGTCAAGCAGCTTACAACCAAGGTATTTTTCCAGGAACAGATCCTCTTGGAATTGGCGTCATTAATGGAGGAGTTTCGGAGGGTCAATACACGTCTCCCTTTTCTGGTCACATAGATGAAACAAGCATTTATCAAAGGGCCTTGTCCGCGTCTGAAATTCAGGCCATTTACCAAGACATGACCAAAGGCAAATTTGATGCGAATGTTTTTAACACTTCACCTGCGCAAAGCCTTGCCGAAGCCCAAGTCAGCGTGAACGGCCGGACATCTGGCACACTTTACGGAAACAACACCAATTGGCAGACGAAAACCATCACTTTCACAGCGACGCAAAACGGAACTCCGTTGCAAATCTCCGGCATCGAGCCGGGAATGTTGCTGGACGATTTTGTGCTGACCCAAGAGCCTGGAAATCTTTATTACCTGCCCGAGCAGTCGCTCGCTTCGCTCGACGGCGAGAACGCGCAAGGCAATTGGACATTGGAAATCCAGGATGACCGCGCCGGCGCCTATGACTTGAACAATCCGCCCGCGCTCGTGAGCTGGGAATTGCAATTTGTCTTTGCTGACACCAACGCGGTGCCGTCCGTCTTGAGCGGCGGCATCGGTCAATCCAACCAATTCATCCCAGTTGGCGACATCGCGTGGTATCAAATCAACGTGCCAGCAGCCGCGAATTATGCCACGAATATACTCAAGTTTGCCAGCGCGCCGGTGAACGTCTGGTTCAGCGCCAATGTGCCGCCGACAATCACGAATCCCGGCGATGTTGATTTAATCCCGAATTCGACTAACAACACGAATGGTCCGGCTATTTTATCCACCAACACCACGCCGTTGCTTGTGCCCGGCTCGACCTATTATCTCGGCGTGCAAAACACGGGCAGTTCCACCGTCAATTACGGGATTGAAGTGGATTTTGACCGCGGCAATTCGGCAAATTCAACTTTGCCTCAACTGGTTGTCAGCAAGGTCGTGCAAACCGGCGGCGGCAAGATTCAATTTCAATGGACGGCTTCATCCAGTTCGCCAGTCGAGGTGCAATGGACGACGAATCTCGCGTCGCGGGTTTGGAACACGATCACCAATCCGGCCACGACCACCAGCAACGGCGTGTCCACGTTCACGGACGACGGCTCGCAGACCGCGCCATTGGGCGCAGTGCGCTTCTACCGGCTCGTGCAGGTTTCGCCGTGACGGAAACGGCTGATTTTTAATCCGCAGATTTCACAGATTATCGCAGATTATTTTTCATTTGCGATAATCGGCGCAATCTGCGGAAAAATCATTTTTTCCTGTCTCCCACTTTGCTTTTGGCCCGCTTTGATGTAAAATTTCAAATTCGGTCAGTCTGAAATTTTGCAACTGTGAGCAAAGAGTTCATCAAAATCGGCGGCGCGCGCGAGCATAATCTCAAAAACCTCACGCTGCAAATCCCGCGCGACAAGCTGGTCGTCGTCACCGGCTTGAGCGGCAGCGGCAAGTCGTCGCTCGCGTTCGACACGATCTATGCCGAGGGCCAGCGCAAATACGTCGAGTCGCTTTCAGCCTACGCGCGGCAGTTTCTGGATCAATTGCAAAAACCGGACGTGGATTTCATCGAGGGACTTTCGCCCGCAATTGCGATTGAACAAAGAAGTTCCGGCAGCAGCCCGCGCTCGATCATCGCGACGACGACGGAAATTTACGATTACCTGCGCCTGCTTTACGCGCACATCGGCCAGGCGCACTGTCCCGACACGGGCGTGCCGATTGTTCCGCAAAGCGCCAGCGACATCGTGGACAAAATTCTCGCGTTGCCGCCGAAAACGAAAGTCATGCTGCTCGCGCCGGTCGTGCGCCGGCAAAAGGGCGAGTTCCGCGACGTGCTGGAACGCCTCGCCCGCGAAGGCTTTGTCCGCGTCCGCGTGGATGGTGAACTGGTCGAACTCGGCGAAAATGTAGCGCGCGCGAAACTCGACAAAAAGAAATTTCACAACGTCGAAGCCGTCGTGGACCGGCTGGTGATTGACGACAAAATTCGCGTGCGCCTCGGCGACTCCGTCGAGACCGCATTGCGCTGGGGCGAAGGCGTGATGTTCACGCTGCACCAACTCAGCGAAGAGTCCAAAGTCCAAAGTCCAAAGTCCGGTGGGGCGAGCGTCCTCGCGAGCCGGACTGAAAACAACAAGTCTCCGCAGCGGCTCGCGGGGACGCTCGCCCCACCAGCCGCAGATTGGATTGAAACGCTTCATTCCAACAAAATGTGTTCGCCCGCGACCGGCAAAAGTTTCGACCCGCCGACGCCGAAACATTTTTCCTTCAACGCCCCGGCCGGCGCGTGCCCGGTCTGCCATGGCCTCGGCCAAAAAATGGTTTTCGACGAGCATCTGGTTGTCCCTAATTTTGATGAGCCGCTTGAAAGCGCCATCCAGCCGTGGCGCCGAGCGGGCAAGCGGATGAATATTTATTACAAGGCCATGCTGCGTTCCGTCGCCGGCCATTTCAACGTGGAGCTGCAGACGCCGTGGAAAGATTTGCCGGACGATTTCAAAAATGTCCTGCTGCACGGTTCCGGCGAAAATGAAATTGACTTCAACTTCTGGCGCGCGGGCAAAATCGGCAAAATTTCACGTCCGTTTGAAGGCGTATTGCCAAACCTGGAACGGCACGCGACGGAGAGCGAAAGCGAATTCATCCGCAACCGGCTCAAGCAATACATGAGCCCGCAATTTTGCGACGCCTGCAAGGGCCGGCGGCTGAAGCCGGAAATCCTGGCGGTGACTTTGGGCGTAGGACCGGCGTCGCGCCTGTCTCCGTCTAAAAAAATCAGAGACAGGCGCGACGCCTGTCCTACGATTCCGGGGCTTTCAATCATGGACGTTTGCAGTTTGTCCGTCGAAAAAGCCGATGAATTTTTTGCCGCGCTCAAGCTGTCCGAGTTTCAGTTGAAAATCGCCGCCGAAGTCATCAAGGAAATCCGCGCCCGGCTCGGCTTCCTGAAAAATGTCGGCCTCGGCTATCTCACGCTGGACCGCGAAAGCGGCACGTTGAGCGGCGGCGAGGCGCAGCGCATCCGTCTTGCCACGCAGATCGGTGCGGCGCTCGTCGGCGTGCTTTACGTTTTGGACGAGCCGAGCATTGGCCTGCATCAGCGAGACAACGACCGCCTGCTGCACACGCTGAAAGGCCTGCGCGATCTGGGCAACACGGTTTTGGTTGTTGAGCACGACGCCGACACGATTCGCAGCGCGGATTACATTTTGGATTTGGGTCCGGGCGCGGGCGTTCACGGCGGCGAATTGATTGCCGCCGGGCCGCTGCCGGAAATTTTGAAGAGCAAACATTCGCTCACGGCAAAATATCTGACGGGCGAATTGCAAATTCCCATTCCCAAAAAGAGAATTTCACCGTCGGAAAAAGGCTGGCTGGAAATCCTCGGCGCGCGGGAAAACAATCTGCAAAACATTGATGCGCGGATACCGCTCGGCACGTTCACCTGCGTCACCGGCGTGAGCGGCTCCGGCAAAAGCACGCTGGTCAGCGACATTTTGCAGCGCGCGCTGTTCCGCAAATTTTATGGTTCCAAGGAAATTCCCGGCGCGCATCGCGCGCTCAAGGGCTTTGAAAATCTGGACAAGGTCATCGTGATTGACCAGTCGCCGATTGGCCGGACGCCGCGCAGCAATCCCGCCACTTACACCGGGATGTTCAATCATATCCGCGATTTGTTTGCGCGGCTGCCGGCGGCGAAGGTGCGCGGCTACGAGCCGGGCCGCTTCAGCTTCAACGTCAAGGGCGGCCGCTGCGAAAAATGCGAGGGCGACGGCGTGCTGAAGATTGAAATGAATTTTCTGCCGGCGGTGTATGTGACGTGCGAGGCGTGCGGCAGCAAGCGTTACAACCGCGAGACGCTGGAAATTTCCTACAAGGGCAAGAACATCGCCGACGTGCTGGACATGACGGTGGAGGAGGCGGTGAATTTTTTTCGCGCAGTTCCGAAAATTTTCGATCCGCTGTTGACGCTGGCCGAAGTCGGCCTCGGCTACATCCATCTCGGCCAGCAGGCGACGACCTTGAGCGGCGGCGAGGCTCAGCGCGTGAAGCTGGCGACGGAACTCTGCCGCAAGGCGACGGGCCGGACGCTTTATATTCTGGACGAGCCGACAACCGGCCTGCATTTTCACGACGTGGCGAAATTGCTGGAAGTGCTTTTCAAATTGCGCGCGACGGGCAACACGCTGCTCATCATCGAGCACAACCTGGACGTGATCAAAACCGCCGACTGGATCATTGACCTCGGCCCGGAAGGCGGCGCAGGCGGTGGAAAAATCATTGCGGAAGGTCCGCCGGAGAAAATTGCCGGATGTGCGGAGAGTTTTACGGGGCAGTATTTGAAATCGGTTTTGAATTGAAGCGCGTCAGCCCGGAGATTTACGGCTTTTTTCATCTCATAATGTCGTTTAGATTCAAGGCAATGGCTTTCTTGCGGCAATTGTTTTTGGTTTTGTTTGCGCTCGCTTTGGGCGGCGAAATCGCTTTGGCCGCCGGTTCCGCAAAGGAGCGACGCGATTTTGACGCCGCAAAGGGCGCGTTCAACGACAGGATGTATCCGCGCGCGGAAGCAGAGTTCGATCAATTCCAAAAAAACTATCCCGATTCCACCAACGCGTCGATGGCGGTGTTGCTGGAGGCGCAGGCGGAATTCAAGCAACGGGAATTTTCAAACGCCATCGCGCTGCTCAAAGACACCGACAATCTGGCCAAGGCCGGGACGCTGGCGGACCAATACGCCAACTGGACCGGCGAATTGCAGTTTACCAACGGGGATTTTGCGGCGGCGGCGGAAACGTGGGTTGCGCTCGCGCAAAAATTCTCCGAATCGCCGTTGCGATTGCGCGCCGTCGTCGAGGCGGCGTCGGCATTCGGACAAATCACCAACTGGACGCGCGTGGACGATTTGCTGGAAAAAACAAACGGCGTCTTCCAGCACGCCGCGCAATTGGATCCGGAAAACGAACTGGTTTCGCGCGGGCAATTGCTGCTGGCGCAGGCGAAGTTCGCACAAAAGGATTTCGACGGTGCGGCGGCGGTTTTGGAACCGCTCAATTCACAGACCCTCAAGCCGGAACTGGCCTGGCAGCGGAGTTATTTGCTTTACCAGGTCAAATTTGCGGCGGGCGACATGGAGGCGGCGCTCGCCGTCACGACGAACATGCTCCAGACCAAGGACGGCACCTTGCACGCCGAGAGCGTGGCGATGCACGCGGATGCGCTGGAAAAAGCGGGTTTCACAAACGAGGCGATTGCCGCGTATCAGGAAAACCTCACCAACAGCGCGCCAGTCGCGCAGCAGCGGCAGGCGGCTTTGAAAATTTCCGAACTGGCTGTCGCGCAAAATCAAATTCCGGTCGCGACGAACGCTATGGAAACATTTCTCGCGCAGTTTCCCGATTCACCGGCGGCGGACGTCGTGGCGCTGACGCTGGGCGAACTGGATTTGAAAAATTACGCAGCGCATCCGGCGGGCGCGACAAATGACCTGCCAGAGACGCGGGCGCGGTTCGACCAGTTCATCGGCGCGTTCACGAACAGTCCGCTCGTCGGCAAGGCGTATCTGGATCGCGGCTGGTGCGGCTGGCTCGCATGGAAAGCTTCCGGCAATGTCTTGGATATTTCCAACAGCCTTTCAGATTTCGAGGCGGCGACGGAAAAACTGCCCGTATCGGAAGACTTGGCGGTGGCGAGATTCAAGCTGGGAGACGCGCTGTTTGCTGAAAATAACTTCGCGGGCGCGCGGACGAATTACGAGTCGGTGGTGGATGATTTCAAAAGTTTTCCAGCCGTCGGCGAATCGCTCGACGCGCAGGCACTGTATCAACTGTTACGCGTGTGTTTGCAATTGAATGACGTGAACGGCGCTCACAATTCCCTGGCGCGGATTTTGCAGATTTATCCGGCGAACGGCTTCGCCACCAACATCCTTCTGATCAACAGCATCCTGATCGCCGGCGAAGGGTTGACGGATTTGGGCCAGCCGACGAACGCGCTGGCGTTGTTCCAGAAATTCGAGGAACTGGCCCCTGATTCAGATTTGCTGCCTGAAGTGGATCTGGCCATGGCTCAATCCTACGAGCAGGAGGGCGACTGGCCATCGGTCATACGCACTTACGACGGCTGGATAGGGCGTTACTCCACAAACATTCTGGAATCCACAAACCTGCCGCCGGCTGAATACGCGCGGGCATGGGCCAATTTTCAGGCGGGCGACGAGACAAAGGCGTTTCAGTTGTTCACGAATTTCATCGCGCAGTTTCCCGCGAGCGCGCTGGCGCCCGTGGCGCAATGGTGGGTGGGCGACCACTTTTTCCGCGCGGGCGATTTTGTGGAGGCGGAAAGAAATTACAAATACGTCTTCCAAAACTGGCCGACGAACGGGCTCGCCCCCTATGCAAAAATGATGGCCGGACGCGCGGCGATGGGCTGGGGCGGTTATCAGGACGCCACCAATGATTTCACGAGCCTGACGCTCGACACCAATTGTCCGCCGGGACTGGACGCGCAGGCGTTGTTCGCCTACGGCAGCGCGCTGATGCAAATGCCATCGTCGGATTCCAACAGGCCGCTGGCAAATTTCGACCAGGCCATTCCTGTTTTCAAAGCCATCTGCCAGAAATATCCCGCGAACCAACAGGCGACGCTCGCTCAAGGCGCAATCGGCGAGTGCTATTTTCAATTGACCAATTACGTCGCCGCGACGAATGCCTACGCACAGGTCATCGTCTCGCCGCTGGCGGACATTTCCGCGCGCAGCCAGGCGCAGATTGGCATCGGCCTCACGTTGGAAAAAATGGCGGCGCTGGCGACCGGCACAAATCAAGTCGCGTTGTTCGGACAGGCACTGGATAATTATCTCGACGTGTTTGACACGAACACCGGAAAAAATCTGCGCGATGGCGAACTGGCGGATCGATTTTGGGTGGAAAATGCCGGATTACAGGCGGTGACCTTGTTTGGAACGCTGAATGACCGGTCGCTGTCGCTGTCTGACCTGAACATTTCAACGGTTACAAATTTGTGCCAACGGTTGGAATTTTTGCTACCGTCGGCAAAAAATTTAATTGAAAAGAACCAGGCTGCGGTGCTGGCGCACCTGCCGCCGCCAAAAAATTGAAGCGACATTTGACACTCGCCCTCCGCAAGTCTAGCTTCAATTGAAATAACAATGACTGAAACCATCGCAACTGAAACCGTCGTCGGCTTGGCTGCACGCGCCGCGGAGGAATGTAAATTTCTGCTCGCGCTGCCTGAAAATGCGGGCAAAAATTTCCGCGTTTATGTGGAGCAGGGCGGCTGTTCGGGAATGCAATATGGCATGGTGTTCGACGAAAAGCGCGACGGCGATTTGGTTGCGGAAGAAAACGGCGTGACGGTCCTGGTTGACCCGATCAGCGCGAATTATCTTCGCGGCACGGTGGTGGATTTCAGCGACGCGCTGGTCGGCGGCGGGTTCAAGATTTCAAACCCGAATGCGAAGCAAAGCTGCGGTTGCGGAAAATCTTTTGAGGCTTGAGCGGATTTGATCAATCCCGCGCAAGCTTAACCGCACCGTTCCGTGTGATGCGGAACGGCTTTTGTTTTCAAATTCAAATCCAGTTTTTTCGGATGAGCCACATTTTGATCAGCTGTGTCAGGCCGACATAGCACAGCAAAGTTGCCACCAAAATCGGCCAGAATTGCCATGACAACGGCACGAAGCCAAGTGCTTTGGCCAGCGGCGAAAACGGCAGATACGCGCCGATGCCCATGATCAAAACGGTCGTCATGGTCAGTTGCCAGCTCGCGCGCGACTGGATGAACGGAATCTGATTTGTGCGGATGACGTGGATGATGAGTGTCTGCGTCATGATGGATTCGACGAACCAGCCGGTGTTGAACAACGCGGCGGCGTAGGTGTGATTCGCGGCATCGCCGCCAAAACGCGCGGTCAATTCCGGCGTCACGCCGACGTGATTGCACTTTAAGAAAAACCACATGACGCAAAACGTGGTGTAATCAAAAATGGAACTGATCGGCCCGATGAAAATAATGAACTTGGTGATTTCGCCGATGTTCCACGGCTGCGGTTTGGTGATATATTGCGCTGTGACGTTGTCCGTCGGAATCGGCACCTGGGAAAAATCGTAGAGCAGATTGTTCGTCAGGATTTGCAGCGGCTGCATCGGCAAAAACGGAAACAGCGCGCTGGCGCCGATCACGCTGAACATGTTTCCGAAATTGGAACTCGCGCCCATGCGGATGTATTTCATGATGTTCGCGAAAACTTTGCGGCCTTCGAGCACGCCTTCTTCAAGCACCATCAGGTTTTTTTCCAGCAAAATCATGTCGGCGGATTCCTTGGCGATGTCCACCGCAGTGTCCACGGAAATGCCCACGTCAGCCGCGCGCAACGCGGGCGCGTCGTTGATGCCGTCGCCCATGAAACCGACGACGTGGCCTTTTTTCTGGAGCGCCTGAACGACGCGTTTTTTGTGCGCGGGCGAAAGACGCGCATAAACGTCCATGGAATCAATCACGCCAGCCAGTTGGTCATCCGACATTTTTTCCACGTCGTTGCCGAGCAGGATTTTTTCGGCGTCAATGCCGACTTCCGTGCAGACTTTGCGCGTGACCAGATCGTTGTCGCCGGTCAAAACCTTCACCGTCACGCCGTGCTGGCGGAGCGCGGCGATGGCGGCCTTGGCCGAGTCCTTCGGCGGATCGAGAAATGCCAGATAGCCCGTCAATACAAGGTTTTCCTCGTCGGCCTTGGAACACGCGCCGAGATTCTCCATTTTTTTGCTGGCGATGGCCAGGACGCGAAAACCGTCCTCGCTCAATGAATTGACCTGCTCGATCAGATTGCCGACAAGAATCGGCTCCATTTCAAAAATTTCGCCGTCGCTCAAAAAGTGCGTGCATTTTTTGAACACGGATTCCGGCGCGCCTTTGGTGAGCAATTGCCGCCCGCCGTCGGGAGTTTCCACGACGACGGACATCATGCGGCGCGAAAAATCGAACGGGATTTCGTCCACCTTGGAAATTTTTTCGACGCCCAGTTCGCGATTCAGTTCCGTGTATTTCAAAACCGCGCGGTCCAGGACATTTTTCAGTCCGGTTTGAAAATGGCTGATCAAATATGCGTCGCGCAAAACTTCTTCGCTCTCGTTTTTGAAAACATCGCAGTGGATTTCCAAAATGACGTGGTCCATCGTGAGCGTGCCGGTCTTGTCGGTGCAGAGCACGTCCATCGCGCCGAAGTTCTGGATGGAATTCAGCTTCTTGACGATGACTTTTTTCTTGGACATCGCCAGCGCGCCTTTCGACAAACAGACGGAAACAATCATGGGCAGCATTTCCGGCGTGAGGCCGACGGCGATGGCGAGCGCGAATAGAAAGGTTTCCTTGCCCCAACCATGTTTGGTGAAACCGTTGATGAAAAACACCATCGGCGACATTACCGCCATGAAAGCGATCATCAGCCAGACGAATCTTTTGACGCCCTTGTCAAATGCCGTGTCCGGCTGCCGGGCGGCAAGGCTGCTGGCCATCTTGCCGAAATACGTCTGCGCTCCCGTGGCGACGATGACCGCCGTGGCCGCTCCACTTTCGACGCTCGTGCCTAGAAAACAAAGATTGGCATGTTCGATGATTGAAATGTTTTGGCGCGAATCGCGCGCATCCATTTTTTCAACCGGCAGCGATTCGCCTGTAAGCGTGCCCTGGATGACGAACAAATCCTTCGCGGAAATCAAACGCACGTCGCCTGGAATCATGTCGCCGGCGGACAGTTTCACCACGTCGCCTGGCACGAGTTCCTTGAGCGGAATTTCCTTCGGCTGTCCGTCGCGCAAAACTGTCGCGGTGACTTTGATCATCGCCTTGAGTTTGGCCGCCGCATTGTCCGCTTTCGTTTCCTGGATCAGGCGCAGCATCACCGCCAGCAAAATCATCCCCACCATCACCGAGCCGCCAATGTAGTCGCTCGTCTCGCTGGCCGTCGCGAATGTGATGGTGGCGATGACGGCGAGCAAAATCACCAGTGGATTGCGGACTGCGACCCAGAGCCGTTGCAGCCAGCCGTGCTGTTTTTCCTGCGCGACCTCGTTCGGGCCGTATTGCTCCAGCCGCGCGGCGGCTTCCGTCTCGCTCAAACCCGACGGCGAAGTGTTCAACTGCTGGAGCACGGCGGAAATTTCCTGGATCGCCGCGTCGTGAACGGCGTCGGATTTTTTTTGACCCGCGAAATTTTTTGGATTGAGCATAAATTGATTATCGCGACGATTTCAGCGCAAAATACTACGGACAAATTTCATTTGCCAGCTTTGGGTGGTTACTTTTTTGAAAATGAATTTCGCGGGTTGACGCCTTGGTCAAATCGCTCTAGTTTGGCATCGTTCGGGGAGCCAAATCGCCTTCGGGGCGACGCTGAGAGTTTGACGCGCGAGCGCCGATGACCCGTGAACTTGAACCGGATAATGCCGGCGCATGAATTGCAACCACTCTCCGGCTTTCCTTCCAAAAACTATGATTGCCACCAAAGATTCATTCGAGCCGCACAGCAGCGAGCAGTTGCCCGCCAGCAAAAAAATTTACATCGAAGGCGTGTTGCATCCCGAAATCCGCGTGCCGATGCGCGAGATCGAAGTGCGCGACACGAAATCTTACACCGGCGCGGTCGAGAAAAATGCGCCCGTGCGCGTCTATGATTGCAGCGGTCCGTGGAGCGACCCGGATTTCACCGGCAACTCGAATAAAGGTTTGCCCGCGCTGCGCCGCGACTGGATTCTCAAACGCGGCGACGTCGAGGAATACGGCGGTCGCGAAGTGAAGCCGATGGACAACGGCTATCTTTCCGGCAAGCACGCGGAGTTCGCGAGCGTTGCGGAGAAAAACCGCCTCGTGGAATTTCCCGGCTTGCTCGGCCAGCGCCGCAAGCCGCTCCGCGCAAAGGCCGGCAAAGTCGTTACGCAGTTGCAATATGCCCGCGCCGGCATCATCACGCCGGAAATGGAATTCATCGCCATCCGCGAAAACATGGACCGCGCCCGCATTTCGGACATGGCGGATGACATCGTCCGTAACCAGCTTGACAAACAGCACGCCGGTTCGCAGCAACTCGCCAGTAGCGAATTCACTCCGTCCGTTTTCAAACGCTTTCCGCAAAGAATTCCAAACGAAATCACGCCGGAATTTGTTCGCGCCGAAATTGCCGCCGGACGCGCGATCATTCCGTCGAACATCAATCATCCCGAACTTGAACCGATGATTATTGGCCGGAATTTTTTGGTGAAAATAAATGCCAACATCGGCAACAGCGCCGTCGCTTCAAGCATCGAAGAAGAAGTTGAAAAAATGCGTTGGGCAACAAAATGGGGCGCGGACACCGTGATGGATTTGTCCACCGGCAAAAACATTCACGCCACGCGCGAATGGATTTTACGCAATTCGCCCGTGCCGATTGGAACCGTGCCGATTTATCAAGCGCTCGAAAAAGTCGGCGGCAAAGCCGAGGAACTCACGTGGGAAATTTACCGCGACACACTCATCGAACAAGCCGAGCAGGGCGTGGATTATTTCACCGTCCACGCCGGAGTTTTGCTGCGGTTCATTCCGCTGACGGCGCGACGCATGACGGGAATTGTTTCGCGCGGCGGTTCGATTCTGGCGAAGTGGTGTCTCGCGCATCATCAGGAAAATTTCACCTACACGCATTGGGACGAGATTTGCGAAATCATGGCCGCGTATGACGTTTCATTTTCCATCGGCGACGGTTTGCGTCCGGGTTCAATTGCCGATGCAAATGACGAAGCGCAATTCGGCGAATTGAAAACGCAAGGCGAACTCACCGAACGCGCGTGGGCGCACGGCGTTCAAGTAATGAACGAAGGTCCCGGCCACGTGCCGATGCACATGATCGAGGAAAATATGGCGAAGCAATTGGAGTGGTGTCATGAAGCGCCGTTTTACACCCTCGGCCCGCTGACGACGGACATCGCGCCCGGCTATGACCACATCACCAGCGGCATCGGCGCGGCGATGATCGGCTGGTATGGCTGCGCGATGCTCTGCTACGTCACGCCGAAAGAGCATTTGGGTTTGCCAAATAAAAAAGACGTAAAGGATGGCGTCATTGCTTACAAAATTGCGGCGCACGCCGCCGACCTCGCCAAAGGCCATCCTGGCGCGCAATACCGCGACAACGCCATCTCCAAGGCGCGCTTCGAATTCCGCTGGGAAGATCAATTCAACCTCGCGCTCGACCCCGTGACTGCGCGCGAGTTCCACGACGAAACGCTGCCGCAGGACGGCGCCAAGACCGCGCACTTCTGCTCCATGTGCGGCCCGCACTTCTGTTCGATGAAGATCACCGAAGACGTCCGCAAATACGCCGCCGAACAAGGCATCGCCGAGGAAGAGGCGCTGAAGAAGGGGATGGAAGAGAAATCGAAGGAGTTTGCCGAAAAGGGAAACGAGCTTTACGCGAAGGCGTGATCGTGATAACCAATCCGTATGTTCAAGCCGAATGAGACTGTAAAATCGCGTTGTCACAGCCGGCGTTTCTAAAAACTTGTAGCCGCACTAAGATTCTAATGGCCGAACTAGACTACATAACTGTTAAGGGTTTCAAGAGCATCGCGTCCATCGAAAAGCTGAAGCTCGGGTCAATCAATGTTGTCATCGGGCCAAACGGCTCGGGAAAATCAAACTTCATTGGTGTTTTCGCATTTCTACACGCAATCCGAGAAGGACGCTTGGAGGATTATGTGACTAAAGCTGGTGGCGCGGACAAAGTTCTACACTTTGGG
>DATCDZ010000025.1:0-9378 GCA_036510395.1 Verrucomicrobiia bacterium
GTCGCGCCACCGGCGTCTTCACCCGACCCAACACGTCCGTTTTCAACACCTGTTCTTCTGCCCCTGTCGTATTCGTCATAGCATCTATGCTACGATTCTTATGACTTCACTGAATAGAGGTGCTACGCGTGACGCTTACAAACGAACGTCACACTGAACAGTGGATTGATTGACGTGTCGCAATACGCCGGAACAAATGTTGAATTGTTTTTGGGAATTGTTGGTGGAACTTCAACCAATGCACAGCTAACGGTCAGTGATCTTCAATTTTATAGCGCGGCTTTGCCTTCGTTGCAAGCACACCCGAGCAGCGGTAATTTGATGTTGTCTTGACCGATGTCGGCGCAGAATTTCAATCTGCAAACCACAACCAATCTTACGGACACAAATTCTTGGACAATGGTTACGAATGTTCCGGCAATTGTGAATCTGCAAAACACAATTACAAATTCAATTTCCGGCGGAGCGAGATTTTATCGGTTGAAGAAATAAAATTATTTCGCGTTGTTCAACGCCTTTTTCACGGCAGCTATCACTTTGCGCTGAACTGAAAGAGGTTTGCCGGAAATTCTCGCGCCCGCCGCTGCCGAATGTCCGCCGCCGCCGAATTGCGCGGCGATTTCGTTCACGTTCACCTTGTCGCTTTTTGAGCGCAGGCTGATGCGCGTGAGTTCGGGTTCGATTTCCTCGAAGACGCACGCGACGATGACCGGCTCGATGGCGCGGATATGGTCAATGAGTCCCTCGGAATCGTTGCTCTCCGCACCGGTGCGGGTGAAATCGGCTTTCTTCAGCCAAAACCACGCGATGCGGTCGTCGGCGGTGAGGCGGAATTTGCTGTAGATGTGCTTGAGCAGTCGCGCGCGCGAAAGCGGATACGATTGATAAACTTCGTCGCAAATTTTGGCGAGGTTCGCGCCGCGCGTGACAAGTTCCGCGCCGGTGTGAAACGTGCCGGGACGCGTCGTGGAATATTGAAACGAACCGGTGTCGGTGGAAATCGCGGTGAACAAACAATCGGCAATCGCGGGCGTGATCGGCCAGCGCGCGACTTTCATCAAACGATAAATCAATTCGCCGCAACTCGGTTCGCGCGCGGAAACCCAATTGATGTCGGCGTAGCGCGTGTTGCTTTCGTGATGGTCAATGTTGATGAAAATTTTCCGGTCGCCGACGCATTCACCGACTTTGCCAAGCCGCTCGAAGCTCGCGCAATCGGTCGCGATGACGCAGTCGAACTTTTGTCCGCGCTTCGGTTTTTGAAAAACGCCGTCAAGGTCGAGAAATTTTAATTTCTGCGGAATGGCATCTTCGTTCCAGCAGACAACCTTCTTGTCTTCGTTCTGCAACGCGAGTGCGAGGCCCAGTTGAGAGCCGATGCAATCGCCGTCGGGCCGGACATGGCCGACGATGCAAAAAGTTTTATTTTCGCGAATGACTTCGATGATCCGGTCAATGATTTTGGGATAGCTTTTCACAAATTAAAAAATGAGAGCGCAGACGTCCCGGCTGCTCCAGTCGGCGTCGCGCCGACTGGTCGAACGCAACGAAAGCCCTCGCAGAAAGTAAAATTGTCGAATGCTCGGTGCGCCCGGCGCGACGCCGGGCGCTGCACGCGAGACGCGTGCGCTCCCCAACAAAACAAATGCCTCCTTCAAAAGGTTATTATTTTGAAAATCGATTTTCATTCCTCGGTTGAAGGTTCTTCAGTTGGGCCGCTATCAGCAGGCGCGGTTTTTTCCAGTTCCTCGATGATTTGCAGCACCTTGTTGCCGCGCACGATGGAATCGTCAAAGACAAATTTCAGCGCGGGCGTGTATTTCAAAATGATGCTGCGCGCGACGAGGCTTTGGATGCGCGCGCGATGTTCGGTGAGCAATTGAAAACCGCGTTTTTGCTGATCCGCGTTGCCCAGGATGCTGACGAACACGACGGCGGATTTCAAATCACCGGCGACATCCACGTCGTTGATGGTGATCAAGCCCGCGTCGCTGACGTGAAATTCGCGGCGGACTGCCTCGCCGATTTCGCGCTTGAGCAGTTCGCGCACACGTTGGAGTCGGAGGCTGGCCATGTTCGTTAATCGTTAAAATTGTTAAACCGTTGAATCGTGAACCGATGTAATGATTCACAATTTAACGATTCAACGCGTGTCATAACTTCGCCGCAACTTTTTCGAGCGAATAACATTCGATCGCGTCGCCGACCTGGAAATCGCTGTAACCTTCGATGCGGATGCCGCATTCCATTCCGGCGCGGACTTCGTTGACCTCGTCCTGAAAGCGGCGGAGCGACTGGCAGATGCCTTCGTAAATCACGTCCTTGCGCCGGCGCACGCGCACCTTGCCCTTGACGATGCGCCCGCTGCTCACCATGCATCCCGCGACGGGCACGCCCTTGGACAATTCAAACACCTGCCGGATTTCCGCCGAGCCGACAATGATGTCTTTGACGAGCGGATCGAGCAATCCGGCCATCGCCTCTTTCACCTGGTCAATCAATTCATAAATGATCGCGTAAAGTTTGATCTGAACGCCCGCGTGTTTGGCCTTCTCGGCGGCAGTGCTGTCGAGCCTCGTGTGAAAACCGAGAATGATCGCGCTCGACGCCGACGCGAGAGCCACGTCGTTTTCCGTGATCGTGCCGACGTCGCTGTGGATGATTTCGAGCGAAACTTTTTCGGCCTCGATTTTCTTGAGCGCCTCGACAATCGCCTCGACCGAGCCTTGCGTGTCCGCCTTGACGACGACTTTGAGAACCTTGTCCTGATTTGCCGCGAGCGTCGCAAAAAGATTTTCGAGCGTGACTTTTTTATCTTCCTGACCGGCGGCGCGCGCCTCAAGAAAACGCTGCTCGGCCAGTTCGCGCGCGGCTTTTTCGTCTTCGACAACCAAGAATTCCAAACCCGCGTCCGGCACGCCGTTCAAACCAAGGACGCGCACTGCGTCCGACGGCCCGGCTTCCTTGAGCCGCTGGCCTTCTTCGTTGATGAGCGCGCGGACACGACCATAAAATTCGCCGCACAAAATAATATCACCGATATGCAGCGTGCCTTTGCGAACCAAAACTGTCGCCGTCGGGCCGCCCGGTTCGACGCCAGATTCGATGACGTTGCCCTTGGCGTTGCGGTTCGGATTCGCCTTGAGTTCGAGCAAATCGGCCTGGAGCAAAATCATTTCGAGCAATTTATCAATGCCCGCTTTCGTCAGCGCGGAACACTCGACGAAAATCGTGTCGCCACCCCAATCATCGGGAACAAGCCCTTTGTCCTGCAACTGCTGGCGCACTTTCATCGCGTTTGCGTTCGGATGATCAATTTTATTTACGGCGACGAGAATCGGAACTTTCGCGGCTTTTGCGTGCGCGAGCGCCTCCAAGGTTTGAGGCATGACCCCGTCGTTCGCAGCGACGACGAGGACGACGATGTCCGTGACGTTTGCACCGCGCGCGCGCATGGAGCTGAACGCCGCGTGGCCGGGCGTGTCGAGAAAGGTGATCTGCGCCAGTTCTTTTTTGCGTTCGGGATGCGGAACTGAAATCGTGTAAGCGCCGATGTGCTGCGTGATGCCGCCGGACTCGCCCGCCGCGACATTCGCCTTGCGGATCACGTCGAGCAAAGACGTTTTGCCGTGGTCAACGTGACCCATGATCGTGACGACCGGCGCGCGCGGTTTGAGAGTTTCCGGCTTGTCCTCGATGTCTAGTTCGATTTTTTTCTCGACCGCGTGGACGACGCCCGCGCCGCGCTCGCGTTTTTCGACTTCAAAACGAAAACCATATTTGGCGCAAAGCTGCTGCGCGATTTTCTCGTCAATCGCCTGGTTGACCGTGGCGAAAACATTCAGCCCCATCAAATCGGCGATGATTTTGAACGGCTTCTGCTTCAATTGCGCGGCAAGTTCGCGCACGACAATCGGCGGTTTGATGATGATGACTTCGCCGGTCGTCGGCGCGACAAATTTTGGCTGCGCCGGCGCGGCAGGTCTCGTCTGTTCGCGTTGCTGCGGTGCGGATTGGCGACCGTCCCGCCCGCCGCGTTGAAATTGCTGGCGCGAATCGCCGCGCGGCGGCGCACCGTGGCGCGACGGCGGAAGTTTCCCAGAAGAACCGCCGCGTTCGCCACCGCGCGAACTGGACTGGCGCGATGGTGGCAACTGGATGAACCCGACTTTGTCGCCGATTTTCGGCCCGGCGGGTTTTGGCGGAACGGGCGGAATTTTTGGCGCTACGAGAGCGGCCGGCGGAACGGATTCGCCGTTTTCACTTTTTGTTTCGGGCGCCGGTTCCGCCCTGATTTCCGGTTTCGGCGTCGGCGCGGTGATGAGGACGATTTTTTCCTCGACGGGCGCGGGCTTGGGCGGTTCGGGCGCGGGCTTGGGCGCGAGACGCGCGGCGACTTCGGGGAATGTTTTGATCAGCTCTTCTTCGAGCCACTCGGCGGAAATTTTATCGAGCGAACTGGAGGGGACCTTCGCGGCGGCGATGCCCATGGATTTGGCCTTCTCGATAATCTGCTTGTTCTCGAGGCCGAGCTTTTTCGAAATGTCGTAAATACGAACGGGCATAAAAATCTTCAACCGTCTCCGAACAAATTGTGCGAAGGGCCTTCATGGCTAAATCGCAGAAACAAACTGTGTCCCGGCCTGCGTCATAAAATCAGGTGTTCACGGGCGTTTCGCCGACGTTCAACGTGCGGCGTCCGGCTTCGGCGCGCGCGGCTTCCAAAATCGCCGCCGCGTTTTCACCAATCTGCCCGATGTCCGAGATGTCGGCGGGTTCCGCCGACAGCAAATCTTCCAGCCGATGCACTCCGTTATGCACGAGAGCGTCGGCTTGTTCGCGGGTAATGCCAGGAATCGCCGCGAGCGCCTCGACCGCATCGGCGATTTTTTCATCAATGCCCTTGGTGACGATGTGTTCGGCGTCAATGTCCACTTCCCAGCCGGTGAGCCGCGCGGTGAGCCGCGCATTCTGGCCGCGCTTGCCGATGGCGAGCGACAACTGGTCGTCACTGACCAAAATTTTCAGCCGCTTGCGGGCTTCGTCAATCTCAATGCTTTTCAACTGTGCCGGCTCCAGCGCTTTCGTCACAAAAGTTTTTATGTCGGACGACCACGGGATCACGTCCACTTTTTCGTTGTTCAGTTCGCGGACGATGTTTTTAACGCGCTGGCCGCGCATCCCGACGCACGCGCCGACGGGGTCCACTTTCGGGTCGCGCGAATAAACGGCCATCTTCGTGCGGAAACCAGGCTCGCGCGCGATGCCCTTGATTTCGATTGTGCCGTCGTTAATTTCGGAAACTTCCAGTTGGAACAGCTTGATGATGAAACGCGGATCGGAGCGGGACAAAATGATTTCCGGCCCGTGCACGCCTTCCTCGACGGCCTTGACGTAGCAGCGGATGCGTTCGCCGACCTGGTATTCCTCGATGGAAACGCGCTCGCGGCTGGGCAGTAGCGCCTCGTATTTCCCCAAATCCAGAATCACGTCCGAACGCTCGAACCGCCGGACCGTGCCGCTGATGATGTCGCCGACGCGGTCTTTGAACTCGGTGAAGATCAAAGCCTTCTCGGCCTGGCGGATTTTTTGCATCAGCGCCTGTTTTGCAAATTGCGTGGCGATGCGGCCAAAGCCGGTTGGCGTGACTTCCTTTTCAATTTCGTCGCCGACCTGGGCGTCGGGCTTAAGGCGGCGCGCGTCGAAAACGGAAATCTGGTCATGCTGCGAAATGACCTTGTCTGCGACGATCAATTTGGCGAACGCCTTGATGTCGCCGTTTTTCTGGTCAATTTCCACGCGCAGTTCGCGCGCCGGGCCGACCGCCTTTTTCGCGGCGGAAAGCAGCGCTTCCTGGACAGCGCCGACGAGGACATCACGGTTGATGCCTTTTTCGCGCTCCCAAAATTCCAAAACAGCCAAAAAATCTGCGTTCATAGCTCAAACATGGCGTCGGCTCCGTCCGCATCCGGCGAATAAAAAAGCCGGAAGATGTTTATCTCCGACTTTCACTGCTGGCCGAACCAGCCGACTTTGCCACTCTTGATGGATAAGATAATTTTTTTGCGGGAACGCGTCAAGCGCAAATAGACGATGCAAAATCAGGCGCAAGCTGCGGATGAACGCGCGCGGTCAAATTTCGAGCGTTTTTTCAAACCGCGTCAGGTTTTTTGCGCCGTTGCCCGTGACCAGCGCGACGTCTTCCAGCCGCACGCCGCCGATTTCGGGATAATAAAGCCCCGGCTCGACGGTCACGACGTGGCCCGCCCGCAAAATTTCCGTGGAACTCGCGCCCATGCGCGGCGCTTCGTGAATCTCCAATCCGAGTCCGTGGCCGGTGCCATGAAAAAATCCCTCCATGCGCCCGTTGTTTTTTCCTGTCTTGTAACCGCGCTGCTTGAAAAACTGCTGGACGCACTGGTGGATTTCCGCAGTCGGTGTTCCGGCGCGGACTTTTTGAAGGGCGATTTTCTGCCCCTGAAAAACGGTGTCGTAAAGTTTCTTGACGGCCTCGTTCGCGCGTCCGCGCACGACCGTGCGCGTGATGTCGCCAAAGTATCCGGTTTTTTGCGAGCGCGGAAAAATGTCCATGATGATCGGCTCGTTCGCGCGCAGCCGCCCGTAACCGCGTTCGTGCGGGTCGCAGGCCTGCCTGCCGCCGGCGACGATGGTGTTGGCCGCCAGCCCGCACGCCTGCAAAACCGCGCAGTCAATCACGGCCCGCAATTTTTCAGACGTGAGCGGCAGGCCGTGGTAAATGAGATTGCGGTTGCGCCCGATTTTGGAGCGGCGCAGGACTTCCATGCCCTCGGCCATGCCGACTTCGGCCATCATCAGCGCGGCGGAGATTTTACGGACTTCGTCGGCGTTCTTGATTTCGCGTTTCGGGAAAAAGCCCGCGCGCGGTTTCAACTTGATTCCGAGCTTTTTCAAATCCTTCGCCAGGCCGAGCGGGAAATTGTCCGGCACGATGGCGCGGCGGATTTTGTTCTCGCGCAAAATATCGCGGATGACGTGGGCGAAGCGCGGCGATTTCACGCCGTTGCGCCGGAGTTTTCTCTGGTATTCGCTTAACGACGCGGCGCGGCAGTGCGGAGCCTGCCTGCGGGCGCGGTCAATTTCAAGGTCGCTCAGGACGATCAGCGGGCGTCGGACAAGGCCGAGATATATGAACGGATCCGGAGCGAACAGGCCGGTGGCATAAAGCATGTTCGCGTCGCGCTCGCTGTCGGCGACGATGAGCAATGTCTCAGAACGACTCATTTTTCAGCCACAGATGAACACAGATGAACACAGATGAAAATACGGAAATTGCATTTGCCTCAATCTGTGTCCATCTGTGAAAATCTGTGGCTCAAGTTCCAAACAGCCGGTCGCCCGCGTCGCCGAGGCCTGGAACGATGAAACCTTTTTCGTTCAGCCTGCGGTCAACGGCGGCGGTGAAAATCGGCACGCGCGGAAATTTTTTCTGCACGGCTTCAATTCCCTCCGGCGCGGCGACGAGGTTGACAAGCCGGGTGTGTTTCGCGCCCTGCTCGGAGAGCAGGTCCAGCGCGGCCACGGCGCTGCCGCCGGTCGCGAGCATCGGGTCAATCAGGACGGTTTCAAATTTGCCGAGATTTTCCGGCAAACTCTTGTGATAAAACATCGCGCGCAAGGTTTTTTCCTCGCGTTTCAGGCCGATGAAGCCGACGCGCGCATGCGGGATGAGCTGAAGGATGGAATCCAACATTCCCAGGCCCGCGCGCAAAACCGGGACGAGGACGACTTCGCGTTCAAGCTGGAAGCCATTTGTCCGGGCGAGCGGCGTCTGCACATAAATTTTTTTTACGGTGAAAGAGCGCGTGGCTTCGTAGAGCATGAGCGCGGCGATTTCGCCAAGCAGGCGGCGGAATTCCTGCGGCTGCGTCCGCTCGTCGCGCAACCGCGCGAGGTTGTGCTGCACGAGCGGATGCGCGATGACGATGACGCCCTTCATTCAGTTTTCCGGCGCCTGCCAGAGAAAATACATACAGCCTTCGCGGAGCTTCGGAATGTCCATGCCCAGATCGAGCTTGATGTCGTGTGCCTGGCTGCTCTGGCCAAACATGGAAAGGAAATCGCCAATGTCGTAGCGCTCGCGGTATTCGACCAGGTTGGCGTTGCCGATGTGCGCGATTTTTTCCGCGCGGTCAACGGCGTCGTCGAAATCACCCACCTGATCCACGAAGCCTAGCGTGAGCGCCTGCTCGCCGGACAGCACGCGGCCGTCGGCGAAATTTTCCCAGTCGAGCGAGAGCGGACGGCCTTCGTTCTTGTTTTTCTCGTGCGCCTGGTCGCGGCCCGCCCGCACGACGCCCTTGAATTTCTGGAACGTCTCGTCAATCAACGCCTGCACCATCGCGTGTTCGCCTTCTGGAATTTCATTTGTCTCGCGCATTCCGCTCAACATGTCCTTGTATTTTCCGCTTTTGAAAACCATCGGCTCGACGCCGAGTTTGTCCATCAGCCCGCGATAATTGTATCCTTCCATGATGACGCCGATGCTGCCGGTGAGGGTCAGGTCGTTCGCGACAATCCAGCGGCACGGCGCGGAAATATAATAGCCGCCAGACGCAGCGAGGCTGCCCATTGAGCAGATCACGGGCTTTTTGGAATCGTTTTGAAATTTTTCAATCTCCTTGTTGATTTGATCCGAAGCCATCACCTCGCCGCCGGGCGAATCCACTTTCAAAATCACGGCCTTGACGCGGTCATCGTCTGCTGCCCGATCCAGTTGCGCTTTGATGACGTCCACCATGTTGTAGCCCGCCTGGTCCGCCGTGCTTCCGGTGATGATGCCGTCCACCGTGACGACGGCGATTTTGTTGTGCGAATTGTTGTCTTCCAAAACGGCTTCGTCCAGGCGGGGTCCGATCTGCCGCGCGCTGACGCCTTTGAAACTGCGATCCAGCCCGCTGCTGAACGCGTGGGAAACGAACTGTGTCAAATTTCCGAACAGGCTGAACGCCAGCAGTGGCATCAAAATGATCGCCACAATCATCCAGCCCCGGCTCTTGCGCGGCTTGGAAGGCGGCGGCGTGATGACGGGCGGTGGCGGCGTCAACGGCGGCGGTGCGCCGGGCGAAGAAAATGAGTTGTCCATAATCCGCGCAAGCTAACGCAAGCCGGGCGGCGGGGCAAGGCGATTGCGCTCACCAATAATGATGCACCAGCGGGCGGATTTCCTTTTCGTAAATCGCGCCGATCTTTTTCATCGTGCCGGCAGGCAACGGCGGCAAATCCGACGCCGCGATGTTTTCTGCGACCTGCGCCGGGCGTTTCGCGCCGGGAATTGCGCACGTCACGGCGGGAAATTCCAAAATCCAGCGCAAGGCCATCTGCGCCAGTGTTGCGTTT
>DATCDZ010000026.1:0-9795 GCA_036510395.1 Verrucomicrobiia bacterium
TTTTGACCGGCAAAAACGGTGGCTCAATTACAGAATTGGTGGTGCGAGCGTCCTCGCGAGCCGACGTGTGCCAAACAGTTCTCGCGGGTCGCGAGGACGCTCGCCCCACCAAATTGAGCCATTACTCGGTAAAAACGTGAATTGACCCGCGTTCCGCCGCGCGTTTAACTGTCGCCATGAAAACTCTTGTGCCGTTTGTTTTGCTCCTTGCCGGAACCTGCGCCGGCTGCGCCTCGCATAATAAAGCGTTGCCCAGCGCGCCCGCCGCAAGTGTTCCGCCAGCCGTGATTATCACGCCGGACAATTCAATCTCCGGCAAGGTTGTTATGTATGAGTCCGCCGGACGGTTTGTTGTCGTGAATTTTCCAGCCGGGCAGATGCCGGCAATGGGCCAAATCCTTTTCCTCTATCGCGCCGGATTGAAAACCGCCGAAATCAAAATCACCGGGCCGCAGGGCTACGGCAACATCGTGGCCGACCTGCTCACCGGCGATGTAAAGGCCGGCGACGAAGTGCGTGACAAATAATCACTCCTTCGGCCTCGAAGATTTTTCCACGAGCGGCTTGGCCGTTTTCGGAAGCGCGCTTCTTTGATAGGGCGAATGCAGGTTGAAATAAATCCCGCACATCGGGCGCGGCTCGTCGCACTGGCTCAAGATGACCGTGACCTGCTTGTCCAGCGCGATGCCGTGCCGCAGACCTTCGCCGCGCGTTTGGTAAGCCCTGATCGCCTTCTCCATCAGCGACGCCAGCGACACCTCGAAATCCTCCGGCGTCTTGTCAATGCAGATGACGTATTTGTCATAAGCCCTGACGGCGGCGGTGATTTCGCGTTTGAAAGTTTCAGCAGTCATCCGGGCAATGATGAAGTCAAACCACCCGGGCGTAAATTAAAAAAACGGGCCGGTTTCAAGCTTATTTCCCGATCGTCACTGAAATTTAAGCTCATTAAACTTGTGCCGGCCGGGTCATTTCATAAGGTTTGAGCTTATGCAATGGCCGGGCAAAAAAAAGTTTCCACGGAAGCAGGCGCACAGGCGCAGCAGAAATTTCCACGAACTGTGGACGGCAGTCATTGTGGGAGTCCTGCTCGCGGCGGTGGTCGCGCTGGCCTTCTGTTTTAATTACAAGCACAACTAGCCGGGATCAGGCAAATCCGCCGGCTGCTTCATTTTGCCTTTTGCCCTCGGCCCGAACAACGCCGTCCCAATCCGGATGATCGTCGCGCCCTCTTCAATCGCAACCTCAAAATCGCCGCTCATGCCCATGCTCAAATGCGGCAATGGCGCGCCGAGAACACGCTCACATTCCGTTTTCAACTCGCGCAGCCGGCGGAAATGCGGACGCGAATTTTCCGCGTCCGGCGACCACGGCGGCACGGTCATCAAACCCTGGATTTCGATTCGCGGCAGGAAATTGGTTTCCCGCAGATCCGCCAGCAATTGTTCCGGCCTGTAACCGAACTTGCTCGCCTCGCCCGCCAGGTTCACTTCAAGCAAAACCGGCATCGTTCTCGCCGCTTCTTCGGCGCGTTTGTTGATTTCGCGCGCGAGCGGCAGGCTGTCCACGCCCTGAATCATTTGAAACAGGTTCACGGCGTCGCGGCATTTGTTCGACTGCAAGTGCCCGATGAAATGCCAGCGCAACTTGCCGGAACACAGCGGAATTTTCGCCTTCGCCTCCTGCACCTTGTTTTCGCCGAACAAAAACAGGCCAAGTTCCGCCGCCGCCGACACGACTTCCGGCGGCTGCGTCTTGGTGACGGCCAGCAATGTGACGGACTTCGGCTCGCGGTCGCAGCGATTGCACGCGCCGCGAATCCGTTGTTGAATTGAATTCAGATTTTCGGGCAAACTCACGCAGCAATCGTAAATCGTAAATTCAAAATCGCAAATGTTTCCATGAATTACTGGCTCATCAAATCCGAACCCGAAACTTATTCGTGGACGATGTTCGCGAAGGACGGCAAAACCGCGTGGACCGGTGTGCGGAATTTCGCGGCGCGGCTCAATCTCCGCGCCATGAAATCCGGCGACCGCGTTTTCTTTTATCACAGCGGCGCGGAGAAATCCGTCGTCGGCCTCGGTCGCGTCGTGAAAGAATTTTATTCCGACGCAACGGCGGACGAAGGCGACTGGTCATGCGTAGATCTTGCGGCGGAAAAATCCCTCGTTAAACCCGTCGCGCTCGCGCAAATCAAAGCCGACAAAATCCTCATGGAAATGGTCGTGGCGAAACAGTCGCGTCTGTCCGTTTCGCCAGTGACGCGCGAGCAGTTTGAACGGCTGTTGAAACTGGCGGAAACGAAAATCTAGCGCGCAAGTTGCCGCCTAACGTAGAAAGCTGACCCACCGCCGAGTCTTGGCAGACGGCCACCGTCCGTGAACCGCGACAGCGGAACGGACAGCGCCAAAAGGCATTGGCTCTACCGACTGGTTAGGCGTCATTGTCGGGCTGCTTGTAATAGAATCTCAGCGCTTACGGTTTCGTTCTCGGAGGCCGTAAAGATATTGCGTCGCCCGTTGTCCAGATAAACAATCACCAGCACCTTATGATAGTAAGGAAACGGGTCAGCCTGCAAGATGCCGGTCTGAACCTGAAATCCAGTTTGCAATTGAAGCAGACCCTGCACTCGAGGGGTAACATCGGTGAAATTCGTGTATTCTCCAAATGCTGCCGAAACAACCTGCACGCCGCCAGTGCTCTTGGAGCAACCGACGCACAGCAAAATGACGAAAGCCGCCGTCACTGGAAATATGTAGAGTCTCATAAGCGTGCGCATGATGCCTAACGCAGGAACAGTATGATTATGGCGAGAGGTACGATGCTGTTTTTCTCATGGTTTTGACCTTAATTCAGCCTTTCCCATTTGCCAAGAATATTTTATGTCCTGCAAAGTTAAAAATTTGAATCCGGCAAAAAACGCACGCGCCCTGCTGCGCCACGGCACGGCAGGCAAAAAGAATTGTGATTTGTCGCGCTTGACCGCGTGGTTTGGAAAATGTAATTATCGCGCCCGAACCAGGATGACCAACAACAACCCAAATCCGTCCATGAGCGAACCAACCATGTTCCAAACCAAAGACATCACCGGCAATCCCGCGCCGCTCGGCCTGCTGGGATTCGGCATGACGACGGTGCTGCTGAATTTTGCAAACGCCGGCTACTACGAATTGAACAGCATGGTTCTGGCGATGGGCATTTGCTACGGCGGCATCGCCCAGGTCATCGCCGGCATCATGGAATGGAAAAAGGGCAACACCTTCGCCACGACCGCGTTCATCTCCTACGGATTTTTCTGGCTTTCGTTTGTGACGCTGGTGCTGCTGCCAAAAATCATTCCCACTGTCGGTGCAGGCAATGCAACGGCTGTCGCCATCTTTCTTTCAATCTGGGGACTGTTCACCGCCGTCATGTTCGTCGGCACGCTCCGACTGAACCGTGCGCTGCAATCTGTCTTCGGCACGCTCACAATTTTATTCATCCTGCTGGCTTACGCCGATTTCACCGGCGCAAGCGCGGATTTCAGACATTTTGCCGGTTACGAAGGGCTGGTTTGCGGATTTGCCGCGATATACACCGGCCTCGCTCAAGTCTTGAACGAGCTTTACGGCAGAACTGTTCTTCCGCTCGGCCCGGTCAAAAAATAGAAAATCATCCGGCGCGGAAAACTTCCGCCACCGCCTCGCGCAACGCCGAAACCATCTTTCGCGCTTGAGCCGTTGTCGTGCAATACGGCGGCATCAGCACGATCACGTTTCCGATTGGCCGCGTCAGCACGCCGCGTTTCGCTATCGCCTCGCACACGCGGATGCCCGCGCGCTCTCGCAAATCAAACGGTTCGCGCGTCCGCCAGTTTTTGACCAGCTCGATTCCTGCAACCAAACCGGTCTGCCGCACGTCGCCGACATTTGGCAGCAGCCAGAGCGATTTCAATTCTTCACGCAAAACTGTTTCCAGATTTATCCGCATTTGAATTGATTTTTCGCTTTGCAAAATCTCCAGGCTCGCCAGCGAAGCCGCCGCGCCAAGCTGGTTGCCCGTGTAACTATGCCCGTGAAAAAATGTTTTGAACTCCCCGTATTCACCCAGAAACGCATCAAAGATTTCCCGCGTCGTCAACGTCGCCGCCATCGGCAGATAACCGCCGGTCATGCCCTTCGCGAGGCAGAGAAAATCCGGCTGCACATTTTCTTGATGGCAGGCAAATGACGTAGGACAGGCGTCGCGCCTGTCTCTGGTTTTTTGTTCCGCCTGGACGGCAATTGGATTTGAGACAGGCGCGACGCCTGTCCTACCAAACCCCGTCATTACTTCATCTGCAATCAGCAATGCGCCGTGGCCGCGTGCGATTTCTGAAACTTGTTTCAACCAGCCATGCGGTTGCGGAATCATCCCCGCCGAGCCTTGCATCAGCGGCTCGAAGACAAACGCGGCGCAAGGATTTCCCTTCCGCTTTTGCGCGGAAAATTTCTTTTCCACAAGACTGACACATTCCCAGTTGCACTTGCGATAATTCCGCGCATCGGCGCGCTCCGGTTTCGCGCGGTTGAACGGGCAGCGATAGCAATACGGCGACATGACTTTGTCCGTCTTGAACAGCAGGCTGGAACAAGCCTTGTGGAATAAATCAATGTGCCCGACCGAAACCGCGCCCACGGTGTCGCCGTGATACGCGCCGTCCAGCGAAAGGAAGCGCGGCGGAAATTTCTTCATCAACGCCGATGGACAAGATGCGCTCCGAATTCGCCAACTGTATTGGAAAGCCAGCTTGAGGGCGACTTCCATGGCGGTGGAGCCGTCGTCGCTAAAAAAAACTTTTTCGAGTTTTGAGTTTTGAGTTTTTAATTTTGAATTCGCGGCATAAACCAGCTTTTCCGCCAGCAGGCTTGCCGGCTCGTTCGCAAATCCCAGCGTGGAGCTGTGCGCGATTTTTTTTAATTGCCGCGAAATGGCGGCGTTGATTTTTGGATGATTGTGTCCGTGCAGATTTGTCCAGATGGACGAATTGGCGTCGAGATATTCCCGGCCTTTTGCGTCGCGCAGGATTGTGCCGTGGCCTTCGAGGATGACAACCGGCTCGCGCTTGAGCCAGTCGCGCATCTGCGTGAACGGATGCCAGACGTGGGCGTGATCCAATTTTGCCAGCCGGTGCATTTTCAATTTTTGATTTACGATTTAGGATTTACGATTTGAGACAGGGCGGATGCCAGCGTGCCAATATCATTGCTTGAATGCGCCGCCGTCAGGGTAATTCGCAATCGCGCCGCGCCGCGCGCAACGGTCGGGTAACGGATTGCCGGAATGAAAATGTTTTGTCCGCGCAACTTTGCAGCAATCTCCACGGCCCTGCTTTCACCACCAACGATGAGTGGAATGATGGCGCTTTGAATTTGCGATTTGCGACTCGCGATTTGCGATTGCAGTTCCAAGATTCGCAAGCAAAGCTTCATCCGGCGCGCCCCACCTTTGGTGGATTGAATGAATCGAATCGCCGCCGTTGCAGCCGCAGCCGCAGCCGGAACCGGCGCCGTGCTGAAAATAAGGCTGCGTGCGCGGTTCACCAAAAAATCAATCAACGGACGTGAGCCGCAAATATAGCCGCCGCTTGCGCCGAGCGCCTTGCCGAGCGTGCCCATCTGGATTTCAATCTGATTGCTGACGCCCAGTTCTTCCGCAAGGCCGCGGCGGTTTTTTCCGTAAAGCCCTGTCGCGTGCGCCTCGTCCACCATGAGCCATGCGCCATATTTATTTTTAAGTCCGACAATTTCACGCAGCGGTGCGGCGTCGCCGTCCATTGAAAATATGGATTCGGTGACAACGAGAATTTGCGATTTGCCTTTGTCAGCCCATTTCAGGATGTGTTCGAGGCTGTCTAAATCGTTGTGTGAAAAAACACGAAGTTTTGCGCCGGATAATCTGGCTGCGTCCACGATGCTGGCGTGAACCAGTTTATCAATGATGATGATGTCGTCCTTGCCGAGCAGCGCGCAAATCGTGCCGAGCGCCGTCGCATAACCGGTGGAAAATGCCAGCGCAGCTTCGGTCTTTTTGAATTCTGCGAGCTTCTCTTCCAGTTCATGAAACGGCGCGAGCGAGCCGCAAGTCAAACGGGACGCGCCCGCACCCGCGCCGAATTTTCCCACAGCCTTGATTGCGGCTTCTTTCAACGCGGGGTGATTTGCGAGACCGAGATAATCGTTGGAGGAAAAATTGAGATGCGTTTTTCCGCCGATTTTTATGCGCGGCGATTGCGCGGAATCAACGCGGCGAAGTTCGCGGAACAGTCCTTGCCCGCGCAACGCTTCCATGCGGCGGTTCAATTCTTCGTCGAACGGATTCATTTAGCCACAGATAAACACAGATGAACACAGATGGAAAGAAGCGTGCTAATCACGCGGCGGCATCACCCAGCGGCCGTCAATCATGCCGGCGCTCACGTTGCCGGTGTGGGCGAGAACATTCTCATAAATGCCGGCGGTTGTTTTGCCGTCAGGAATCGCGATCAAATCAGCGGCGCAATTTTCAGAAAGTTCTCCGGTCTGACCCGACAGGCCGAGCGCCCGCGCGCCATTGACCGTGGCCATGCGGAGGATTTCCTCCGGCGAAATGGTTTTGTCGCTGGCGGCAAGCTGGCGCATTTCCTCGAACATATTCAGTTCGGGCTTTTGTTTTCCGATTTTGCGCGTGGTGGCGAGGCTGTCCGTGCCGAGGCAGAGATTGACACCGGCATTGGAAAGGCGTTCGCGCAGAAACGGCGGGTGGCGGAAATAGGCGTGGCTGCGCGGGCAATGCACAACGTGGACACGATGTTTGCCAAGCAACCGCGCGTCACCGTGCGCGAGCAGATTGACGTGGGCGGCGATCAGGTTTTCGCCGAGCATTTTGTGGCGGGCGAAATGTTTCACGGGCGAGCCAAGGCCGCAGTCGGAATTGTCACGCTCGTTGCGCTTCAGCCAGTCGAACATTTTTCCCTTGGCGCGCTGGAACATTTCAAATTCCTCCTCGGACTCGGCGATATGTGTCGCAACGCGCCATTTCTTTTTCCGCGCAAGCCCGGCGGTCAGCCGCAACAATTCGGGCAAGGTGGAATAGGCTGCGTGCGGCGAGAGAAATGCGGAACAGCGTGCGTGCGTGAGCGAATCAATTTTCCCGGCGGCGTCGCGCAGAATTTCCTTCGGGTCGCGCCTGGCGCGGATGCCGGTCATTTCAATGAATGAGAAGACTCGCAGCGGCGTGGCGTCCCAGACTTCAGGCAGCAAATCAGGCATCGCCTCGATGTCGGCGACGGTTGTTGTGCCGGTTTTTACAAGCTGATGCGCGCCATGCAGCCACGAATGCGCGTATTCGGAATAGCTCCACGCGGTTTTGGCGGCGGTGATGAGCGGAATCCAGTCTGTGAAGGTTTTCGGCGGCGGCAATTCACCGGCAATGTCGGTGTAGTCCAGATGGCAATGCGCGTTGATGAGCCCGGGAAGCAAAACAACTTCGCCGAAATCCAAAACTTTTTCGTGCGCCTCCGGTTTCAAATCCGCCCACGAACCGACGGCGCGGATTTTGTTTCCAGAGATTGCGACCGCGCCGTTATCAATCGGCGGCCGGGAGACGGGCAGGATTGTCCGCGCGCGGAGAATCACTTTTCAAACTCCGGCGTCGCGCTTGGCGGTTTTAAGTCTGGCGGCATCCTTGTGCTTGTGCGCCTTGACCTTGTTGTGATGTTTGCGGATTTGCTGCTCGATTTTTTTTGTCACGCGGTCAATGGCCGCATACAGGTCGCTTTCCCGGTCCTCGGCGAACAAATCCGGCCCGCGCACGGCGAGCCGCATGGAGCAACTGAATTGCTTTTCCGGCACGCGCATATGGTCATGTTCGAGCGTGACACGCGCGTCAACGGCGCGCTTGTCGAAATGGTCGAGCTTCTCAATCCGCTTGACGACGTGGTCTTCGATGGACTTGGTCAGCGTCACATTATGCGTCGAAAGAATCAATTTCATGTTTCAATGATGCAACGAACAGACGGCAAAATCCAGTTTTTCCTTTGAATTTGAAAATTTAAGCGAAAGCCGTGCCAATTAGCCTTGTAATTGAACGAATTTTTAGCTAGGCTGAAATTGAAAATGGCACTTGGCTTACAACTTTCGCAGCGTCTGACGCAATCCATGGTTCTCGCGCCGCAATTGCAGCAGTCGCTGGCGCTGCTTCAGGCGCCGACGCTCGAACTCAAGGCGCTCATCGAGCAGGAACTCGAGCAAAATCCCGTGCTCGAAGAAACCGCCGCGCCGGAGCTTGAACTGCCTGAAAAACCCGTGACGGATTTCGCCGACACGGCGGACGCGCTTCCGCCGCCCGATCCCGCCGAGCGCGCGGATGATTTGCCGGACGCGGCGGCGGATTCCGAACAGGAAAAAAATTCCGAACCGCCCGCGGACGACTTTCAGGCGGAGTTCGACAAGCTTGTCCAGATGGACCAGGAATGGCGCGACAATCTTTCGCAGACGAGCGCGCCCATCCGTCAGTCCACCGATGACGAGGAAAAACGGCAGTTCATGTTCGACTCGCTCACGGCGGAAACGTCGCTCGCGGAATTTCTGATGGAACAGGTGCGCGAATCCGATCTGAACGGGGAGCAGTGCAAAACCGCCGAACTCATCGTCGGCAACATTGACGACTACGGTTATCTAAAGGCGACAGTCGAGGAAATTTCCGCCGCGAACAATTTATCCGCCGAAAAAATTTCCGAAGTCCTGAAAACCATCCACACTTTCGACCCGCCCGGCGTCGGCGCACGCGATTTGCGCGAGTGTCTCATGCTTCAACTTGAACGCGCGGGAAAGGAGGATTCGCTCGAATACCGCATCGTGCGCGATTTCATGGACGCGCTCGGCAAGCGGCGCATTCCCGAAATCGCGCGCGGAGCCGGCCGCACGGTTGATGAAGTGCAGGAGACGCTCGCCAAAATCGCGCGCCTCGAGCCGCGCCCCGGACGCGCGTTTTTGCCCGACAACGACCAATACATTTTACCAGAAGTCTTCGTCCAAAAAAACGGCGATGATTTTACCGTCACGACCAACGACGAGCAGATTCCGCATCTGCGCATCAGCAACGTGTATAAGGATTTGATGGCCGCCGGCGAAAACAACGCCGAGGTGAAGGATTACATCCGCGAAAAAATCCGCGCCGGGAAATTCCTCATCAAAAGTTTGCACGCGCGACAGCAGACCATTTTGAACATTGGAAAAGAAATCGTGAAACGCCAGCGCTTTTTCATGGAAAAAGGCGTCGCGCATTTGAAACCGATGACGATGGCGCAGATCGCGGAAGTCGTCGGCGTCCACGAAACGACGGTGAGCCGCGCCGTTTCCGGCAAATATATGCAGACGCCGCAGGGGATGTTCGAGATGAAATTTTTCTTCACCGCCGGATTGCAGCGCAGCAACGGCGGCGGCGAAGTTTCCAACGCGAGCGTGAAGGACATGGTCGTGGAAATGTTCAAGGCCGAGAATTCCGCCGTGCCGTTGTCCGACCAGCAAGTCGTGAAGATGCTCGGCGAAAAAGGGATCACCATCGCGCGCCGCACCGTCGCCAAATACCGCGACGAACTGGGAATCCTGCCGTCGAATCTGCGGAAGGTTTATTGAATTGTTTCAATACGTGGGGACTTGTATCTTGGACTTGACCGGTGAGTTGGGGAGAATCCGCTTGTCGGTTTGTCCGGGAGGCTGGCCAGCCTCCCGGACAAAGTCGTCGGAGATGAGATCGTTCGGGACTTGAACCGATGAGTTCGCGGGTCAGCTC
>DATCDZ010000027.1:0-10973 GCA_036510395.1 Verrucomicrobiia bacterium
TTTCCGGCCCGTTCGCGCAGCCCAAGGTCGAGTTCATGCCCGGCGCGTTCGCGTATCATCTCCATTCCTTCAGCGCGGCAACCATCCGCAGCGCGACCGAAAACTGGTGCGGCCCTCTGCTCGCCAAGGGCGCGACCTGCACGATGGGCTGCGTCAACGAACCGTATCTCCAGTTCACGCCCAACGTCGCGTTTTTCCTCCAGGCGCTCGGAAACAAATACACCTTTGGCGAGGCGGCTTGGGCGGCGCAGCCCGCGTTGTCATGGCAGACCACCGTTATCGGCGACCCGCTCTACCGTCCGTTCGGAAAATCGCCGCAACTGTTGCACGCCGGGCTTCTGCGCGAGAACAGCCCGCTGCTGGAATGGTCCTACTTGCAGCTTGCAAACCTGGGACTGGTGCGTCGCGCAAGCATACCCGAAGTCGCCGGACTGATTGACAGCCTCGGCGTGACGACCAACAGCGCCGTTCTGACGGAAAAACTCGCCGACCTTTGCGAAGCACAGGGCAAACCTTCCTCGGCGATTGAAATTTACGGACGTGCGTTAAAATTAAATCCGTCGCCCGAGCAGCGCATCCGCCTTCGTCTGAAACTCGGCATGGACCTTCAGGCGCAGAATCGCTATGCCGGGGCCATTGACGACTACAGAAAACTGATTGAAGAAGCGCCGGATTATCCCGGCAAAAATTCCATTGAAGAAAAAATAGTCGCGCTCACGCAAAAGATTTCCAGCACGAAAGAGCCAGCCAAACCATAAATTCACATGGGCATCTTCTTCGACACGCACGCTCACCTGGATTATCCCGACTACGCGCCTGATTTGACGGAAGTCGTCGCGCGCGCGCAGGCCGCCGGAATTTCAAAAATCATTTCCATCGGCACGAGCCTCGACAGCAGCGAGCGCGCCATCCGGCTCGCTGAAAAATTTCCCGGCGTTTATGCCGCCGTCGGCTGGCATCCAACCGAGGCGGAAAAAGCTCCATCCGATTTGCGCCCCGCCCTGCGCGAATTTGCGAAGCATCCCAAAGTCGTCGCCATCGGCGAAACGGGCCTGGATTATCATCATTTGCCGAGCGGGAAGCCGGAATTCACCGCAGCCGACGACGCGCGTTACAAGGAAAAGCAGGCGGAGATTTTCCGCCAGCAAATGGAAGTCGCTGCTGAATTTAATTTGAACTGCGTCATCCACCAGCGCAATTCATTTGACGACACCATCGCGCAGATGAAGCCGTTCATCGGCAAAACGCGCGGCGTGTTTCATTGTTTCGGTGAAACCGTGGAACGAATGCGTCAGGTCTTTGAAATCGGCTCGCTCGTCAGTTTCACGGGAATCGTCACTTTCAAAAACGCGCAGAACGTGCGCGATTGCGTCGCCGCCGCGCCATTGGACAAATTCATGCTGGAAACCGATTGCCCATATCTTGCGCCCGTGCCGTATCGCGGCAAACGCTGCGAACCGGCTTACGTCAAAGAAATTTCCGAAGTTATCGCGCAAACAAAAAATTGTTCGCTTGAAGAGTTAAGTCTGGCAACCTGCAAAATGGCAAAAGAATTTTTCCTGAAATTAGCGTAGCAGCCGACGTGAGTCGGCTCATTCTTAAAAATTGAGCGGACTCACGTCCGCTGCTACAATCGCAAGCAAATTATGACCAAGCGCAAAGTTCTCGACCTTTATTTTCTCGACGCGCGGCACAAGCTCATCGAACTCGCCGCGTTCCTCGACCGCATTGAGCGCGCGGATGAAAAAGATGATTTTCGTTTCAAAGCCTTTCGTGCCGCGCTCGGTGAATTGACCGGCGACAAAAAAGAAAAAGCAAAAAAAGTTTTGATCGCGTTCAGCGATTTGACGACGAAGCCAATTTCAAAGGCTGAAGGCAAAGGGGCGCAAGGTGCGTGACTGAAAGAATGAATATACAAATTTGAACAGCCCGGTGTCTATTTAACGAAAGATGACTACTCCACAAAATTTCGCGCCATGAAAAAACTTATAATTGTTGGATTGCTAATTATTATTGTCGCTGCGTGTATGTTGCTGCATTGGCAGCACGTCAAAACTTCTGAACTTGACACAGCTTTTCTCAAATACCTACCCGGAACTTGGATGCGGGAAGAAAATAATCTTCCGCGTGGAGTGGGAATGCCATTGAGCATGCGGCGCACAAATATCGTCGCAGCAGATGGCAGCTTTGTAGAACTAACATGGTTCAGTCATACTGACCGCACAAATACATACGAACGGACAGGCACATGGATTATCAAAAATGGACATTTGATTGAGACATTAAAAACCAGCACCAACCCAACTGAAAAAACGCCATGGACCGACACCGGACGGATCGTTCGATCGGACGCAGGCAAATTTACTGTGCATTGGAAGCTTGATGAGACATGGCAAAAAATTGTCCAATAACATCATGCGCTACATCGAACCGCACGCCCACATGGTCAGCCGCACGACGGATGACTACGAACGCATGGCACTTGCCGGTTGCGAAGTCGTTTGCGAACCCGCGTTTTGGGCGGGCTTTGATCGCAGTTCGGCCGCCGGTTTTTTTGATTATTTTTCACAACTGACGGAACACGAACCAAAACGCGCCGCGAAATTTGGCCTGAAACATTTTTGCTGGCTCTGCATCAATTCCAAAGAAGCCGAGGACGTGAAACTCGCGGAAGAAGTCATTGCGCTGATTCCAAAATTTCTTGACCACAAAAATGTTCTCGGCATCGGTGAAATTGGCCTGAACAAAAATTCCAAAAACGAATTGCGCGTTTTGGAAATGCAAGTGGAACTCGCCGCGAAATTTAATCAACTGATTTTAGTCCACACGCCGCATCTCGAAGACAAGCTCAAAGGCACAAGATTGATTCTCGACGTTTTGAAAAATGACCGGCGCATCCGGCCGGAGCGCGTCATCATTGACCATGTCGAGGAGCACACGGTGGAAATGGTTTTGGACGCCGGAATGTGGGCGGGCATGACGCTTTATCCCGAAACTAAATGCACGCCCGCGCGCGCGATTGACATCCTGGAAACCTGCGGCAGCGAACGAATCTGGATGAACAGCGCGTGCGACTGGGGCGTGAGCGACCCGCTGGCCGTGCCCAAAACCGCGCTGGAAATGAAACGGCGCGGCCATTTGGAAACTGCCATCGAAAAAGTGATTTTCCAGAATCCGAAAAAGTTTCTAGGCCAGTCGGCAAATTTCAAAATTTAATGCGCCCAGATCGTTCCTGCGGAACTGGCGGGCATCCATTGATTGTTGCCGATGTATTGCAGTTCGACCGCCGAACCTTGAATGCCGCTGATGTAGCCGCCGGCGCCGGTGGTCGTCGCGGTTTGCGACGAGACTTGCGAGTGATAAATTCCGCCGCCAAGAATTGTCGCCGCAAGTTTGCCTCCGTCGGCAGATGAAGCGATGCAACTCCAGACTGCGCCATTGGTCGGGTTGGTCTGTGTCCACGTCACGCCACCGTTGCTCGAAAGATAAATTCCACCGGCATTCGCAACGGCTGCGAGTTTGCTGCCATCCGCAGACGATGCGATGGAAGTCCAATTTGCCGCCGGCACATTGTCCGCCACCCATGTTGAACCGGAATCGCCCGACGTGTAAATGAAGCCGCCGTTGACCGTCGCGGCCAGCCTGCCGCCGTCGGCGGACGACGCGATGGATGTCCAATTTTTGTTTCCGACGCTGGTGGCCTGCGACCAGTTGGCGGAAGTATAAATGCCGCCGCCATAAACCGCCGCCGCAAGTTTGCTGCCATCGGCGGACGACGCGACCGCAACCCAATTTCTGGCCGTGCCGACCGTTTGCGACCATGTCGCGCCGGAATTGGCGGAAGTGTAAATACCGCCGCTCGCGCTGTTGTTGATGGCCGCCACCAGCTTGCTGCCGTCCGCCGATGAAGTCACGGAGGACCAATTAACGCCGCCGGACAAAGCCTTGTTCCACGACGCGCCGGAATTGGTATAAATTCCGCCAATTCCGCCGCTGGCGTTTGCGGCGACCAATCTGGTGCCATCCGCAGAAGACGCGATGGAACGCCATGGCGAGCTGCTGTCCCCGTTTGACCCCGTCCACGTTGCCCCTGAATCAGTCGAGATGAAAATTCCGCCGCTGCCGCTGGTGACCGCTGCGGCGACCGCCGCCAAGCGATTGCCATCGGCGGACGAGGCAATGGAATTCCAATTTAAGCCCGCCGCGCCGGCAAGCGCCCACGACGAATTGGAAAAACTCGAAAAATTTCCGAGGATGGATTGGTTGCTGTTCTGTGCGATTTGCCAGCCACCCGCACCCGCCCCGGAAATGCGCACGATGTCGCCGACGTTCGCGTTCAGCGGCAATGTCACCGTCACCACCTGCGAATTCATCAGCAAATAGCCGCGATCAATTTCCGCCTGAATGGATGCGCCGTTGGTGGCAATCCAGCCGACCAGTCCGTTTCCAAAAAAACTGCCGACAAAGCTGTTGTTCCCGTTTGTCAAATTATTCGCCCCGCTGAAAGTCTGATTCCCGTTGAGCAAAGGCACATTGGATGAAAGCCGCGCGTCGCCCACAATGCCGCCGGTCAACTGTGAAGCGTTCAGGTTCAGGAGATTCGTGCCGTTGCCGTTGAAGGTTCCACTAAAAGTTCCGCTGAAAAGATTCGCGCTGTTGGTCAGCGACACCGTGTTCGTGTAGCCGGCAAACGCGCTTGAGGGCAGCGTGCCGTTCAATTGAGTCGCCGCCAGCGTGCCCAGCAAATTGCTCGCGGAATTGGCGAAGATCGCATAAGGCACCGGCAAAACCGGCTGGCGCGGAATCAGTGAAGTGAACGCGTTGGTCAAACCATTGGTTTGCACGCCGATCTGCAGCCAGTAATTCGTGCCGGTGAAAATGCCCGCGCCAAAATCCAATGTCGTTGCGAACAACCCGTTGTTCACCGCGACGGCGGAATTGGTCAGCGGGAAGCCGATGGCATTTCCATTGGTCACGGCGTCATAAATCTGAAATCGCAGATCGAAATTTCCCGTGGCCGGGCTGCCACCGTCGTTAAGCTGACCTTGATAGGTGAACGCCGTGCCTTGCGCGTGCGACGCTTCGACCGCGCAAAGCATGGCCAGAACGCACAACAAGCGGCGGATGATTTTTCGCATGACGAAGTCAATTATGACACGAAACTGATGCAATTCAATTTTGAAAACTTCTAAATTTCCAGTCACGCCGTAGCGCACGGTCAATTCTTCAGGCGGAAAAATAAATTCCCAGCCGGCGAAGGAATGGTAATGCTCATCATCGTGCTGTTGCTGCTCACCAAGAAGCCTGAAGTCGTCCAATTTGCTGCGCTCAATTTGTCGTTCTGTTGCAAGACAAATCCCGTCGCCGGCGACTGCCACGAAACAATCACATTGTTGCCTGAATGAGTGATGGTCAATGTCGGCGCACCGGCGGTTTGCAGCACGGCAATCAGACTCCAGAAACCGCCGGTGAGTGAATAATTGCCGCCGATCATTGCCCCGCTCGCATCCGGCTGGCCGATGGTGCCGTTGAGGGAATACTGTGCGTTGGTGCTCGTGCCGCCGCCGCCGGAAATTTTATACCAGTCTATCGAGTAATTTTGCGCCTGAAGGTTGAAGGTTGAAGGCAGCAGGATGAAACAAAACAGCGCGAGCCTTTGGACAGCGCGGAAATGTCTGTAGGAGTCGAGGTCACGAGACTCAAATGTTGTTTTCATGTTATTTTTCATGTCGTGGTTTATTTAAGTTAGAGACTCCTGACGTCGTCTCCTACTTGTTTTTTTTCAAGGTTTGTCCGCCGGACCGGAAATCAATTTTTCCAGCCGGTCCAGCCGCGCGTTCAATTCCGCGTTTTCCGTTTCCAATTTCTGGTTCAAGCCTTGGATCGCCGCCAGCGCCACGCCGCCTTCGTCAATCGGCGCGATGTGTTTCTCATCCGTGCCGATGTTGAACGTGGAATAAAAATCCTGTCCCATTGGCCCAACATGCCGCGTCGTCGGGTCTTCTTTATAACTCCATTCGCTGATGGGCAGACGGGTGACTTTCTCAAGCATCTCGGAAGAACTTACGGTCGCGAAATCCTGTTTGACGTTCCGGTCGCTGCTGTTGTTAAACGTGCCGTTGACCGTTACGCCGGTGCTGTTGGCCAAAAGACGTTGAGTGTTTGGCGCGGCGTTGACGCCGCCCACATAGATTCCCACAAAGCCAAAGCCAACGCTCAGGCGCGAGGTGGCACCGCCGGTGTCACTGACATGACCCGCGCCGCCGGCATCGTAATAATAGTTATAGCCCAGATGAACGCCGTCGCCCAGGGCGGGAAATGAGCCGTAGAGATAGCCCAGAGCGTTGCCGCCGGTAAGCGAAAGGTGGTGGTAGGCGGAACTGTCGAGCTGCACATCTCCCGCCAGCCGGATTCCGCCGGAAGCGTGAACCGAGAATTGATTGCTGGTGGTCGAAGAGAAGGTTGAACCCGTGGAATCGTTCCAAACAAAAGCGCCATCATTGGTTGCTTGTGCATTGGCTCCCGCAGCAAAACTATAATTGCCGCTGGCGGTGTTGCCAAAACCGCCACCCACTGTCGCCCAAGAGCCGCCGGCATAGTTGTTTTCGCCGCCAACCACTGTCGCAAAGTCGATGTAAGCTGAACCGCTGACGGTGTTGTTTTCGCCGCCACCCACCGTCGCAAAAGAGCCGTTGCCGACGTTGCCAAAACCGCCACCCACTGTCGCCGAATAGCCGCTGGCGGTGTTGTATTCGCCGCCGCTCACCGTCGCAAGGTTGCCGCTGGCAGTGTTGACGTAACCGCCCAGACCATTGGGCAAATTAGCCGGTGAAATAATTCCATTAAATGAATTTGCAAACATGGCGTTCACCGCATACGGCGTGGGCGTCAGATTTTGCAACGGACTTAAGGCGGCAAATCCATGAACACCATCGTTAAACCAAATCCGTAGCTGCAAATTGGGCTGGCCAAACAGCGAGGAATCCATGCCCGCCATGTTCACCGTGTTCGTATCGCCCAATGTCACCGTGAACAATCCATCGGCCACAGTCACATTCACGGCGCCCGTCGGTTCGCTGCCGTTGACACTGGTTCCGTCATTGCTCCAATAAGTTGGGTAGGCGATGCTCACTGGCGGCGTGGCAATGGTCACCATCGGCACACCGGTATAACCGGAACCAGGATTCACCAGCGTGATTGAGGTCACCACGCCGCCGCTGATGGTGGTCGTCGCTTGCGCGCCGGAACCCCCGCCGCCAGAAAACGTCACTTGCGGCGCGACGGTATAACCAAAGCCGCCGTTGGCGAGCGTGATGCTGCTGACAAATCCATTGTTGCTGGGGCCGCCAATTGTGATCGTGGCCGTAGCCGCGTAGCTGGCATTGGTGCTGGTCACCAGCGCAAATTGGAACTGGCCGGAACCATTAAAGTTCGTGCCGTTGTCCGTCACGCGCCCTTGATAGGTGAAGACCGTGGCTTGGGCGAAGGCGGTTGAGAATTGGTGGTTGAGAGTTGCCAGCGTCAGCAACGTCAGCAGGATAAATGTGGATTTGGTTTTCATAATTATATTGGGGTTGATCTCCTGATTAAGATTTATTGCGTGTAGTTTGCTTATATGCCCCGCCCAATTAAAATGCAACTGAAATATCGGCAGTGTCCTAATTTGCCGATGGAGCGCGGACTTTAGCCCGCTTCAACGCCAGATTTGCTTGTAACGGTGAAGCGGCATAAATGCCGCGCTCCGAAATCAGGACACTGCCGAAATATCGGGCCGATCAGCTGGCTCAATAAAGAATCTTGGTTCCTCGATGTTTCTAATGGGTAAAACAATGGATGTCGCGGAGCGACATTGGAAATTAGCCCGGCACAGCGTGCCGGGAAAGGCGTTCAATAAAGTCCCGCGTCCTGAAAGGACGCTGGAAACCATCTTGTTGTCAGCATTTCCAGTGTCCATTCAGGACACATTCTTTCGGTTGCCAAACCGGGGACGTTGTCCCCGGCTAATTTCCAGAGTCGCTCCGCGACAGCCGAAATGCGCTTTAGATGTTTTACCCACTATAAACATCGAGACAGCAGAATCTTTCGGGCGGCTTCGCGGATGGATTCGGCGAGTTCTTTGGGCTTGATGACAACCGCATCGCCGCCCCAACTCAAAACCCAGCGCTCGATCTCGGCGAGGCTGGAAAGTTTCAACTGCAATTCCACGCCGCCATTTTTCAATTCGCGCAATTGCTGCGACTCGTGCCATTTTTTTTCGCGGACGTAATCGGCGGCGCGCGGATTGAAGCGGATGACGACTTCGTGTTCGCCCTGGCCGGAATGGACGCCAAAACTGTCGCGCAGGCGTTTTTCCAGCGAAAATTTTTGCGAGCGCTCAAAAGTCTTGCCCGTCGGCTTCACGAATTTGATGCGAGCAGGCGCGAAGGTGCGAATGTCCTTGCGCGCGTGGTCGAACGCAAACAGATACCATTCACCGTTGATGTTCGCGAGGTGATACGGGTCAACGAGGCGCGCCTCGGAATTTTTTACGCCGGGTTTTCGATAATTCAGTTCCAGTTGTTGACGTTGCGCGACGGCTTTGGCGAGCGCCTCAAAGATTTCCAGATTGAGTATCGGTTCGGCGCGTGTGCGGAAGGAAATCGTCTGCTCGATGTCGGCGAGGTTGAGCGAGATGGTGTCGGGCAGCGCCTGCTCCATTTTTTTGATCGCGCTCAAAAGCGGTTTCTCAAAGCTCGTGCCGCGATATTGCTGCAAGGCTTTTTCCGCGACGACGAGCGCGAAGATTTCGCCTTCGGTGATCTGCATCGTCGGGAACGCGCTGACTTCGCCGGTGTAACGGTAGCCAATGCGGGCGCTGTCGTATTCAATCGGCAGGTTCAACCGGTCGCGCATGAACTCAATGTCGCGATGGATCGTCTTCGTGGAAACTTCGACTTGGCGCGCGAGCTTGGTGGCATTGGGAAATCCACCCGCCTGCAACGCCTGATGGATGCGCAACATCCGCTCCAGCGGCGGACGCGAATGTAAATCAGCAATCTTCATTTCAGAAAACTTACTGATTTGTTTTTGTCTCTATTGTCCACATTCTGTTCGTGTCGAATGCAAGTTGACACCACTGCCCGTTGATGAGAATGCCATTTCTTTCGTTCCGTCGGTCAACAGTATGCCATGTATTGTCATACCAAATTTCCATTTTTGAAAAAACGCCGTTGGTATCCCAAAAAAATCTGTCCATGAATAATCCTCGGCCCAAATCATGCCACGCAATTTGGCTTTTCCCAAGACCATGAAAAATAGCTTCATATCTTAATGTTTTGTTTTCCTTTGGAAATAAATTAAAAACATTTGCTCCATCAAAATAAGAACTGACTTCACTAGGAATTTTTTCATCATTATCAAACCATTCAATCCAAAGCAGCTTGCCTGTTTTTGCCTCCAAAATTCCAACACCTTCCACATTATTGGTGTGATAATCTATCAATTGAATCCGTCTGGTGGCGGCACGATAAGCAACATTGGCATTCCAAGTCCAAATCCGCCAACTAACATCTGCGAAGAGAAGCAAGCCAACGACAGCAAGTAAAATTACTTTGGCTGTTTTCATGGTAGCAAATTAAATCAGCTTCCAACGGACATCTTCGCCAGCAACTCGTCGTTGGTCTTGTGCTTCTTGAGGGCGGCGGTGAGCGTTTCCATCGCCTCGATGGGGTTCAAGTCCACCATCGTGCGGCGCAGTTTACGGATGGCTTCCAGGTTCTTGGTCGCGAACAATTTTTCCTCTTTGCGCGTGCCGCTCTTCGGAATATCAATCGCCGGATACAAACGACGGTCGGAAAGCTTGCGGTCGAGAATTAACTCCATGTTGCCCGTGCCTTTGAATTCTTGGAAAATCAATTCGTCCATGCGCGAACCGGTGTCCACCAGTGCCGTGGCGAGAATCGTGAGCGAACCGCCGTTCTCAATCTTGCGCGCGGAGGCGAACATCTTGCGCGGAATTTCTAGGGCGCGCGCGTCCACGCCGCCGGTCATCGTGCGGCCGCTGCCGCCGTGAACGCTGTTGTAGGCGCGGGCAACGCGCGTCAGCGAATCGAGCAGCACGAAAACATCCTTGCCCGCCTCGACGATGCGACGGCAACGTTCGATCATGAAGCGCGACAGGCGGACGTGCGTTTCCAGATCCATGTCGTTTGAGGACGCGACGACTTCGGCCTTCACCGAGCGTTGGAAATCCGTGACTTCTTCCGGGCGTTCGTCAATCAGCAGAACCATCACGTGAACGTCCGGATGATTCGTGGTGATCGCGTTGCAAATCTGTTTGAGAATGGTCGTTTTGCCCGTGCGCGGCGGCGCGACGATGATGCCGCGCGTGCCTTTGCCGATGGGCGTGACGAGGTCAATCACGCGCGTCTCGATCAAGTCCGGCGTGGTTTCGAGCTGAAATTTTTCAATCGGGTCAATGCTCGTGAGGTTCTCGAAGCGGACGACTTTCGTGTAGTCCTCGAACGACAGGTCATTGACTTTTTCCACGGTCTTGAGCTGCGGGCTGGTGCCGCGATGCGGCGGCTGCGTGGTGCCGACGACATGACTGCCCTCGCGCAGAAAATTGCGGCGGATGGTGTCGGGCGTGACGAAGATGTCGGTGGGTTTGGGATGAAAATGATTCTGGGCGGTCCGCAAAAAGCCAAAGCCTTTTTCGGAGATTTCCAAGTGGCCGGAACCGTGGTTGGGGATTTTCTCCCCGTTGCTGTCTGGACTGCTCATAGTATGTGTGTGCGCGAAGGCCGGAATATGTTCCAAAACCAATTTTGAATTTTTGAACTTGGGAAATCGTCCCGCAAAAACGGGACTAACAGAACCTTCGACGGCCTGATAATTACGCGGAAACGCGCGTGAATGCAACAAGTATTTTATATCTTGTCGCGTAGTTTTCAAAACAGGAATTTTTTGTAGTTAGCAAAACAGGAAAGGTTAAT
>DATCDZ010000028.1:0-19171 GCA_036510395.1 Verrucomicrobiia bacterium
CGATCTGCACGCCGCCGTCGGTGTAGTATTGGCTAATCTGGTCGAGGTAGGCATCGCCCTCGTAAGCAGTCCGTTCGCGGTCGCCGTCCACATAAATGCCGGCAAAGGTCGTGGCCTTGATCGAATAGCGGCACAGTTCCCAGATGCGGTTGAGCATTTCATCCGACGAATGGAACGCCGCCGCATTGTCATTCCAAGTGCTGGCAAACGCCGCGCGCCGATACAAATTCCCCGGCCGCAATTCGCCCGGCCAGCCTTCGATTTCGACCCACCGAAACGGCAGAACGACACCCAACTCCTGCGGCGTGAGCACGGCCTGGGGTTGCCCGGTATTCCGTTTATCCGCCGGCGGCTCGACGACGAGAGGTTTGTTTCCGTCGAGTGCGGCTTCGACCTGGGCGTAACGGACGCTGCCGGGCGGCTTGCGGTTGATGCGCCCGTCAACAATGGCTTCGCCGAAACGAACCGTGATATTTCCGGCGGCATTCGTTGGCGGGTTGAGTTGAAGATTGCCAAAGGCGACGCGACCAAAATCCACGAGGAACACATTGGACATCACTGCGGCAATTTGCACTGGAGGCTGTTCAACCAGATGCACCGGCGCACTGCGGGCGACTGGCACGAGCGTCGAAATCATGAAAGCCAAGACAATTGCCGCGGCCCTTCGGCACGACAATTTTTTCAAAACCGGCGGCGGCATATTT
Organism: Verrucomicrobiia bacterium; assembly: GCA_036510395.1. Classification (GTDB taxonomy): domain Bacteria; phylum Verrucomicrobiota; class Verrucomicrobiia; order Limisphaerales; family UBA11358; genus UBA11358. The sequence goes on from DATCDZ010000028.1 coordinate 705, forward strand.
TTTCAAAGTTTGATTTTTCCAAGGCCGGCCAATTCAAGGATTTCAACTGCGCGGAATTTTCACGGCGGCAGTCTAAAATTTTTTGCCGGAATTCAAAGTTGAAACTGCGGGCGCGTCTGCAATCTTTTCCAGCTTTCCGGCGAAAGCGGCGCAATGCGATAAACCGGTTCCACCATCGGCTCGGCGCTGTGCGACCGGCGGGCGCGTTCCAGCCAGCGGCGGTCGAGCGGCTCGGAAATCAGGCTCAACTCGTTCGCGGCGATTGTCGTTTCCTCCTTCTCGCCGGTCGCATGGCCCGCGCCGACAAAAAACCCGGCGAGCAGCAGCGTCACGCGTAAAATCGTGCTGCGCGAATATGTCGGCAGCGCGCAGGGACGCAGCGGATTGAGCAGTTGAAACAGGTTCGTGAAAAGCGGCAGCGTCCACATCGCCGGATTTTTGGCCGGCGAAAAAGCGTCGAACAAAATGGCGTGAGGCTTTTGAAATTTCTGATTTCTGATTTCTGATTTCAAAAGCGACGGAAAATCACCGGGTTGCAATTCCCAATGCACTGACTGTTTGCCGTCTTGAAACGCCGCGCGATGATTGCGGATGAATTTTTGCAGATGATTTTCGTAGCCGCCGAAGTAGCCGAGATCGGCGGCGTGCTTCAGTGCGAATTCCAGCGGCTCAAGCGTGTGATCGAAACTCACAAGCCGAATCTGGCACGAGATGTCCCGCGTGGCGCGCAGGACGGTCAGCGCGTTGGCCGCCGCGCCGAGGCCGACGTCCCAGATCACAAATTCGCCAGTGTGATTTTGAAGGCGTTCGCGGAGCCGGAGCTGGTTGACGTAAAGCGCCTCCGCCTCCGCGACCGGGCCGACGACAGGATGAAACGTCTCGCTATCCGCAAGCGAACGGACCGAACAAATGCCGCTGTTCAGGCGGACAAGCTGGTAGCGGGCATTTGAAGTCACGGCGGATTTGAAACCATTTGCGCGCCGAGGCCAAGCTTGAAGATGAAACTGCCCGTTTGCCGCCGGCTTGAGCGTAAGCGATTTCAGATTGACCGGCTCGCCGCAATTCGCGACGGGTATGGCCGGGTGTTGGAAACAAGATGTTGACCCTTGTTTTCATTTCATCTTCACCCAAACTCGTTCCGCGTGACTCCGTCTGAAACATTTTTGCAACTGCTCTGCGGTGATGCGCCCGTGCTTTCGCTCGCGCCGATGCAGGACGTGACGACGCTCGAATTCATGCGCGTCATCGCGCGCTACGGCGGGCCGGATGTTTATTGGACGGAATACTTCCGCGTCCACGCCGTCTCGCATCTGGAAAAATGGATCCTCAAATCCATCACGGAAAATCCGACCGGCAAACCAATTGTCGCGCAACTCATCGGCAACGACATCCCCGCACTCGTGCGCGCGGCGAAGGAGTTGCAAAATTATCCCGTCGCCGCGATTGACCTGAACCTCGGCTGTCCCGCGCCGATCGTTTATCGCAAATGCGCGGGCGGCGGACTGCTGCGCGAGCCGCAAAAGATAGACGCCATCCTCGGCGCGTTGCGCGACGCAGTGATGATTCCGTTCACCGTGAAAACGCGGCTCGGCTTTGAATCGCCGGATGAATTTGACGCGCTGCTGAAAGTTTTTGCGAAACATCCGATTGACCTGCTCACGGTTCACGCGCGCACGGTCAAACAAATGTATCGTCCCGGCGTGCGCTACGATTTGATCGCTCAAGCCGCAAAAGAATTGCGCTGTCCGGTTTTCGCGAACGGTAATGTTTTCAGCGCGGCGCAGGCGCGACAAATTATTTCCGAAACCGGCGTGCGCGGATTGATGATCGGGCGTGGCGCGATCCGCAATCCGTGGATGTTCGACCAGATCCGCGCGCAGTTTCGTGGTGAGAAAATAAAATTGCCGACCGGTCGCGACGTGCTGGCCTACGTCCGCGAACTGTGGGAGAACGAAATCACGCCCGGCGTGCCGGAATCGTCGCAGGTGATGCGGATGAAAAAATTCATGAACTTCATCGGCGACGGCGTGGACGAAAAATTCCTGCACGAAATCCGCCGCGTGACGACCACGGCGGATTTTTTCCGCGTCTGCGAAAACTATCTGGCGCACGACGAGCCGATGACGCTGGAGCCGGTTCCGACGATAATTGAGCATCCCCTATAATTCTCCCTCTCCTCGCCGAACGAGGAGAGGGCGGGGTGAGGAGCGAATAATAACAATTCAGGGTCTTTCCTTTGGATTATGAATGTGTTTGAATCTCGCCATGAGCGCTGAACAACAACCCGCATCACCGCAAACATCAATTGCTTTTCTTGGCTACCGTGAATTTGACGATGGGGCGGCATATCGCGGCGCGATTCTCGTTACGGATGAATGGAGCAAGCCGCTGGAATTTCGTTGCACCGCGCCGGTTCGCCCGACAGACCTTCAACGAACGCTTTATGGCAAGTCGCTTCTGCCTCATGTGCTGACGGAACTCATCGGCGCACCGCTGATTTCTTCGGTTCGTGAAAAGCCACAACTCATCTTAATTGCCGACGAAGCTTATTTTGATTTGCGCCACAAGATTTCTGTCCCGGTTATTCGTGTCGCCAAGTCAAACAGTTCAAAATCGAAAGGTCTTTTGATTCAATCAGCATCGGGAAAATTTGAGCAGGTGGAAATTCAAGCTAATTCAAAATTTGCAACTGACCTTGATGCCACTGGCGACCGACTGCGTGATTTGTTTGGCCGCTGGGATTTGACCGAGCCATTTCAACGCTTGGTTGAAGGTTTGAAATATGTCCACGACGAACGCGTTCTTGAAAGCTGATTGACAGTGTTATCGCTTTTCCAAAATGTTCGCAGACGGGTCTGGAAAACGGCTGATGAAATTGCTGCCGCAAAGTTTGTAAAGCCGAGGATTGGCTGGTTAGAGGAGACGGATTACGTTTTGTCCGCGCCACAGTCCCGCTCGATAATGTTTCCGCCGATTTCGTCCCCAGCCCAAAAATCTCAAGACCTGCTTTCTGTTCCGCGCAACGTCACAAGTTCGCTTGGCTTGCTGACACAAACAGTTTCCCAAGATTCGTTTTCTGGAATTCTGCTTTCCATTCCTCGCAGCAATACGGGTTCGCTTGAACTGCTCACAGAAACTGCGACTGAAACCTCATTGCCGTTGCTTGGAGAATCCGAAACCGAAGAACTGCGGGCAAAGGCTCAAGCCTCTGCTGCATCCAATCATTTTTTGTGTCTTACAAAGCGGCCAGATTTTTCAGATGACTTTCATCGCGTGTTTGAAACGCCCCAGCCGGTCAGCACAAAAGATTGCCTGACTTTTTTGCTTTCGCGTGCGTCGGTGTCCGATGATTTACACGAGCCGCCGCAGCGCAGCCAAGTTTTTGAATTTCCAACTCCACGCATAGCGGTTTCAGATGATTTGCATAAACCGCTGGTTCGATTGGCGCGGGCGGGTGGAAAACAATTCCTTCCAGAAACAAAAGAATCGGAGAAGCAGTCACCGCCAAAACTCATGTCCGAACAAAAGAAGCGTGAGTTCCAAGAGGCATTGCAAAAAGCAAAAATCTCTGGAAATCAGCGGATGATACGCGGCTCTGGCATTTGGGATTTGCTGCTTCCACTTCTACAACGGCCAATCAATTTGAATTTGGGAACGGTTGTTGACCTGCCTTCAAATCTTTATGGTTTTCAAACGAAAGGCGTCGAATTTCTTTTGGACACGGAAACTGTTCTTTTGGGTGATGACATGGGAACAGGCAAGACCGTTCAGGCCGCTGTCGCACTTCGGATTTTATTTCAAACCGGAAAAATCAGGACGGCACTTGTCGTTTGTCCGGTGAGCGTTATTCCAAACTGGAGCAGGGAACTTGCAAAGTGGGCTGGAAATCTCGCAGTTACCGTCGTGCGTGGCGTCAAGGAATACCGAAAAGATTGCTGGCGTCAACCGGCACACATCTGGTTGACAACTTACGACACGTTGCGAAACGACCTTGAAGATGTGGAACTACTGCGGAAAGGAGAATTTGGTTTAATCATCGCTGATGAAGCGCAGCGCATTAAAAACCGAAATGCTGGGCTATCAAAAGCAATCCGCGAATTGCGGGCAAACCACCGCTGGGGACTGACAGGCACGCCATTGGAAAATCATCTTGAAGATGTCTTTTCAATTTTTGAATTCATCAAGCCGGGCTTGTTCGAGGCGCGTGACTATTATCCGCAGGAAGTTCAATCGGTAATTAAGCCATATTTTCTGCGTCGTCGTAAGCAAGACGTTCTCGCTGATTTGCCACCGCTTGTTCAAAATCCCGTCTGGTTGCGATTGGAAGATGAGCAGCGAAAAAGCTACAACGAACTTGAAGAACAGGGTGTGCTTGAACTCCACGCAAAAGGTGAAACCATCACAGCCCACAACATTCTAGTTTTAATCGGCAAACTGAAACAAGTTTGCAATCGCTGTCCGCGAACCGGCGAGAGTTCAAAAATGGTTTGGTTGCGGGACAGCTTGGATGACATCACGGCGGAGGGTGACAAGGCGCTCGTATTTTCGCAATACGTTGATGAAAGATTTGCTGGCGCGAATTGGATTGAATCTGAACTCGCCAATTTTGGAACGCTCAATTATTCAAAAGCGACAAGCGATAAAAAACGCAAAGAAATGCTCGCCGCGTTTGGCGAGAAACCTGAACACAAAGTTTTTGTCGGCCATCCAAAAACCGCTGGCCTCGGTTTGAATGAACTTGTTGCCGCCAATTATGTGATTCACTTTGACCATTGGTGGAATCCAGCCGTGATGAATCAGGCAACCGCCCGCGCTCACCGACCCGGACAGAAAAAGGCGACCGTCTTCGCTTACGATTTGTGGATTGAGGACACTTACGAGGAAATTATTTTCGCGATCTTGAAGGACAAACAGGGACTTTACGATGAGGTAATTGACAGTTTGAGCGCGGAGCTTGACCAGCAAGACAAGACTTTGCTGTTTGCCGTGTTTGATCGGCTTTTGGAAAAACGCGGCCTCAAACCAATTCGCCGCGCCTCAAAAACTCCGAACTAATTTTACTCCTCACCCCGGCCCTCTCCTCGTTGGGCGAGGAGAGGGAGAAGAATTTCAACCTGCCGCATCCAGCCGGAGCAGGCAGTGGCCAAAGTCCACCGTGCGTTCGCCGGGTGCGGGAAGATATTGATTCAAAATCTGGTAAAGCCGTCCGCGTCCCTGCGCTACCAGCCCGGCTTTGCGCAACACGGCCAGATGCCGCCCGGCATTGTCATAGATGCAACCGGCGGCGGTCGCCAGTTCGCCAACCGTGCGCGGTTCGCCGAGACTCAATTCCTTCAACATTCTCCATCGCGTCGGATTGCCGAGCGCGCCCGCCAGCAATTTCAAATCCGGCAATGGCGTCACTGTGGCAGGTTTCGCGGTTTCTGATGTAGAACTCATGGAAACAGCCTATTTTATTGGTAAATCAAAGACAAGCACGGAATAATTTATCTTGTCGGCCATGTTAATGATCATCTAGGCCATGCTATTTATCATTCCGCTCGTGAAATTAATCTTGTCGCTCGTTAAATTTTTTATTCAAACGATGTAAATTATCTTGTCGCTGATGGTATTTATCATGTCGGTTGTGATATTTATCATATCTACTATTACAATCATCATTCTGTCCGTTATAATTAACATGTTGCACGCGCTATTTATCGGTGCGCCCGTGAAATTATCGGCATGGTTTGAACGGATTTGCCCGCTGACGGTTGATTTGTTTTCGTTGAAATCAAACCGCTTCCTGTCCGCCGCCGTCCGCGCCACCGCCGTCGAGGTCAATCAGGATGTCGCGCGGCTCCGCGCCTTTGCTCGGGCCGACGATGCCGCGGTTTTCCAGTTCATCCATGATGCGCGCGGCGCGCGTGTAGCCGAGACGCAGGCGGCGTTGCATGAGCGAGACACTCGCCTTTTGTTCGCTGCGAATGACCTCGATGCATTGCTGGATGATTTCCTCGTCCTCGTCAATGCCGCTTTCGTTCCCGAATTCGGCGACGGGTTTGGAAAGCTGCTTGTGGATTTCCGGCTCGTAAGTGGGCTTGCCCTGCTTGGCGATGAAGTCAACGATGTCCTGCAATTCCTTGTCGGTGATGAGCGCGCCCTGTGCGCGGATCAATTTGCCGGAGCCGGGCGGAAGATAAAGCATATCGCCCTTGCCGAGCAGTTTATCCGCGCCCATCGCGTCGAGAATCGTGCGCGAATCCACCTTGGCCGCGACTTGAAACGCGATGCGCGCCGGAATGTTCGCCTTGATGACGCCGGTGATGACGTCCACGGAAGGCCTTTGCGTGGCGACGATGCAATGAATTCCCGCCGCGCGCGCCATCTGCGTGATGCGTGCAATGGCCATTTCCACGTCGGCAGGCGCGACGAGCATCAAGTCCGCGAGTTCGTCAATGATGACGACGATGTAGGAAAGTTTTTCGGGAATGACGATGTCCTCGTCGCGTGGCACGACAATTTGCTCGTCAACTTCCACGGCGAAACCATCCGCGCCCGGCTCGACTTTTTCTTTTTTGGCGACGAGCGGCAATTCGGGTTCCTGCGGCGGCGCGAGCTTGTCTTTCGGCCGGTCGTTGAAGGATTTGATGTTGCGGACGTTGACGCGCGCGAAAATCTGGTAGCGCTTTTCCATTTCGTTGACGACCCAGCGCAGCGCAAGCAAAACCTTTTTTGGATCGGTCACGACCGGCACGACGAGGTGCGGCAGCGCGTTGTATTGCTGAAGCTCGACGACCTTCGGGTCAATCATCACGAAGCGCAATTGATCCGGAGAAAAACGGTAGAGCAACGAGGCGATGATGGCGTTGATGCAGACGGATTTGCCGGAGCCAGTGCTGCCGGCGATGAGGCAGTGCGGCATTTCCGCGAGGTCGGCGATGATGGGATGACCATAAACGTCCTTGCCGAGCGCAATGGGAATGCGCGCCTTGCTGTTGCGCCATTCGTCCGACTCGAACAAATCGCGCATGATGACTTTCGTCTTGATAAGGTTCGGCACTTCGACGCCGACGGAGCTTTTTCCAGGCACGGGCGCGAGGATGTGAATCCGTTCCGCTTTCAGCGCGGCGGCGATGTTGTTGGAGAGCGCGGCGATTTTTTCCAGCTTCACTCCGGGCGCGGGATGCAGTTCATAGCGGGTGATGGTCGGGCCTTTGGTGATGTCGCCGAGCGAAACTTCGATGTCGAACTGCGCGAGCGTCTGCTGCATGAGCCGCGCGTTGGCCATGAGTTCCTCCTTCGACTCGGTCGGCTTCAACGTCATGTCCGCGTGCTGGAGAAATTCCATCGGCGGCAGCTTGTAATTTCCGATCATCGGCGTCTGCGCGACGGCGATGGGCCTGGGCTTTTTTGATTTTGGTTTTGCCGGCGCGATTCCGGTGATTTTGATTTCCGGCTCGGCTTTTTCCACGGCGGACGTTTCGGAATCCACTTTTTCGGCGACCGGTTCTTCAATTTTTATCCCGGCAGGTTGTGCCTCCCCGGATTTCTCGGAAATGTTCTCATCCGGTTTTTTCCCGAGAATTTCATCGGTCGTCGCGGCGGTGATTTCCTTGGTGGGGATCGTTTCGCCTTCATCCGCTGGTGCAACCGGTCCGGCGGTTTTGGTTTCGGGCAGAGTGGTTTTGCGGAATCGTCCGCCAGTCGCCGGCTTGGCCTGCGGCACGCTCAAGTCGCGCACGGTCGGTTCGGGCACGGGCAGCCCGTCCGCGCCAAGGCCGGAGCGCGCGACTTGTTCTTGCAGTTTTTTCGCCTGTTTTTCCAGTTCTTCCGCGCGGCGCTCGAGCGCCAGTTCTTCAAGGGTTTTGTCTTTGGCCGCTTCCGGCTTCCAGTCAATCAGACCTCGAATCCATCCGCCGAGCTTGAAATTCGTCAGGAACAGCAGGCTGATCAAGCACAACGCCGAATAAACAATCGTCGCGCCAATCGGTCCGAGCAGGGAAAAGCCGTATTGAAAATTGTAACTTGGATGGCGGATTTCGCCGTAGGTTGCATAGCCGAGCCAGCCGCCCGCACTTTGTGAGCCAATATCTTCGCGGATTTTTCCGAGCCAGCCCGCGTTGTCCAGAATGTGCAGCAGCCCCGTGAGCGAAAGCAGCAGGATTGCCGACCATAGCACCGACCAGCGCAATTTTTCGCGCAGGTAGCCTGGAAAATCCAGCAAATACGCCACGCCGAACATTGCGAGCAGCCACGGCAAAATGTATGCGGTGATTCCCAGCAACAAAAATGAGGCCCATGCCAGATACGCACCCGGCGTCTTGATCCAGTTGTGCGCCGAGCGGTTGACCTGCGTGGTCAGAAAGGAAACGTCGTTGCGGTCGAAGGAAAATTGCGCGACTAACAGCAGCAGCGCGGCGGCCAGCAGCGCGACACCGACGACGTCGTTGAAACCATGATGCGAATCTGTCGTCTTGCGTGACATGGCCGCAGCGTAGCAACTTCGCACGGCAACTTCAAAGTTGAAATTAAAATCTTCCTGGCACGCGACATTTCGCGCTTGCAAAAGCGCGGTGAAAATTTAGAATGAAAATCTGCTTCGGCTGCGCGGTTAGCTCAGTGGTAGAGCACTACATTGACACTGTAGGGGTCGGAGGTTCAAACCCTCCATCGCGCACCATTCCTTCCGCCAACGGAATTTCTTGTGCGAGCGGCGGAATTTCCCGTGTAAGCCGGTGAATTGTCCGTGTCAGCGACCGAAAAGTTTGTGTCAGCCGATAAAAAGGACGTGTAAGCCGTCGAAAAGTCTGTGCGAGACGATGAATTTGACGTGCAACCTGATGAATTTAGTGTGTAAGTCGAAGAATTTGGCGTGTAAATCGTGCTATTTGCCGTGCGAGACGGTGAAAAGCTGGTGTTAATCGCTGAAAAGTGAGTGTAAGCCGATGAATTTGACTCGTAAAATCCCAATAAAATGCAGAAAAATGAGGGTTTCTGAAAGAAAAAGCCGATTTGAAAGTTAATTCAAGCCTGTGGTGGAATTTGTCCCGGCAAGCCCGGCGTGCGTTGTCTGCGTGGGCGTGGAGTTGTTGCGGCGGTCACAGACCGCCGACCGCGTGTTCGTGGCGTGACGGGCATCAGCGGCGCGGTGAATTGTTCGTAGAGACGGAAAAGATGCTCGACGCGGTCGCGGTCGGAATGAAATTGTTCGGGGCGATAACATTTTTCAACGGCGCGGTCGAGGTCGGCGTGGGCGCGCACCAATTCCGGCGGCATCAAAAGCGGATCGTAAAGGTTGGCGAGCGTGCTCATGCCACGCGGCGGCAAATGTGGTTCACGCGCGGCAATTACTGCCCGCGCACATTCATCCACGCGTTCTTGCTGTGCATGTGTGGGATTCGGCCACGGAAAATTGTTATAGACGAGTTTGTTTGAATAGCGATACCGCGATTCCAAACGTCCACAGACTGCTTTCACCCAAGCCATGTGCATACCCGAAGAAATAATGCCGAAGTGATAAAGCGTTGCATCCTCAAGAAAAAGGCAACTGTTGTTTGGAATGTATTCCGGCTCGAAATAATTGAATGGAATATAAACTCGTGTTTCGGAACTGTGGCAAGGAATCAAAACAAACCGTGATTGCGGCACGCGAATTTCACCAAAGAGTCCGGGCGTTTGCGCGAGATTTCGTGTTGCCGCACGAGGGCTTTCAAGACGATACGCGCGAATTGCCTCAATTCGCTCCATGACTTTGGAACAATGACTCACGAGCGCAAGGTTGGCATCTTTAAGCCACAAACACCAACGTCCTTCACCGTGCAGATATTCGTGCGCGCTTAAAAATGGTCGGAACAGCGGTTCGGCTTGCGGCTCTTCAGCGAGAAACGCAACTTTTTGTGCATCGGTGAAAAGAAGATTTCCGTCATCGTTGGGCATACTGCCAAACTCTGCTTCGGGGACATTGCTGACCGGCCTCGCCCGATTGCGGAGAGTCACATTATTTGCCGCGATGAGATATGGATTGATGTTCGCTGCTACCGACACCGTTGCGTTGTCAGTCCCTTCGGCGTAGTCATAAATTCGCTTTGGTGTTTTGTCAAAATTGGCAAAACCAATGATGACAACATGGACATGAGCCATCCCACGCGCATCGCTTATCCACTTGAACGTGCGGTGAGCGAAATAAATTATCAGCCCGTATTGCTGAAAAAGAAAATCCCACAGGATTCCAACTTGTTCGCCTTGGGAAATTGAATTTGTAGAAACGAAGGCAACCGGGATTCGCGTGTCACGAATGTAATCTGCGGCTTTGCGATACCAGCAAGTGACATAATCAAGCGTGCCAGCGCCTTGCAGTTCACCCCACACGATTTCCATGTCGTTTTGCTGTTCGGCATTTCGCGCTTTCTTTCCAACAAACGGCGGATTGCCGAGAACGTATGAACATTGCGAGCGTGGCAGCACTTCATTCCAATCTCTGCGGAGCGCGTTGTCTTGAACAATGTGTGGCGAGGTGGTCAGCGGCAGACGGTCAATCGGCTGGCCGAAAACTTCGCTGGCCTGCTGGTTCATCTGATGATCCATGAGCCATAGCGCGACTTCCGCAATCCGCACCGGCCACTCCAGTATTTCAATGCCGTGAAACTGGTCCACGTTGACGATGGGCAAGAGTTGCTGGCTGCCGACTCCAGTTGAGAGTTCACGAACGACTTCAATTTCCAAAGCGCGGATTTCGCGATAAGTGAGGACAAGGAAATTGCCGCAACCACAAGCCGGGTCGAGAAATTGAAGTGACCGCAATCGTTGGTGAAATGCTTCCATGCCCGCACGACGGCGGGTAGAGCGGTCGCGTTTAAGTTGCTCGAACTCTGCCAGCAGTTCATCGAGAAACAACGAGCGCACTACTTTCATGATGTCACGCTCGCTGGTGTATTGCGCGCCTATCTGACGACGAGCGCGGTCGTTCAACACGCCTTGAAAGATTGAACCGAAAACAGCGGGCGAGATTTTGGCCCACTGAAATTCGCAACAATCAATCAACGCATCCCGCATCGCCTTGTTGCAGCGTGGAAAGCCGAGGCGTTCACTGAACAGACCGCCGTTGACATAGCGGAAGCCGTAGAGTGTGTCGGTATCTTCAAGGTCATTGTCGGCTTGCGGATTATTTAGCCAATCAAAAAGCAGATTCAGTTGTGCGCCGAGGTCTGAACCGTCTTCGCGCGTTTGCTCGCGGACAAAGCGGGTGAAAGTTTCGGGTTCAAAGAGCGCGGTGTCTTCCGCAAAAACACAAAAGAGAATGCGGACGAGGAGGCGTTCAAGTTCGTGTCCGCCAAAACCGCCAGCTTTGAGTGCGTCGTGCAACTCGCACATGCGGGCATAGGCTTTTTCATTGGCCGGGTCTTCGGGGTCAAGACGCACGCGCGTTTGACCGAGGATGAAAGCAAAGGCGCGAACGTGTTTCGGAAAATCCCGAAGCGTAAATTCGAGGCGCGACATCGGACGACCAACAAAAAGCGGAAGGTCGCGCTGCTCCTCCGGCTCAAGGTCGTAGAGAACGAAGCTGGCAAAATCAGAAACAAGGACGAAGCGGGGAACTTCATCGAAACGGCCTTCGCGTGTGAGGTCTTCGATGTAACCAAACGCCTGCGTCTCCGCCTGCTCTAAACTTTCGCCACGGCTTTTGTGTTCAACGATGAGTTTGCCACGCCAGAGTAAATCAATCGCGCTTTCGTAACCGCGCAAGTTACGGACATTGGCCTCGAATGTGGCGACTGACGCACGACGGATGCCGAAGACCTCAAAGAATTCGTTGTAGAATGTCTGTTTGTCGCGCCGCTCGGAGGTCGCATTGACCCAATCAGGATTGCGCGAAAAGCGAATTGCCCGGTCACGAACTTCGTTCCATGAAAGATGAGGCATGACGAGCGAAGTGTGCGCGGGAAATTTATCAGCGTCAATCCGCAGTGCTGCTCAACCCTTCGGACGGATTTTTTTCCAGAGCCAGCCGAGCGGGTCGTAATACTCATCCACGACGCGCTCCTTCAACGGAATGATCGCGTTGTCGGTAATGGTGATGTTTTCGGGGCAGACCTTGGTGCAGCATTTGGTGATGTTGCAAAAGCCGATGCCTTGCGCCTGGCGAAGTTCGGGCAGACGGTCTTCCGTGTCGAGCGGGTGCATTTCCAGCGCGGCGGTGTAAACCAAAAAGCGCGGGCCGATGAATTCCTCGTGTTTGTGATGGTCGCGCAAAACGTGGCAGACATCCTGGCAGAGGAAACATTCAATGCACTTGCGAAATTCCTGCACGCGATCCACGTCCTCCTGTTGCATACGCCAACTGCCGTCCGGCGCGTCGGGCGCACGCGGCTTGAATTTCTTGATTTTTTCTTTGACACGGAAGTTCCAGGAAACGTCCGTTGCCAGATCGCGGATGCTCGGAAACGCGCGCATCGGTTCGATGGTGATCGGTTTGTCGGTCGGCAGCGTATCCATGCGCGTCATGCACATGAGTTTGGGCATGCCGTTGACTTCGGCGGAGCAGGAGCCGCATTTGCCGGCCTTGCAATTCCAGCGGCACGCGAGGTCATTGGCCTGCGTCGCCTGAATTTTGTGGACGACATCAAGCACGACGAGTCCCTCGGTGATCTCCGTGGTGTAATCCACAAGCTTGCCGCCGCCATTCCCGTCCGTGCGCCAGATTCTAAAAGTAACGGTTTTCATCGCGTCAAAAGTTCAGTTCTTCATCTCCTCAATGACTTGTTTCAGCGGTTCTGGCATGGGTGGAATCGGTTCGCGGCGCAGTTTCATCGAGCCGTCCGCCGCCATGGAAAGCACAGTGTTGTATTTCGCCGCCTCCGGGTCTTTGTTCGGAAAATCATCGCGGAAATGGCCGCCTCGGCTTTCCTTGCGGTCAATCGCCGACATCGTGATCGCCTCGGAAACGGTGAGCAGATGGTTGAGGTCAAGAGCCGTGTGCCAGCCGGGATTATATTCGCGGTGGCCTTGAATGCCGACTTTCGCGGCGCGTTCCTTGAGCTTGCCTATGCCGTCGAGCGCTTTCTCCATTTCGTTTTGGAGCCGGACGATGCCGACAAGTTCCTGCATCATGTTCTGCAAATCATATTGCACCTGGTAAGGCCCTTCGCTGCCGCCGCCGGCGGGGCGTTCAAACGGTTCCACGGCTTCGCGGTAGGCAGCTTCGGTTTCGGCGTCGCTGACGGAAATGTTGGGATTGGCTTTTGCATATTTCGCGGCGTATTCCCCGGCGCGCTGGCCGAAGACAATCAGGTCGGAAAGCGAATTGCCGCCAAGGCGGTTCGCGCCATGCAGGCCGCCGGCGCACTCGCCGGCGGCAAAAAGTCCGGGAACATTCGTGGCCTGCGTATCGCCGTCCACGCGGATGCCGCCCATGAGATAATGCGTCGTCGGGCCGATTTCCATCGGCTCCTTGGTGATGTCGAGATTCGCCAGTTGCATGAACTGGTGATACATCGAGGGCAATTTCTTTTTGATGTGTTCCGCCGCATTCGGAATTTTTTCCTTGATCCACGCGATGTCGAGGAACACGCCGCCGTGCGGACTGCCGCGACCGGCTTTGACCTCGCGCATGATGCAGCGCGCCACATGGTCGCGCGTCAAGAGTTCCGGCGGGCGCTTGGCATTTTTGTCGCCCATGACATAGCGCCAGCCTTCCTCGGGATCGGTCGAGGTCTGCGATTTGTAAAGGTCCGGGATGTCGTCGAACATGAAACGCCTGCCTTCCTTGTTCTTCAAAATGCCGCCTTCGCCGCGCACGCCCTCGGTCACGAGAATGCCCATGACGCTCGGCGGCCAGATCATGCCGGTCGGATGAAACTGGATGAATTCCATGTCCCGCAGTTCCGCGCCGGCGTGATATGCCAGCGAAATGCCGTCGCCGGTGCATTCCCAGGAATTGCTCGTGACTTTGTAGGCGCGGCCCAGTCCGCCGGTGGAAAGCACCACGGCCCTGGCCTTGAAAATGCGGAAACGTCCGCGCTCTCGGTCGTAGCCAAACGCGCCGACAACGCGCTCGCCGTCCTTGAGCAGCGAAACCACGGTCTGCTCCATGTGAACCGAAATGCCCTGATGAATTCCGTGATCCTGCAAGGTGCGGATTAATTCCAGGCCGGTGCGGTCGCCGACGTGCGCGAGGCGCGGATAACGATGGCCGCCGAAATTGCGCTGGAGAATTTTGCCGTCCTTCGTGCGGTCGAACACCGCGCCCCACGCTTCGAGTTCATGGACGCGCGCCGGCGCTTCCTTCGCGTGCAGCTCGGCCATGCGCCAGTTGTTGACGTATTGTCCGCCGCGCATCGTGTCGGCGAAATGAACCATCCAGTTGTCGCGGTCGTCCACGTTGCCCATCGCCGCCGCCATGCCGCCTTCGGCCATGACGGTGTGCGCCTTGCCGAGCAGCGATTTGCAGACGAGGCCGACTTTGACGCCGGCCGCCGACGCTTCGATGGCCGCGCGCAAGCCCGCGCCGCCCGCGCCGATGACCAGCACGTCGTATTCGTGAGTTTCGTAATTAGCCATTTTCTTAAAATTTTTCAGTTTGTAGCGGCGTTTGTGAAAACGCCGAATCCGCGCTTTTACAAGCGCGGCTACATTTCCGCCTCAAAAAAATCTAAAGTCGTGCCAGATGCCCATCGCGCAAAGGCGCACATAAACATCGGCGAATCCGACACCGAACAAACTGACCCACGCCCACATCATGTGTTTTTTGTTCAGACAGGTGACGCAATTGTAAGTTTTCGCGCACGACGGCACTTTCGATTTCGCATCCAAAAATCCGCCGATCAAATGCCGCAGCGAATGACAGCCGAAAGTGTAAAGCGCGAGAAAAATGACGTTCAACGTCAATACAATCGTTCCCACGCCCACGCCAAAATGTTTTACGCCGTTCGCGTCCGCGAACCACATTCCACGCCACGCATCGCTCGCCAGCAGAAAAATAAAAATCACCGCCAGATACATGAAATAGCGGTGGACATTTTGCAGAATCAGCGGGAAATATCGTTCACCGAGATATTTTTTGCGCGGCTCACCGACGGCGCAGGCAATCGGGTCGGCCCAAAAACTTTTGTAATACGCGCCGCGATAATAATAACAGGTGAAGCGAAATCCGCCCGGCGCCCACAGCACCAAAAACGCCGGCGAAAAAACCAGCCAGCGCGGCCACCAATGCGGTTGCGCGCCGAACCACGCGTGCGCGGCGCGTTCGGGAAATTGCGCCGGATAAAAAAGTTCCGGCGAGTAAAACGGCGACAGATAATTCGCGCCGTTGCCCGCGAACCAATAATTATTTCCCTGAAACGCCGCCCAAGTCGAATAAACAATGAAAGCGGAAAAACCGAGGAACACGGCCAGCGGTTGCAGCCACCACGCATCCGGGCGGGCTGTTTCAGCGAAGCCTCGTTGCTTCGGCAGAGTATCAGCGTAAGGCATAATGGCCTTCACTTTAGTTACTAACCAGCCCAGCGTCAACGCGCCATCCGCCGGCATGACAAAGTATTAGCCTGACTACGACTTTAATTGGTGGTTCCTTATCTCAACACCGACGGCGACGACCATTCGTTCAAACCGCGCTCGCCCGCGGCCGCCGGCGACAAGCCCATCAGTTCCAGCGCCTCGCCGACGAGATACAGCGAACCGGAGATGACGACAAAAGGCGCGTCTTTGCTGGCTTCTAGCGCGTCCGCAAGATTTTCAAAAGCCGTGGTTTCCACCGCCGAACCGGTGAAGTGAAAGGCTTCCGCCAGAGAGCGCGGATCCGCCGTGCGTTCGCTAGAGACCGGCACGGTGAAAATTTTCGCCGCCAGAGGCGCCAGCAGCCGGCAGATGGACGGCCAGTTTTTATCCGCCAGGGCGCCAAAAATAAGAACCGGTTTTCCACCCGCGAAGTTTTTCTCCAGCGCCGCGCGCAGGGTTTCCGCGCCGGCGACGTTGTGCGCGCCGTCGAGTAAAATTTTCCTGCCGTTTGGTTTTTCAACCAATTGCAAACGTCCCGGCCAGTTCACAGAGGCGAGTCCGGCGCGGATTTTTTCTTCTGGAACGGGAATTTGTTTATACAAGACTTCAACCGTCGCGAGCGCAAGCGCAGCGTTTGTTTTTTGATGCTCGCCAATGAGCGGGGTTGCAAGTTGAAGATTGAAGGTTGGAGATTTGCCGACCTTTGTCAGCGGCGATTTTTGCCCGTTCGCCACTTTTTCAATGACTGCCAAAGTTTCAGTTTGAGTTTCCGAGGTCACTGTCGGCACACCGGGCTTGATGATGCCGGCTTTTTCCGCCGCGATTTTTCCCAGCGTATCGCCGAGCCATTGTTCGTGATCAAACGCGATGTTCGTGATGACGCTCGCGAGCGGTGTGACGATGTTCGTCGCGTCGAGCCGTCCGCCGAGGCCGGTTTCCCAAATCACGAGGTCGCATTTTTGTTCCGCGAAAAATTTCAGCGCCATCACGGTGGCGAATTCAAATAACGTAGGACAGGCGTCGCGCCTGTCTCCGTCTTCCGTTTTTGATTCGGGATTTTTTTGAACAGAGACAGGCGCGACGCCTGTCCTACGCAACTCGCCGACCAGCCGCGCAACATCATTTTCAGGAATCAACTGGCGGTTGACCTGAATCCGTTCGCGAAAAGAAACCAGATGCGGCGAGGTGAACAGCCCGACGCG
This sequence comes from Verrucomicrobiia bacterium, assembly GCA_036510395.1. GTDB lineage: Bacteria > Verrucomicrobiota > Verrucomicrobiia > Limisphaerales > UBA11358 > UBA11358. The sequence goes on from DATCDZ010000028.1 coordinate 17,381, forward strand.
CAATCCGGCCGCGCGATAAATGCTTTCGAGCATCGCGCAGGTCGAGCCTTTGCCGTTCGTGCCGGCGACGTGGATGAAGCGGAGTTTTTCCTGCGGATTGCCGGCGAGCGCGGCGAGCTTGCGCGTGTTTTCCAGCCCGAAATTCGCGCCGAACATTTGCAGGCCGTAAAGAAATTGGATGGATTCGGAATAATTCACGCGGCAGGTTGTCCGCAGATTACGCAGATGAACGCAGATTCTTGTTTTTGAATTTCAACTGCGAAAACCAGCGCAATATGCGGATGAATTACTTTCATTTCACAGCGGCTTGTGATGGATGTTCTGGTGCGCGGCGGCGATGAAGGACTTGAACAGCGGATGCGGCTGGTGCGGCTTGCTCTGGAATTCAGGATGAAACTGGCTCGCGACAAAAAACGGATGATCTTTCAGTTCGATCACCTCGACGAGTTTGCCGTCGGGCGAATTGCCGCTGAAAACAAAACCGGCCTTTTCGAATTTTTCGCGGTAGGTGTTGTTGAATTCGTAGCGGTGGCGGTGGCGTTCGTTGATGACGAACGAGCCGTAAAGTTCCGCCGCCTTCGTGCCGAGCGTCAACTGGCACGGTTGCGAGCCGAGGCGCATCGTGCCGCCTTTTTTCGTCACGCGTGTTTGTTCGTCGAGCATCGCGATGACGGGATGCGGTGTGTGCAGGTCGAATTCGGTCGAGTGCGCGTTGGGCATCTTCAAAACATTGCGCGCAAATTCAATCGTCGCGATCTGCATTCCTAGGCAAAGGCCGAGGTAAGGAATTTTATTTTCGCGCGCGTATTGTGCGGCGAGAATTTTTCCTTCGACGCCGCGTTCGCCGAATCCGCCAGGCACTAAAATTCCGCCGAGGCCGCGCAACATTTTTTCCGCGCCGTCTTTTTCGATTTCCTCGGCGTCCACTTGCACAATCTCCACGCCGCAATCGTTGCCGATGCCGCCGTGGATGATCGCCTCATAGACCGATTTATACGCGTCCTGCAAGCCGATGTATTTGCCGACAACGCCGACGCGCACGCGATGTTGCGGCGCGATGAGTTTGCGGATGATCTCCTGCCAGTGCGCCATGTTCGCGACGGGTGTGTCGAGATGCAACAGGCGGCAGACCAGATCGTCCACGCGCTCGCGTTGCAGCATCAGCGGCACTTCGTAAATGGAATGGTCAACGTCCTTTTCCTCGATGACCGCTTCGAGCGGCACGTTGCAAAACATGGAAATTTTCTGGCGCAATTCCTTGTCGAGCGGCTTTTCGCAACGGCAAACGAGGACGTGCGGCATGATGCCGATTTCGCGCAGCTTGGCGACGGATTGCTGCGTCGGTTTCGTTTTCAATTCACCCGCGGCTTTGATGAACGGCACATAAGTGACGTGCAGAAAAATCGCGTTGTTGTAGCCGACTTCGAGCGCGAACTCGCGGATGGCTTCGAGAAAGGGCAGGCCTTCGATGTCGCCGGTCGTGCCGCCGATTTCGGTGATGATGACGTCGGCCTTGGATTTTTCCGCGAGCGCGTGGATGCGATTTTTGATTTCGTCGGTGACGTGCGGAATGACCTGCACGGTTTTGCCGAGATATTTTCCCTCGCGCTCATTGTTGAGGACAGTCTGATAAACCTGGCCGCTCGTGAGATTGTTCATGCGCGTCAGTTTGACGTTCGTGAACCGCTCGTAATGGCCGAGGTCGAGGTCGGTCTCCGCGCCGTCGTCGAGCACATAAACTTCGCCGTGCTGATACGGCGACATCGTGCCGGGATCAACGTTGAGATACGG
>DATCDZ010000029.1:0-3939 GCA_036510395.1 Verrucomicrobiia bacterium
CCGCAAGTTGACCAACAACGAGGAGCTGGTCGAAATCAACGCCGCCACCATCGGCGAGGCGCTCGTCGAATTGCAGACGCGCTTCCCCGGCATCCAGGAACGCCTCGTGGATGACCAAGGCGAGGTGCGCCGCTTCGTCAACGTCTATGTCAACGAGGAGGACATCCGCTTCCTCAAAAACCGCGAGACGCCGCTCAAAGACGGCGACGAAGTCAGCATCATCCCGGCGATCGCGGGAGGTTGAAGTTAATTGCGAATTTCAAATTTCGAATTGTGAATTAAAATTATGGCCAAGAAAAAAAACCCCGCGCCGACCAGCCAGAAAACGCCGCAGCAAACGCGCCTGTGGCTGATGTATCCGCCCAAGCTCATCAAAGAACCGCTCATCTGGAAGCTCGGCTGCAAATTTCCCGTGGTCACCAACATCCGCCAATGCAGCGTCACGGACGAAATCGGCGTCGTGTGCCTGGAACTCGATGGCAAGCGCGCCGACGTGAAGGCCGCGATCAAATGGCTGCAAAAAACCGGCGTCAGCGTCGAGCCGGTGGAGATCAACGTGGTGGAAAGTTGAATAAAATTTATGGGACGAGTCCGGCGCGACGGTTACATCATCACCTGGTTCCTCGGCGACCATGAACCGCGTCATGTCCATGTTGAAACCGCCGGCGGCAAACTCATCGGACGCTTTGATTTGCACACGGCAAGGAATGGAAAGTTGGCAACCAGATAAAAAGCTGTTAAAGATAATTGAAGCCTTGGAACATGAAGGCCGTTTATGAAATCACTGACCAATCTTAAAAAGCCGTTTGGAACCGCCAAGATGGTTCGCATCAAGAGCGTGCGCTATCTCGCATGGGAAGATGCGTTCGACGTGAGTTTGACGACGGCATGAGTTTTCTTGAACCGCACAGCGCCATTCGCAAAGCCAACAGAATTTCTTCCAAAGCCGAACCGGTTGAAATTGTCCTTGATGAAGAATGCCGGATTGGTTTTGAAGTGCGTTACAACACGGGAGAAGCCGCAGAAGTTTCCTGGTCTTTCATCCGTGAATTGCCGCCGAAAAAATAAAACGGCGCGATGAATTCACTGCGCCGTTTTTTGTTCCCCACAAAATTATCTGTGCCGGCGTTTTACTTTGAGTTGCGCGAGCGAGTGCGCGAGCGCAGCGCTGGCGGAAGCAGCTTCTTCGTCGGTCAATTTTTCCGCGAGACGGGCTTCGGCACGTTGACGGGCTTCCTCGGCTTTCGCTTCGTCAATGTTTTCGCCGCGAATCGCCATGTCCGTAAGAATTGAAATTTTTTCGCCCGTGACCTGCACAAAACCGTCGCCGACGGCGAGGAAAATGTTTTCGCCGCCCTTTTTGACATGGATTTCCCCCGCGACAAGCTGCGTCATCAACGGCATATGCTGCGGCAAAATGCCCATCTGGCCGTCACCGCCGTCGAGCGTGACCATGTCCACGTCCTCGGAGTAGGTTTTCGCCTCCGGCGTGACAATTTCGAGTTTGATCGTGGCCATCTTTGTTTCGTTAAATCGTTACATTGTTGAACCGTGAATCGTGAATCGTGAATCGGCCTGCCGATTTAACGGTGCAACGATTCACAAATTTACGCTTCGTTGATTTCGTCAATTCCGCCCTTCATGTAGAAGTTTTGTTCGGCCACGTCGTCGTGCTTGCCTTCGAGAATTTCCTTGAACGCGCGGACGGTGTCCTCGCGCGAAACCTGCTTGCCTTCGCGTCCGGTGAAAACCTGCGCGACGGTGAACGGCTGGCTCATGAATTTCTGGATCTTGCGGGCGCGGAAAACGGTCGTCTTGTCCTCGGCGGAAAGTTCGTCCATGCCGAGGATCGCGATGATGTCCTGCAAATCTTTATAGCGTTGTAAAACTTTCTGCACGCCGCGCGCGACGTCGTAATGTTCCTGTCCGACAATTTCCGGCGTGAGCGCGCGGGAACTGGAGGACAGCGGATCCACGGCTGGGAAAATACCCAGCTCGGCGATCGAGCGTTCCAAAACGATGGTCGCGTCCAAGTGCGCGAAGGTCGTCGCGGGCGCCGGATCGGTCAAGTCGTCCGCAGGAACGTAGACGGCCTGAAAGCTTGTGATCGAACCTTTTTTGGTCGAGGTGATGCGTTCCTGCAAGTCACCCATTTCGGCGGCGAGCGTCGGCTGATAACCGACGGCACTCGGCGTGCGGCCGAGGAGCGCGGAGACTTCCGAACCGGCCTGTGAAAAACGGAAAACGTTGTCCACGAACAACAGCACGTCCTGATTTTTTTCGTCGCGGAAATATTCCGTCACGGCGAGCGCAGACAGCGCCACGCGCAGACGCGCGCCCGGAGGTTCGTTCATCTGGCCATACACAAGGCCGATGCGTGAGCCGGGTTCGATGATCGGCAAACCGTTTTCGCCGATGACCGGATGACCTTTTTCATCCTTCTTAACCTTGATGACGCCGGCCTCGATCATTTCGTTGTAAAGATCGTTGCCTTCGCGTGTGCGTTCACCGACGCCCGCGAACATCGAAATACCGCCGTGCAGTTTCGCGATGTTGTTGATGAGTTCCATGATGACGACGGTCTTGCCGACGCCGGCACCGCCGAACGCGCCGACTTTGCCGCCCTTCAAAAACGGGCAGATCAAATCAATGACCTTGATGCCGGTCGCCAAAATTTGCGGGCTGGTGGATTGATCCACGAGCGGTGGCGCGGCGCGATGGATGGGCAGATATTTATCGGCCTTCACCGGGCCTTGTTCGTCCACGGCCTCGCCGGTGACGTTGAACACGCGGCCCATGACGGCTTCGCCCACGGGCATGGAGATCGGCGCGCCGGTGTCCACGGCTTCGTAGCCGCGCTTGAGTCCCTCGGTGGTGCTCATGGCGACGGCGCGCACCCAGTTGTCGCCGAGATGCTGCTGCACTTCGAGCGTCAGCTTGACGGCCTGGCCCTGCACGGTGAAATTCACCACGAGCGCGTTGTAAATGGCGGGAAGCTGGCCGGGAAATTCCACGTCCACGACCGGGCCGATGATTTGAACGATTTTGCCTTTGTTCATATTTATTTCTAAAATTACAAATCTGCCTTTCTTACGTCTTCTGGTTTCAAATTTTGTTCGCCGCGAATGACCGTCACTATTTTTACGACTTCGCCTTCAATCCGGTAAATGATCCGGCAAGGCGGCATAACAACTTCGCGGTAACTGCTGCCGCGCATTTCGGGAACGCGCCGTCCCATTTCGGGCGACCATTCCAACAAATCAACTCTCGCAAAAATCCGTCGCACCAGCCTGTTCGCAGCATCGGGTTTGTCGCGCGCAATATAATCTGCAATCGCGTTCAACCCATCCAACGCAGGAATGGTCCAAATTATTTCAGCCATTTGGCCATCCGGCGCTTTGCTTCCTCATGCGAAACAACGCGTCCTTCTTCAATCGCGCATTCGCCTTCTTCAATTCCCGCCAGCAGCTTCGCGCGATGAACTTCCTCAAAGATGAAAACCGCGACTTCATCCTGTTTGCTTTCAGGAATGCTCCGGGCTTCTTCCATCGCTTTTTCGAGTAATTTCGTCATGCCTGCAATTTAACAAAATATGCGGTTGTTTCAATCTTCAGCCCACCGCCATTTGTGCGGTGGTGATTTCCAGCAATTCTTTCGTGATGTTCGCCTGACGCAGCTTGTTGTATTCGAGCGTCAAATCTTTAATCAATTGCTTCGCATTGTCTGTCGCGTTTTTCATCGCGACCATGCGCGCGCTTTGTTCGCTGGCCTTGGCCTCGAGCAAAATCTGGTGCATCTGAAAATTCAGACTGTGCGGCAGCAACTCGCTCAAAACAGTCTTTTCGTCCGGCTCAAATTCAAATGAATCCGTCCGCACGCCGGCGCTTTGTAATTGCTGCGCGGGCACGTTGACGCCAGCCGTGACCGCCTGAATTTTTC
>DATCDZ010000030.1:0-4385 GCA_036510395.1 Verrucomicrobiia bacterium
GACGGCGGCGTGCAGATCGCGCGCGACACGTTTGACCGGTTGCTGAAACATCCCACATGGCCGACGGAATGGGCCGCGCACATGATCTTCATCGCGCACGCCGACTGGATGCAAACCGGCGACACCAACTGGCTCGCCTCGCGCTACGCTGCGTTGAAAACCAAACTTCACCTTGAAGCCACACGCCCCGACGGACTCATCTTCAGCACGGACAGGCAGGTGAAACACGACGACCTTGTGGACTGGCCCGACGGCGAGCGGGATCATTTTGTTTTTGAACCCGTGAACACCGTCGAGAATGCCTTCCACCTGCGCGCCCTTGCCGACATGGCCGACCTCGCCCGCGCCCTGCATCAGGACGCCGATGCCGCCGACTATTCCGCGCGCGAAATTGCCGGTCGCGCCACGTTTCAAAAAAATCTTTTTGACCCCGTGCGCGGCCTTTATCGCGACGGCGAAGGCACCGACCACGCCTCCTTGCACGCCAGCCTTTTTCCGCTGGCCTTCGGTCTCGTGCCAGCGGAAGGCCGCGCGCATATCGCCCAATGGCTGGCCGGACGCGGCATGGCCTGCTCCGTTTATGCCGCCCAATACCTGCTGGAAGGCCTGTTTGAAAATGGCGAGGCATCCAATGCGATCGCATTGATCACCGCGCCCGACGATCGCAGTTGGAGGCACATGGTTGAAAGCGGAACGACCATCACCTGGGAAGCCTGGGATCAGAATTACAAGCCAAATCAAGATTGGAACCATGCTTGGGGCGCGGCGCCCGCCAATCTCCTGCCGCGATTCGTTCTCGGTGTGCAACCATTGGCGCCCGGCTGGACTCGCGCTGTGGTCCGCCCCAATCCCGGCGCGCTGAAAAGCTGCGAAGGGAAAGTTCCGACACCGCTTGGTCCGGTTCTCGTCAACTGGGAGAATGGCGATCGTTTCAAACTTTCACTCACCTTGCCGCCCGGCATGAGCGCGCAGGTTCAACTTCCAGCGGACAAAAATTCAACTGGCGTGTTCCTCGGCGGCCAGCCAGTCAGCACGCACCGCGACGCAGCGTGGTGGATTCTTGACCAGGATGTCACCGGCACGGTCACGATTGAGGCGAGGTAACCGCGCGGTGGCTTTTCTATTTTTGAACTTTCGTTGCGTTAATTTTTTTTTATCCTGTGGACATGAATGTTCTTGTCACCGGCGGCGCCGGTTATATCGGTTCCGTTTGCACGGAAGAACTGCTCAACGCCGGACATCAGGTTGCGGTTTATGACAATCTCACTGAAGGCCATCGCTCGGCGGTGGATCCTCGCGCAAAATTCATTTTCGGAAAACCGGAGGAGCCGGGCGATGTGTTGAACGCCGTTAAATCCACCGCGCCGGACGCCGTCATGCACTTCGCCGCCAGCGCGCTCGTCGGCGAATCCATGACGAATCCAAAAAAGTATTTCCACAACAATCTTGTCAACGCGCTCAAACTCGCAGACGCCGCCGTGGAATGTGGCGTGAAAAAATTCGTCTTCAGCTCCACCTGCGCCACCTACGGGCCGCCGGACAAAATTCCGATGACGGAAGATTTGCCGCAACGCCCGATCAATCCTTACGGCGAGGCGAAGCTGATGTTTGAGAAGGTGCTGATCTGGTATTCGCAGATTTACAGGCTGGAATTTATCGCGTTCCGCTATTTCAATGCCGCCGGCGCGAGCGAAAAGTTCGGCGAGCATCATCGCATCGAAACCCACATCGTCCCGAACGTCCTCTTCGTCGCGCTCGGACAGAAACCGCAGTGCGAAATTTTCGGCACGGATTATCCGACGCCCGACGGCACCTGCATCCGCGATTACATCCACATCAAGGATCTGGCGCAGGCGCACATCCTCGGATTGCAGCCGGGCAAAACCGGATTTTTCAATCTGGGCAATGGCGACGGCTATTCCGTCCGCGAAGTGATTTCAACTTGTGAAAAAATAACGGGCAGGAAAATCCCCGTGATTGAAAAACCGCGCCGCCCCGGCGACCCGTCCAAGCTCGTCGCCTCCGCCGAAAAGGCGGTCCGCGAACTCGGCTGGAAACCACAATTTCCGAAACTCGAAGACATCGTGGCGACAGCCTGGTCGTGGCACAAAAGAAATCCGAACGGTTATCCCGATTGAATTGTAGGACAGGCGCGACGCCTGTCCTGCGCAAAAAAATTTCCTTGCCAGAGCCGTCCGCCAGCAGGCATTTTCTGACATGGCAGCGACGCGCAATTCCATTTTCGATGATTCGTTCTACCAACCGGCGGAACAATTTTTCACCGCGAACAATCATCTCGGCCTGACGTTCGACGACATCACGCTCTCGACGCTTTATTCCGAAATCCTCCCGCGCGACACGCAGCTCGACACCACGCTCGCAGAAAAATTGCATCTGCACATCCCGGTCATTTCGTCGGACATGGACACCGTGACGGAATCACGGATGGCGATTGCGATGGCGCTGAACGGTGGGCTGGGTTTGATTCATTACAATATGCCGGAACGGCAGCAGATATCCGAAGTCAGCCGCGTGAAAAACCATGTCCACGGTCTGATCCAGGAACCGATCAAGGTTTCGCCGGAGCAATTCATCGGCGACGTGCTGGCGATGATCGAGCAGAAAAAATTCGCGTTCGGGACGTTTCCGGTGGTTGACGAAAAGGGAAAACTCGTCGGCCTGCTGTCCGGCCACGTTGTCAAGCCGCGCTATGCAAAGATGAAAGTTGCGGATGCGCTCACGCCTCGTTCGCAGGTCCAGACCATTTTGCAAAAGGAACTCGGCAAGGATCCGATTGCGCGTGCGGACAAGTTTTTCACCGAGCACCTCGGCATCCACAAGCTGCTCGTCGTGGACGACAAGGATAAATTGTGCGGGCTGATCACGTTGAGCGACGTGGAGCGCATCACGCTCGAACGCGCGGCGCAGTTCAAGCCTGCGCGCGATACGAATTTTCACCTCATCTGCGGCGCAGCGGTCTCGGCCACGCGCAATGCGTTCGGTGAACTCGACAAGCAACGGATTCTCGAACACGTCGGCGGACTCGTGGAACGCGGCGTGGACGTTGTTGCGGTTTCCACCGCGCACGGCCACACGAAAGGCGTGGGCGACACTGTGAAAGTATTGCGCGACGCGTTTCCCAAATTGCCGCTCATCGCCGGAAACGTGACAAGCGCGGCGGGCGTGGAATTTCTCGCGGATTGCGGCGCGGACGCGATCAAAGTCGGGCAGGGGCCGGGTTCGATTTGCACGACGCGGATGGTCGCCGGCGTGGGCATTCCGCAAATGACCGCGCTTTATGTCTGCTCGCGCGCGGCGGCAAAGAAGAAGGTCACCATTCTCGCCGATGGCGGCATCACAAAATCCGGCGACATCGTGAAGGCTCTGACGTTGAGCGGCGCGGTGATTTGCGGCGGGATTTTTGCCGGTTGCAACGAGGCGCCCGGCGACGTGGTGGAAATTTCCGGAAAACTTTACAAGCAATATCGCGGCATGGGCAGTTTCGCGGCGATGAAGGCAGGCTCGGCGGCGCGTTACGGCCACGAAAAAAATCCGGCGCAGAAAGTCGCCCCCGAAGGAGTTGAGGCGCTCAAGGAAGCCTGCGGCTCTGTGGATCGCGTGTTGGCGCAACTCATCGGCGGAATTCAATCCGGCATGGGTTATCTCGGCGCGAAAAATCTGGAGCAGCTTCGCGAAAAAGCGCGATACATCCGCGTCAGTCCCGCCGGAATGCGGGAAGCCGCGCCGCATGACGTGGTGGAATTGAAGACGGGGAATTAAAACACAATCGGCTCGTTCATTTTGCCGCATTGCGAACAGCGCGAACGGTCCACGTCCGGGTCGTCGGTGTAGACGGAGCCGCATTTTGTGCAGCGGAAAATCCGGTCGTCCGTGCGCGCCGGACCGAAACGGTGCCGCCGCATTTCCGAATAAATCCACAGCCCGATCAGCGCGCCCAGCAGCACGGCCACATAAACGACGATGAGCGCGGCGGCGGACATTTATGGCGACGCGGCGGGCGCGTTGGTGGCCGAGAGCGGAACAGTGCGCCAGTTGAAAATCAGTCTGCCCAGCGTTTGTTGCGACGACGGCGCAAAGCGCAGCTTCAGGGCGATTTGCAGCGCGTTCGTGTCGCCAATGGCTGCGTGACCGGCGGCTTCCGCGCTGTTTTCCGACGGCAGCAAAATGGCGGAAACGACGTTGCCCGCCGTGTCCACGAGCGCCTGCACGACGCTGGGCGCAATCACGTCGTTATATTGCAGAGACGGCAGACTGATTTTGTCCAGCAAGCGCCGCCGCGCAAGGCCGCTCATGATTTGCAGCGTGGAATTTTGCGCGAACACAGGTTCAACCGGCGGCGGCACGCTCAATTTTGGCTGCGGGTT
>DATCDZ010000031.1:0-17084 GCA_036510395.1 Verrucomicrobiia bacterium
TCCGAATAATTTTCTCCCCGCCGGTCAGTCGCTTGAAACCTTGCTGGAGAAAAATCTGATCGAGGTGGAGCACACTTCCGGCACTTCATCAGAACGCCTGCCGGTGATTTTTGGGCGCGGCTGGTGGAACGAACAGGAAGAACGCGCGTTGCGGCTGAACGGTTTTGCTGCAAAAGTTTTGGATGAATTTCCGAACGCACGCCGCGCCACCATCACTTCGCCGGCGTGCAACGGCCTGACCTGCCCGACCGTTTGGGCGTCGCGCGAGCAGCGCACTTTTGGAAACGCCCTGTTCGTGAACCTCGCGCGCATTCCGTTTTTAATTGGCGACGCGGAATTGTTGCACATGGCGGCGGAAATTTCCGACTGGTCGCCGCAATTTCTGGACGTTGATCCCGTTCACGGCGCGCGCTTCGCGCTTTATTGCGAGCAGCACGGGATAAAATTTTCGTCAGTAAAATTTATTTTGTGCAGTTATGAATTTGTCAGCGTCGTCCATAAAAAAATCCTTGCGCGCGCTTTTGGCGTGCCCATTTTCGATCTTTACGGCTCTACCGAGACCGGCCATCTGCTCATGGAAAACGAGCGCGGCGAAATGAAGCAGAGCTATGACACGGCGTTTCTTGAAATCGTGGACGCCGGCACTCGCGGCATCGGCGATCTCGTGGTCACGACTTTGACCAATGATTATATGCCGTTGCTGCGCTATCGCATCGGCGACCTGGTGGAAAAACACATCCGGCCTTACGGAAATGAGTTCACGATTCACGGTCGCGTCCGCGACTCGCTCACGGCGGGCGACGGCCGGCGCGTGACGACTTGGGAAGTGGATCAATGTTTTGCCGGAACGGACGGCATCGCGCATTACGAATTGCGCCAGAATGAAAATGGCGACTGTGTTTTGCGCTTCGTGCCGGACGGAGTTGGCCCGACGGAAAAAGAATTGAGCCGCGTTACTTCGCAGCTTGAAGCGTTGCTGAAAACTTCCGCCGAAATCAAAACCGAGGCGATGCCGGTTCTGGTGCCGGCGGCTTCGGGAAAATTTCGGCTGACCTGCCGCGTCACCAAGTCAGATTCAATCATCAAAGCATAATTTCCGGCGCGCAATTCAAGATTGTATCCGGCGGCGCTGGCGGGTTAATGTTTCGCCGTAAGCCGATGAGTTATACCGCAAATTATCTCCAGTCGGAATCGGTGGCATCGCAGGGCGTCGAGGTCATCGTGCTGGTCAATTGCCTCGTGCAGGACGCCATCCGGCTCGGCGCGAGCGACCTGCACATCGAACCGTGGGAAAATTCCATCGCCGTGCGTGCGCGCGTCAACGGCGTGCTGGCCGAGGTCGCGCATCTGCCGCCCGATTTGCTGGACAAAATTTCCGCGCGCTTCAAGGTCATGGCCAACCTCGTCACTTACCAGGCCGGAACGCCGCAGGACGGCGTGGCCATCGGCGGGCCGGAATTGGAAAATGTCCAGTTGCGGATTTCAATTTTCCCAACGACGCGTGGAGAAAAAATTGTCATCCGCCTTTTCGACCCGCGCGACCGGCGGTTTGACCTGGGCGCGCTTGGTTTCGAGGACGCGACGCTCGAAGGATTGAACCGCGTCCTCAAGCGCACGAGCGGCCTGCTTTTGTTCACCGGGCCGACGGGTTCCGGCAAGACGAGCGCGATGTATTCGGCGCTTTGCCACATCATCCGGCGCGACGGCGCGGCGGTGAGCATCAGCACGGTGGAAGACCCGGTGGAATTCAATTTGCCGATGGTCAGCCAGACGCAAATCAAACCGGCGGCGGAATTCACCTACGCCGTCGCGCTCCGCAGCATCATGCGGCAGGATCCGGAAGTCATCATGGTCGGCGAAATCCGCGATTCCGAAACTGCGGCCATCGCCGTGCAAGCCGGACTCACGGGACATTTGGTCATCAGCACCATTCATTCCGGCGTTTCGGCGGGCGCGTTCACGCGGCTCATCAACATGGAGATCGAGCCGTTCATGCTCGCATCGAGCATCCTCGGCGTGATGGGATTGCGACTCATGCGACGCGTCTGCCCGAATTGCGCGCAGCCTTACGAGCCGGAGCCGAGCCAGTTGAAAGTCGTTCCGGAAACGCACCTGGAACACGCGCAATTCCGCAAAGGCGCGGGCTGCGAACAATGCCTGCACACCGGCTACAATGGACGTTTGCCCGTGAGCGAATTATTGATTGTGGGCGAACCGTTCCGCGAAGCCGTGCTGAAAAAACTGCCGACGTCCGCGCTCGAGGAAATCGCCGTGAAAAACGGGATGCACACGCTCTGGCAAAACGGACTGCACCGCGCTCTCATCGGCCAGACGACCTTGGAAGAAACCATCCGCGTGCTCGCGGCGGACATGCTGTGAGTCAGCTTAACACCGTCACGCCGTATTTCTCAAAGTTTGCATCCGTAGTCACCACATCCAATTCATTCAACTTTGCGGTGGCGATGATGAAACGGTCTGCCGGATCTTTGTGGATGTCTGGAAGATGAGCGGCGGCGATACAAAGCTCCAAGTCGAGCGGCAACAGAGTCAGTCCGTGTCCCTCGATAATTTCCTTAAACCATTCCTGAATTGGAACTGGCAATTTCAACTTTCCATCGGCCGCCTTGAGCGCGATTTCAAAACCGCTGATGGCAGAAATATAAACCGCCGGCGATTTTTGAATTTCCTCCAAAGTTCTACGGCTCAATTTGCCGCCTCCGCTTGCCAGCCAAAGCAACGCACATGTGTCTAGAATCATCGGGACGCCTTTGGCCATTCATCTTCAGAAAGCGGCTCGGTTGGATCGTAATTGATCTTGATTTTACTCAACACCGGATGTGGTTTGATGCGATTAACCCTTTTGTGCGGCACAAGGTCGGCGACGGGTGCGCCGTTGCGGCAGATGACGATGGACGCGCTGTCCTTTTCCACCCGCGCGAGCAGGCTGGAAAAGTTGGTTTTCGCTTCATGGACGTTGACAGTCTTCATGGCGATGACGTTAGTCCAGTTGGTCCATAGTGTCAACAACTAAGCGCAATTGACGCGGCAGTGATAATTTTGGAAAATACCTGAAATGGCGTTGCTGTCGAAATCCAAATTGTGGCGAGTAACAATCGTCTTAAGCGGTTTTGCTTTGCTGATTGCCATTTTCTACTCCGAAGAAAATTGGCGTGGCAAACGCGCGTGGGAAAATTGCAAACGCGAACTTGAAGCAAAAGGCGAAATAGTGGATTGGGACAAACTTATTCCGCCACCCGTGCCAGACGACCAGAATTTTTTCGCTGCGCCAAAAATACAAGAATGGTTCGTTAGACCGGATTGGCATCATACATCGTTCACGAATGAGTTGACCGAACGATTGAAAAACGAAAAGACAGGTTGGTTTGGCGAGAACAGCAAAATCAAAACTGAAGCGGATGCCAAAGATTATTTGGCGTGGAGTGATCAATTCCAGTCGGATTTTAATTTGATTCGCGAAGCGCTCAAACGTCCGTATGCACGAATGGATGGTGATTATCACGACTCGTTCACGAAACCAGATTTAGATTTATCCACCATTCGAACTGTGGCGCAAACGCTGGCTCAACAGGCGCATTGCCATTTATTGTTAAATCAGCCGGAAGACGCATTGGATGAACTGACGCTCGTGCATGATATGTGCCGGTTGATGCAATCCTCGTCTTCGAATAAACCTGTGACATTGGTTTCGGCAATGATCAATGCCGCCGTCATCGGACTTTATGTGGACATTATTGCCGAAGGCCTGCAATCGCACATCTGCCAAGAACCTCAACTCTTCGCGCTGAAAGAGCAACTTAAGAAAATCGAACTCCTTCCAACTTTCGCCATGAGTTTTGATTTCGAGTCGGCTGACACCTGTTGGATTCTAAAAAGTTTTTTTAGAAAATATCCAAATGATCCTTCTCTCTGGCAGGACTTGAAACATTATAGATTTCCTTGGATGAAATGGGTGCCGCATGGTTGGGTTTATCAGAACATGGTTACGACCATAAGGATGAATGACAAACAATGTGAAGGTTTTGATTTTGAAAGCGGAATAATTCTGCCGAACCAAATGGAAAGCTCACAGGTTGAGATAAGAAATATTCTAAAACATTCTTCTCCATATAATTTTTTGGTAATCATGATGGATGCAGACCCCCATTTTCTCAAAGCATGGCAAACAACCGCGCACAATCAAACGTTAGTCAATGAAGTGCAAATCGCCTGCGCGCTGGAACGTTATCGTCTCGCGCACGGCGAATATCCCGAAACGCTCGACGCACTTGCGCCGCAGTTCATTGAAAGAATTCCGCACGACATCATCGGTGGACAGCCGTTGCATTATAGCCGCACGAACGGTGGAAAATTTCTGCTCTACTCCGTTGGTTGGAATGAAAAAGACGATGGCGGTTCGTCTGGAACATTGGCCGACGTGAAAAACGGCGATTGGGTTTGGAAGTAGCTCGCATCTCCTTGTGTTCGCCCGCGAATTTAGGTTAAGCTGCCGTTTCGATGTTGACGCTTTCTGAAATCAGCAAGGCGTATGGCGGGCGGGTGTTGTTCGCCGACGTGACCTTGCAGTTGAACCGCGAGGACCGCATCGGGCTGGTCGGCCCGAACGGCGCGGGGAAGTCCACGCTCTTTTCCATCATCCTCGGCGACGAGGAGGCGGACTCCGGCAAGGTGATGAAGGAACGCAACGTCGTGCTCGGTTATCTGCCGCAGGAAAGCGCGCCGGTCGGCGATGAAACGATCCTCGAACTGGCCACGGCGATCACGCCGGAATTTGTGAAGCTCCGCCGGCTCATCCTTTCCTGGGATTCTGACCATCATATCGCGCCGGATCACGTCGAGGAAATCCACGACGACGCGCACAATCGTTTTCACGAACTCGGCGGTTATCAGCTCGACGCGAAGGCGAAACAGATTTTGTCCGGCCTCGGCTTTCGCGAAAAAGATTTTGACCGTCCGGCGCGGGAATTGAGCGGCGGCTGGGTCATGCGCGCACATCTCGCGCGATTGCTCGTGCAGGAACCGGATTTGCTTTTGCTCGACGAACCGACGAACCATCTTGATCTTGAGGCGTTGCTGTGGTTTCAGGAATACTTGACGGTTTATCCCGGCGCAATCGTGGTCATCTCGCACGACCGCGAATTTCTGAATCACATTGTCAGTGGCATCGTGGAAATCCGGCAAAGCAAGCTCAACCGTTATCGCGGCAACTACGATGATTTTCTCGTGCAACGCGTCGCCGCCGAGGAGCAACTGCTCGCCGCCTACAAAAATCAGCAGCGCGAAATCGGGCGGTTGCAGGAGTTCGCCGACCGTTTCCGCGCGAAGGCCAGCAAGGCGTCGCAGGCGCAAAGCAAGCTCAAGCAGATTGACCGGATGGAAAAAATCGAGGCACCGGTGAACGACACGAGCAAAATCGGTTTCAGTTTTCCGCAGCCGCTGCGCAGCGGCCAGAAAGTCATCACGCTCGAAAATATTCATTTTGCTTACGGCGAAAACGTGGTTTATCGCGGCATGGATTTCCTGGCCGAACGCGACCAGCGCATCGTGCTCGTCGGCCCAAACGGCGCTGGCAAATCCACGCTGTTGAAAATTCTCGCGGGCGTCGTGGTGCCGCAATCCGGCACGCGCACGCTCGGCCACAACGCGAAGGCCGGCTACTATTCGCAGTATCGCATCGAGATGCTGAACCCGGAACGCACGGTGTTCGAGGAGGCGATGGACACGCCGTCGCGCGTGACGGAGCAGTCCATCCGCACGTTGCTCGGCAGTTTTCTGTTTCGCGGCGACGATGTCTTCAAAAAAATCAGCGTGTTGAGCGGCGGCGAAAAAAGCCGGCTCGCGCTCGTCAAACTGCTGCTCGATCCGCCAAACCTGCTGCTTATGGACGAGCCGACGACGCATCTGGACATGGCGAGCATTGATGCGCTGGTTTATGCGCTGAAGCAATTTCAAGGCACGCTCGTCTTCATCAGCCACGACGTTTATTTCATACGCGCGTTGTCCGGCCACGTCGTCCACGTCAATGGTGGGAAGCTCACGCATTATCCCGGCGGCTATCAATATTATTTGGACAAGACCAAGGCGACCTCCGCGCGCGCGGCTTTGACTTCCAGCGGCGGCGGCGGAAAACTGACGAATTCGAGTCCCGATCATTCGGAACGGAAAGTTGCTCCGACGGTAAAAGTAGATCGCAAGGAACAAAAGCGGCTCGAGGCTCAGCAGCGTCAGTCACGTTCCGGCGAAAAAAAAGCGCAGCAGCAACTGGTTCACAAACTGGAAAAAGAAATCCAGAAACTCGAAGCGAAACAGACGGAACTGACGGCAGAATTGGAAAAACCCGAGACTTACGAAAAGCCGGGGCGCGCACAGGAGATCAACCGCGAACTCGCGCACGTCCAGGAACGGCTTGCGACAGCGGCGCCCGAATGGGAAGCCGCCGAGAGCAAGCTGGCGGCGACGGCTTGAGCGACCATGAATCCGCAGCGCATCGTGATTGTCGGCGGCGGCGCGGCGGGATTTTTCGCCGCAATTGCGTGTGCTGAATCGCCGGGCGGCGCGGAAATTTTAATCCTCGAAAAAACTTCGCAGTTTCTTTCCAAAGTCAGAATTTCGGGCGGCGGACGCTGCAACGTCACCCATGCCGATTTCGACGGGCGGGAATTTTCCAAACGTTTTCCGCGCGGCGAACGCGCGCTGATTTCCGCGTTCGGCAAATTTCAGGCCAGCGACACCGTCGCGTGGTTTGAAGATCGCGGCGTGAAATTGAAGATTGAAAACGACGGGCGGATGTTTCCGACAACCGATTCTTCGCAAACGATCATTGACTGCCTGCTCAACGCGGCGGAAAAAGCCGGGATAAAATTAAGAGCCAATTGCGGCGCCGAAAGCGCATTCAAAAAATACGGCGGCGGATTTGAACTCACACTTTCCAGCGGTGAAAAGTTGGTGTGCGATAAATTGCTGCTCGCGATTGGCGGCTGCCGCACACCGGCGCTCGGACAACTCGCCGTCTCGCTCGGCCACACGCTGGAACCGCCGGTGCCGTCGCTGTTCACGTTTCACGTTGAAATTCCGTGGCTGCGCGAACTCGCTGGAATTTCTGTTGAAAATGTTGAAGCATCCATTCCAGAAACAAAACTCCGCGAGCGCGGCGCGATTTTGCTGACGCATTGGGGTTTGAGCGGTCCGACGATTTTGCGTTTGTCCGCATGGGGCGCGCGCGAGTTGCACGCGAAAAATTACCAGTTCAAATTGCAGATCAACTGGCTGCCGCAATTGGGCGAAGATAAATTGATGGCGGAATTTCAAACGCGCCGAAAATCGCAGCCGGCAAAATTGATCGTTAATTTTCCAATCGCGCCATTGCCCGCGCGGCTTTGGGAACAACTCGTTCTGACATCCGGCGTCGCGCGCGAAATTCGTTGGTCGGAATTGTCGGGCGCGACGCAGCATAATTTGATTCAGCAATTGCTGCGCTCGGAATTTCCCGTGACTGGAAAAAGTTTGAACAAGGATGAGTTTGTGACGTGCGGCGGCGTTAAGTTAAGCGAAGTGAATTTCAAGACGATGGAAAGCAAGGTTTGTCTCGGACTTTTTTTCGCGGGCGAAGTTTTGGACATTGACGGCATCACCGGCGGGTATAATTTTCAGGCGGCGTGGACGACGGGCTGGATTGCCGGACGCGCGATGGCGGGAGATTGAACGGAAGTTCCAATTGGACAGTCAGAACCGTATGCAACCGATGAAAATTGCGGGAATGACGGCGGCGGCGCTGCTGGCGGGCGGCATTTTCGCCGCGCTTCACAACTCGGGCCGCGCCGCACCGCCAGAAATTTCAACCAACCAAATTTATCAACCAAGCGATATGAATAATTTTAAGAAACCGGACGCGGACGAATTGAAAAAGAAACTGACGCCGGAGCAATTCGCCGTCACGCAGGAAGCCGCCACCGAACCGGCGTTCCACAACGAGTTTTGGGACAACCACAAGCCGGGCATTTATGTGGACATCGTGTCGGGCAAGCCGCTGTTCAGCTCGCTGGACAAGTTTGATTCCGGCTGCGGCTGGCCGAGTTTTACGCAACCGCTCGCGAGCACGGATATTGTCGAGCATACGGATAATTCCTACGGTATGAGCCGCACCGAAGTCCGCTCGACGGCCGCCGACTCGCATCTCGGCCACGTTTTTGACGACGGCCCGGCGGACAAGGGTGGCTTGCGTTATTGCATCAACTCCGCGTCGCTGAAATTCATTCCGGTGGAAGAAATGGAAAAAGCGGGCTACGGCCAGTGTCTCGCGCCGTTCGTGAAGGCGGGCTTGATCAAGGCGGGCGCAACTTCAACGAACGCGCCGGTGAAGAATTGAACTGGCTGGGACTTCGACTTCTAAAAACAAGGATTGACAATCCTTGTTAAATCAGGAATATTTCCCGCATGGTCAAAACCATGAACATCTCGCTGCCGGGTGAATTGAAATCATTCGTTGACGAGCGCGTCCGCTCCGGCCTTTACGGAAACGCCAGCGACGTGATCCGCGCCGGGCTGCGCGCCCTGACCCGCGAAGAACTCGGTGCGAGCGTGAAACGATTTGAAGAAATCATGGCCACGCTGCCGCAAAAACCCGTCACGCCGGAAATCGAGCAGGAAATTGAGCGGGACATCCGCGCCGCCCGCGCCGCCGACCGTCGAAAGGCCGCGAAGTGATTTCGGTGGTGTTTGATTGCGGCGTTTTGCTTTCCGCAATCGGCTGGAAAGGCAATCCGCGCCGCTGCCTCTCGCTCGTGGCGCACCGGCAGGTTCGGTTTTGCGCCACTTCGGAAACGTGGAACGAATATGAGACGCGCATCGCCGCCGTGCTGGCCAAAAAACATCTCGGCGTGAACCCACAGGCCACTTTGGACTGGCTTCTGACCGTCGCGTATTTTGTGAATCCCGCGCCGCTGGGCAAGCCGCGCAGCCGCGACCTTAAGGACGACCGCTATCTCGCCTGTGCGCTGGGCGCGGACGCGAAATTCATCGTCAGCAACGACCGCGACCTGCTGGATTTGGAAAAACCTTTCGGCGTGCAAATCGTCACGCCGGTTCAATTGCTGTTACACATTCGGGGCAACGCTGGGCTTTGACGCGAACACGCCGCCGAAAAATTAACTGGCCGAACCGTTGTTGCCAATGGCTTCAACCGGACAACCAACCAAAGCTTCTTCTGCTTGCTGGCGTTCGGCTTCAGTTGCGGGCTGGTGAAAAACCACGCTAAATCCAATGTCGTCGTTGCGCTTGAAAACGGACGGCGCAGTTTCGCGGCACATATCACAATCAATGCATTCGTTGGTGATGTAGAACGCTCCGGGAACATTTTCCAGGAGACGGGAATGAATGTCTGCCATAATTTTATTTGGTTATTGGTTTAGTTATCTGGAATGTCGTCTCTACCCAACCGGGCGAAGCGCAATTCCCTTCGACACGCATACACTGACACAAGTTTAATATTGCAAGAAATTCATTAGTATCATTACATTGATGCTAGATATGAATGAGTATTTGGCCACCGCTCCTTTCGACCTTTACGAATTACACTTGTTTCATCTTGTAGCAGAGACGGGCAGTTTCACCAAGGCAGGTCAACGAGCCGGTCTGACTCAAAGTGCCATCACGCGCCAAATTAGCGGCATGGAGCAAAGGCTGGGAGTGTCATTGTTTGAACGAACCACCCGCCAAGTCAGCCTGACGCTCGCCGGAAAATCGCTGCACGAGAAATCGGGACCAATTCTTGACGCAACGAACGCTGCGTTGCATCACCTACAGCACGAATTTAATCTTGTCCCGAAGACATTGCGTGTTGGAGTTGCAAGAAGCATCGGGCTCGCTTATTTGCCGGGATTCTTTTTCGCGTTCCAGCGAAAATTTCCAGACGTTCAAATTCAAGTGGTGCAGCAAACCAGCCGCGAAATTCTTGAGGCGGTGGAAGCCAAGGAACTAGATGTGGGCTTACTCTGTCCGCCGCCACGACTTTCGCGCGGATTACAAATCACTCATCGGTTCAAGGACGACTTCACATTCATCGCCCCGCCTCAATTTCAATTGCCTGAAAAATCAATCCACACCAATTTCAAAGCATTGAAAAAAATCCTTGATGGACAACGGTGGCTGATGATTGATCGGGACAGCAACACCGGAAAGCATTTGAGACGCTGGCTCGAGGGGCAAAGTTGGCGTGTCGAGCCAGCAATGGAGTTGGACAGTTTTGATGTGATTGTGAATTTAGTTTCGCTAGGACTTGGCGTGAGTATTGTGCCACATCGTGTTCTGCCAATTTACGAACAGCGTCGCGCTGTAAAAAGAATTCCCATGGCGAAAAGATTTTCACGCGAATTGGTTGTCGTTGTGCGAAAGAATAGGCAACCGCCAAAGCATCTGACCGGATTTGTTGAAAATGTTTTGTTTTGAATGCCACGCTTATTTCATCGCCGCATAGACGTGATGCACGTCGTCGTGATCGTCCAGCGCATTTAGAAAATCCATGACTTCCTTGCGGTGCGCCTCGGAAACTTCCGTGAAATTTTTCGCGACGTAGCGCATCTCCGAGGCGATGACGTTCCAGCCCGCCGCCTTCAACGCCTTGGAAACGTGGTCGAGGTCTTTGATCTCGGTGAGAAAACGCGCGCCTTTTTGTCCGGCGGGAATTTCAGCGGCTTCGAGCGGCTCGATCTCCTGCGCGCCGGCTTCAATCGCGTCGGCCTCCGCGTCGCGGTCCGCGTCCGCGTGCGTGGCCTCGACGACGCCGAGGTGGTTGAAGAAAAACGCGACGCTGCCGGGCTGGCCCATCGAACCGGCCTTGAACAGATTGCGGATTTCCGGCGCGGTGCGATTGCGGTTGTCCGTCAGGCATTCCACCACGACGGGAACTTTGTGCGGCGCGTAGCCTTCATAGACGACGGTCTCGTAACTGACCTTTTCCTCGCCGATGCCCGCGCCTTTTTTGACGGCGCGCTCGATGGTGTCCTTGGTGACGGAAGATTTCTTAGCCTTCTCGATGGCGACAAACAGCCGCGCATTTGAATCGGGGTCGGCGCCGCCGAGCTTGGCCGCGACCGTGATTTCGCGGACGAGCTTGACGACCATCTGGCCTTTTTTGTGCGCGTTGATTTCGCGCCCGGCTTGTTTCCATTGTGCGCCCATAAATTTTTTGCGAGCGGAGAAGTTAATAAATTTTCGGATTCACCGCAACGAATTGTGAATCCAGAATTGAACTATTGCCGTTTGCTGCGCGGGCTTGTGATTTGCCGTGTGTGCTTTAATTTGGCCGCGCAACACATTTTGAAACTGGCGTGAACACCGCAAATTCCAATCCGGCCGCCGCGATTTCCGGATCGCGCGAGCGCAAAATCGTCGGGCTGCTCTGCGCTCTTGCCGCGATTCATGTCTTCATTTTCTCCGCCGCGTTTCCACTCATCAACAACGTGGACGAGCAGGCGCATTTCGACCTGGTGGTGAAATACTCGCACGGCCACGTCCCGCGCGGACTGGAGCCGCTTTCCAAAGAATCCATGCAATACATTGTCATCTACGGCTCGCAGGAATTTCTCTGGACGCCGGAAACTTTTGCAGGCGGGACGTTTCCGCCGCCGCCGTGGACGCAGCCGCTGGAAAAGATCGCGCCCGTCTTGCAGGCGCGCGAAACGGCCTGGCAAAGCGCAAACCACGAATCTTCGCAGCCGCCGCTCTACTACGCGCTGGCCGGCTTGTGGTGGCATCTGGGCCAATGGCTCGGACTTGACGGCGGGCGTTTGCTGTATTGGCTGCGTTTCCTGAACATTTTATTTGTCGCCGCGCTGATCCGGCTCGGCCACGCGGCGGCGAAGGCAATTTTCCCCGAAAACATTTTTTTGCAACTCGGCGTCCCGGCGCTTCTGGCGTTCATGCCGCAAACCGCGTTCTATTCAATCAACAACGACGTGCTTTCGCCGCTTTGTTTTGGCGCGGCGTTTGTCTGTCTCGTGAAATTTTTGCGCGCGGAAATTCCCGGCGCGCGGCTGAGAACATTCACGGAACTGGCGCTCGCGTCAGTTTTTCTGGCTAAATTGAGCAACCTGCTTCTGCTCGCCGTGGCGTTTGCGGCGGTGCTTTTGAAAATCGCGCGGCTGGCGAATTCGGGAAAATTGCGCGCGTCAATTCCGTCGCTTGCGTCGCTGTTTTTCTGTGCGGGGCTGCCGATGGCCGCGTGGCTGGCATGGTGCAAAATCAATTTCGGCGATTTCACCGGCACAGCGGCGAAAATCCGAATGCTCACCTGGACGCTCAAGCCGTTTGGCGAATGGTGGCATCATCCCATTTTCACGCCGCATGGTTTTTGGATTTTCATTTCGGGACTCATGACGACTTTCTGGCATGGAGAATTTTTCTGGCACGGCAAGCTGCTGGCGTCGCCGGCGGTGGACGCCATTTACCTGGCTATGTCCGGCGGATTTTTTTTGGCCGGGCTGTTTGCCGTTTTCCGGCGGCACGCCGCCGTGACGGAGCCGCAACGGCAGGTGCTCCGGCTCGGCTTCTGGAGTTTCGCCGCGGCCGTGGCGTTTCCCGGATTTCTGTCCGTCATCTACGATTTCCACGATTGCGTCAATCCCTCGCGCGCGCACCCATATTTTACTTCCGGGCGGCTGATTCTCGGCGCACTGATTCCGTTCATGCTGCTCTTCGTTTATGGAATTGACCGCGCGCTGAAAAAATTTGGCGGTCCGGCGAAATTTCTCGCGCTGGCGGCAATCATCCTGTTCATGCTCGTTTCCGAAATCACGATTGACTGGTCCGTTTTCTCCAGCCAATACAACTGGTTTCATATGTAATGTCGTAGCAGCCGATGTGAGTCGGCTCTGGTTAAAATGAGCGAACTCACGTTCACTGCTACATTTGGCGGTGGGCCGAGCGTCCTTGCGAGCCGAAAATCCGTGCGCTTACGGACGAATTTTGATTTACTCCGCCAACTCTGATGGACGATACAAACTCATTGATTGAACAGCGCCGGGCGAAACTCAAAGCGCTCGAGGCGAAAAACATTTTCCCGTTCAAAAACAAATTCACGCCTGCCATCGGCTGCGGCGAGGCGCGCGCGAAATTTGAGAAAGGCGAACTCGCCGAGCACGCGCAAGTTTCCATCGCCGGACGCATCACCGCACATCGCGACATGGGCAAAAGTATGTTCATTGATTTGCGCGATCAATCCGGCCGCATTCAGGTCTATGCGCAGAAAAATATTTTGGGCGATGAACTCTGGAACATTTTCACACATTTGGATTTGGGAGATTTTGTCGGCGTGCGCGGAACGTTGTTCACGACCAAGACCGGTGAGATTTCAATTAAAGTAGGACAGGCTTCCAGCCCCTCACAAAAAACAGAAGCAAACGAAGAGAACAAAGATTCTTCGTTGCCATCGTTATCTTCTGTAAAAAATTCACCTTTCGTGATTCTCGCCAAAGCGCTGCGCCCGCCGCCCGCGAAATGGCACGGACTCGAAGACACGGAAATCCGCTATCGCCAGCGCTATCTCGATTTGATGGCGAACGAAGAAGTTAAAAAAACTTTTTTGCAGCGCAGCGAAATCATCCGCGAGATTCGGAATTTTCTGCACACGCGCGGCTACGTGGAAGTTGAGACGCCGATGATGCAGGCGATTCCCGGCGGCGCGGCGGCGCAACCCTTCAAGACGCATCACAACGCGCTCGGGTGCGATTTTTATCTGCGCATCGCGCTGGAACTTTATCACAAACGGCTTCTCATTGGCGGCATTGATAAACTATTTGAGATTGGAAAAAATTTCCGCAACGAAGGACTTTCGCGCAAACACAACCCCGAATTCACGATGCTCGAAGCGTATCAGGCGTTCGGCGATTACGAGACGATGATGGAACTGGTCGAAGAAATGATTTGCTACGTCGCGCAAAAAGTTTTGGGCACGCTTGTCGTGGAACACCGCCAGTTGGATGTTGGACGTTCAATGTTAAATGTTGAATGTTCCCAAAAAGAAAAAACATTCAACATTCAACATTCAACATTCAACGCCGAAATGCCGGAAGAAAAAGCAAAAAAAATAATTAATCTCACTTCACCGTGGCGACGCGTAAAATACAAAGACCTCGTTCGCGAAAAAGCCGGAGCAGATTGGTTTGAAATTTCTCCAGAAGCACGCCGCCAGCGCGCGCACGATCTCGGCGCGGAAATTGGAAAAGATTATGCCGACTTTGAAGTGACCGGCGCGGTGTTTGAAAAATTGATTGAACCAACTTTAATTCAACCAACTTTTGTGACGCATTTGCCCAAAGAATTTGTGCCGCTCGCAAAACTTTCTCCCGACGATCCAAGTTGCGTTGAAGTTTTTGAATGTTGCATCAACGGCCAGGAAATTTCTCCGGGTTACACGGAACAAAACGATCCGATTGAACAGCGAGAGCGTCTCGAACATCAAGCCGGCGGCGAGCAACAAAAATTGGACGAAGATTTTCTCATCGCGCTCGAACATGGAATGCCTCCGGCTGGTGGAATTGGAATCGGCATTGACCGGCTTTGCATGATGTTGCTCGGACAGGAAAATATTCGTGATGTGATTTTATTTCCACAGTTGAAACCAAAATAAAAAATGAAGCCGATTCGGATCACCGGCTATTGTGATGGTCGGATTGCCGCGCGAAAACTGAAGCGCGATCTGGTGGAAAAAACAATCCGTTCGCCGGAACAAATCGTGCCGGACGCGGACGACCCGAACCGTCAAATCCACCAAAGCCGTTTTCGCGACGAAAAGGGCGTGGAAAAACTCCTGCGGATCGTCGTTGAAGAAAATGAGGATGAAATTGTCGCCGTGACAGTGTATCCTGTTTCGCAGTTCAAACGGTATTGGAAAGGCCAGCCATGAAACTGACATACGACAAAGAAACCGACACATTGCTGATCGGGTTGACGAAAAAAACAATTGACGAAACCGAGGAAATCCGGCCCGGCGTCCTGGCCGACCTCGATGAAACCGGCGCACTCGTCAGTCTGGAAATTCTCAACGCCTCCAGCAAAGTGGATACTTTGAAAGAACTTCTCGCCAGTCACGCGCCGGTGGAATTGGAAATGGCGTGATGTGATTTTGTTCCCGCAGTTGAAGCCGAAATAAAATACAACTTTATCCGGCGGGCGGCGTTTCAATGACGTAGGTGAGCGCAAAGTTTAGGCAAAAATGCCAACCTCAAACGTCTTTCATAGAGCAATGAAAATTACAAGCGTTCTCGTTTTGGCGGCATCATTGGCAATGGTGATAAATCTGGCGAGTGTCGCATCGTCGCCAAACTCCAACGACGATCAAATGAGAGCGTTGAAACAATCAGTGGATGATGCGTCTGCCGCTTATCAGACGGCCACGAATGATGTCGGTGGCAAGCTGTGGCAAACTTACAAGCAAGTCGTCGCCACCAACCTCCGGCAAATTTTGGATTTAGCGCAAAAAGATCCCGCCTCCCAAACGGCGTTTGAAATGTTTTCGTGGATGGCAATGAAGGGACTTTTTGAACGGGGTCCGGTTTTTACCAATCGAATCCAAGCCATTGAAATGCTCGCCAAATATCACGCCACCAATTCCGCAGTCGGTCCGCTTTGTGGTTTTATTGGCCATAACTGGGAATGGCGTTGGCGCGAAAGGCCGGTCATGGATTTTTTGCAAGCCGTGGCTAAAAATAATCCTGACCGCGCAAATCGTGGTCAGGCAATTTTTTCGCTTGGAAGCCTGAATGCCTGCAAGACCGAAGAACTTGCAGAGTTCGAGCAATGGAGAAATGTTCCATTCTATGCAGCGAGCATAGGCAAGTTTGAAACAACTGATTTGACGCAATGGGGAGATTCAAAATCAGTTGCCGATGAAGCAGAACGACAGCTTGAGAATGTCGTCGCAAATTACGCGGACTGCCGTGATTTGCGCGACCGTCACGGTTCAAAAACGGAAGCGCCGTTGTTAAAAACCGAAGCAGAAAAAGAATTGTTTGAACTGCTTCACCTTTCACTTGGCAAAGTGGCTCCTGATATTGAAGCCGAAGGTATTGATGGCAAAAAGTTCAAGTTGAACGACAGTCGCGGAAAAATAACAGTTTTAAGTTTTTGGGCGTCTTGGTGCGGTCCTTGCATGCAATTGGTTCCGGTGGAACGGGCGTTGAATGAACGAATGACCAACCAACCTTTCGCCATGGTTGGAGTCAATGGCGACGCGATTCAATCGGATGCAAAGCGCGCAATGGAACATGAGCAAATGACTTGGCCGTCATTTTGGAATGGAAAGGGCGGACCGGACGGTCCAATTTCTTCAGCTTGGAATGTTGACGGCTGGCCAACAGTTTATGTGCTCGATTCGGATGGAATCATCCGATTCAAATTTGAGGGTTATGGCGCTCCAACAAGCAATACGTTGAATGGCAGCGTGGATGAGTTGATGAAACAGTTGGAAAGCAGGAAAAAATTTAGTTTGAAAAATTGATCGAGCCGACGCCAATTCAGCCCAGTTCGTCACGCATTGCCGAAGGAACTCGTGCTGCTCGCCAAACTTTCGCCCGACGACCCGACGACCGTCGAAGTCTTCGAGTGCTGCATCAACGGCCAGGAAATCGCGCCCGCCTACACCGAGCAGAACGATCCCATCGAGCAGCGCGAGCGGCTAAAATCGTAGGACAGGCGTCGTGCCTGTCTCTAATTAAAAATAGAAAATTCAGAGACAGGCTGGAAGCGCTGTCCTACGACCGGCGAACAGCAAAAGCTGGATGAAGATTTTCTCGTCGTGCTCGAACACGGAATGCCGCCCGCCGGCGGCATGGGCATGGGCATTGACCGCCTGTGCATGATGCTCCTCGGCTAGGAAAGCATCCGCGACGTGATCCTGTTCCCGCAGTTGAAACCCAAATAATTTGTTTGCTGTATGGCTCAAACGAAGCCTGCCCGGTATGCAAAAGCCTGTCCCAACATTGGCGAACTCCATTTTACTCCCCACCGATGAGTTTTGCTGGCACTTCTGCTGGCACCTTTTTCGCCAAAATTTCGATCAGATGTCGTTGATT
>DATCDZ010000032.1:0-20041 GCA_036510395.1 Verrucomicrobiia bacterium
AACAAGAAGGACTGACCACGGCGCGGGAAATCGAAAAGGCCATCCGCTGGGACGGCGTGACCTATTCCTGCGCGGGCATGGGAAACCAATTTGTCAGAAATTATCTCAAGATGCATCCCGTCCAATCCAACCAGACTTCCCTGATTAAAAATAAGTTGAGCGGCTTGTAGCATTTGGCTGGCTGCCTGCGGGAAATCTTTTTTTCTTTACTATCTCGACGCGGAAGCTTAAGCAATTATTTAATGAAATTCTTCAAATTGATTCCCGGCATGGGCGCATGGTGCGCCGTTGCGGTCTATTTTGCCACCAGTGCAGCGACGACGCCCGCGTTCGCCGCTTCCATCCCTGTTCAATCTTTTCACACCGATTCCGACGGTGTGACGCTGGCGATGTCGCCCGGGGAAATGAAGCTGACGGTCTGCTCCGGCAGCATTGTGCGCGTGATGTATTCGCCCACCGCCACGCTGCCTGCGGGGCAAGACTTCGTGGTGACGAACCATGCCTGGGCGCGCACATCATTCAAAGCGGCGGAGGCAAACGGCAAGGTGACGCTCACCACGCGCAAGCTGAAGGTGGCCGTTGACAAGGCGACCGGAGCCGTGCAGTTTTTCGATTCCTCAAACAAACTCCTGCTTGCGGAACCGGCGGCCGGCGGCAAAACCATGGCCCCGGTGACGGTCAACGGCGAGTCGTCCTATCAACCGGAGCAGACCTTCGCCAGTCCTGCCGATGAATTCATCTATGGTCTGGGCCAGTTTCAGGAAGGCATCTGGAACTGGCGCGGAATGCCGCAGGAACTCCGGCAGTTGAACACCGAGATTTCTCTTCCGATGATCGTGTCGAGCTACGGCTACGGTTTGCTCTGGAACAACGCCTCGCTCACAGATTTCAATCCCGCCGATACACAAGTCGCGCTCACAAATAAATCCGGCACTTTCACCACCACCGACGCCGGCGACTATGTTTTCTTCGTCAAGGATGGAGATCGCCGCAATATGATCGGCGTGCAGGTCAACGGCCAGACCGTCGTCGCCATCACGAATATGTGGGTGACTTACAACCTCAGCGGCAAGGTGAATTTGCCGGCGAACACGACCTGTTCCGTGACTCTCCTTGGCGGCGGAAGGGACGCGAAAATTTTCGCGCGTCCGCTGGGCGACACGACGACGTTTCGTTCCCAGGTCGGCGATGCGATTGACTACTATTTTTTCTACGGCCCGACCGCCGATGAAATTATCGCCGGTTATCGTCAGGCGACGGGCGATGCGCCGTTGTTTCCCGAAGCGGCGTATGGCTTCTGGCAATGCCGCGAACGTTATTCGAGCCAGGCGCAAATGCTGGCGGCGGCCAGTGAATTTCGTTCAAAAGAAATCCCCGTGGATTTCATCGTCCAAGACTGGCAATACTGGGGCAACCACGGCTGGGGCGCTTATGAATGGGACTTGAGCCATTATCCCGATCCCACAAACATGATCGCCGAACTACACGCCGAGCATTTCAAATACATGATTTCGGTTTGGTCCAATCCCAGCGGCATCGTCGGCAAGGCGTTGCAGTCCACGCCGCACGGTTTGATTCCGCGCTCGCAATGGATGGACGTTTTCAATCCCGCCGTCCGCAGCCTGCGTTGGAAATACATGGACCAGGCGTTCTTCAGCATCGGCGCGAATGCCTGGTGGCAGGACGCGACCGAGCCGGGCGACGACGGCAATTCAGTCAGCGGCGTCCTAATTTTCACCGGCTCGGCCAATCGCATGCGCAATTCCTATCCGCTATTTGCGAGCGAGGCCACTTACGAAGGCCAGCGCGGCACGGATGAGAGCAAGCGCGTGGTCATCCTGTCCCGCTCCAGTTATCTCGGCCAGCAGCGTTACGCTGCGGCGGCCTGGTCGGGCGACATCCGTGGCGACTGGACAACCTTCGCCCGGCAAATTCGCGGCGGCTTGAACTATTCCATCACCGGCCTGCCCTATTGGACCACCGACACCGGCGGCTTCTTCCATCCGCGCGATCAATACAAATCGTCGGATTACAACGAACTGCTGACGCGCTGGTTTGAATGGAGCACGTTCTGTCCGATCCTCCGCATCCACGGAAGCGGGACGGCAACCGAAATCTGGAACTGGCTGCCGGAGACGCAGACCAATCTGACCGCCTACGACCAGTTGCGTTACCGGATGCTGCCCTACAATTATTCTGTCGCATGGAAAATCACGAGCGCAGGCTACACCCCGATGCGCGCGCTGGTGATGGATTTCCCCACGGACAAAAACGCGCTCGCGATTGGCGACGAATATATGTTCGGCCCGGCGTTTCTGGTTTCACCCGTGACCACGCCGCAAGCCACAAGTCGTCAAGCCTATCTTCCAGCAGGCACGAGCTGGGTGGATTTCTGGACCGGCGAAACTCTGTCCGGCGGAAAAACCGTCACTGCCAACGCACCCGTCAACATTCTGCCGCTGTTCGTTCGCGCCGGTTCCATCGTGCCGCTCGGCCCGGTAATGCAATACGCAACGGAAAAACCGGACGATCCGGTTGAACTGCGTGTTTATCGCGGTGCGGACGGCCAGTTCACGCTCTACGAAGATGAAGGCGACAATTACAACTACGAAAAAGGAAGCCATGCCACGATTCCGTTTGAGTGGAATGAAGCAAAACAGACTTTGACGATTGGCAAGCGCACCGGCAATTTTCCCGGTATGTTGAAGGAACACACCTTTCGTGTCGTCTTCGTCTCGCCCGGCAAAGGTGCCGGCATGGCGGCGGAAGAAAAGGCCGACGCAGTCATTCATTACACGGGCAAACTGATAACAGTAAGAAATAACAAGTAGATCAATCCCAGGGGATGCTCCTCCCGCTAACGCTCTCCATCTGTGCGACGATGAGCGCGTTCGCGGGCTTTGCGGAGGGCATCCAATGTGGATTCCGCGCCAGCCGGTTTTTCCGACGCGGGTTTTGTCTCCGCAGGCGCGGCTGAAACCGGCGCGGTGGTTTTTGTTCTGGCGGCGGCAGGCATAGTTGTCGTCCGCACCGGCTTGCGGACGAGCCATGGGAAAACCGGTTTTCGTGCCGGAGCGGCTTGCGGCATTTCCACGTCGGATTCTTCCGTTTCAACTTTGACGGCGGGTTTGCGTCCGAACAACCGCGAAACCCATCCGGTGCGCCGCTCCAAAATTTCAAACAAAAATAAAATTGTTCCCAAAACCAGCAGCCATGGCGCAAGTTCGACGTAACGCGATTTAATGGGAAGCTCGCCCCAGATTTTTGGAATTTCCACGCGCTCTTTTCCGCCGGTCGTCGTCGCAATTTCCGCGAGCGCCGCAGCGCCGCGTCCCGGCTGGTCAGGCGCAAATTCCGGTGAATACGGCAGGCAAACCGGCGGCAACGCGACGGGTTGCTGGCCGGAAATTTCCACCGTGTTCAAAACCGTTTCACGTCCGGCAACCGGAATCGCAACTTCGAGCAGGTCGGCGTTCTTCCATTCGAGCGCGACCGTTTCCTTCGCCGGAGCCGCGCCGGGAAGTCCGTGCAACATTTTTACGCGCGGCAGATTTGAAAACGGTTCGCCTTTGCGTTCGGGATCGAGATGCAGTTGCACGAAACACACGCCGTCGCGGATTTCCTGCGTGAGCAGCATTTCATCCGGCAGCGGCTCGTGCTTGCCGGCAACCCAGCGCGCGAGCGTGGCGTAAAATTCGCCGGCTTGATTCCATTTGGCGAAATCGCCGCTGTATTTGCCGTCCGCCTCGCCGAGATAGCACAGCACGCGGCCGTTGCCCGCGTTCCATGACGCGACGACCGGCGCTTTATATTCATCGTCGGTAACTGCGGCGAGATTTGCCGTTGGCCGGATGTAACACAAATTGTAGCCGCCGAGTTGCGGCGGCGCGAAATTTAATTGAGCGCCGAGCAAGGAATATCCGGCGGTCGTTTGAAACGGCGTCGGCTGATCAACAAACGTGCTGCGCGCAATCGTGAATGTGTCCTGCGCAAAAATGCGCGGAATCTCGTCGGGGTTGTCGCTGAAATAACATTCGCCGCCGCCGAGGTGTGCGAGGTCTTTGAGCATATTTGCATCCACGTCATGATCAGTGCCGAGGCCGACGACGCTCACCGTCACGCCGGCTTCGCGAAGTTTTGCCACGATGTCCTGGTAGTGATCCGACTGCTCTGCGTCCGCTGCGTCGGAAAATAAAATGATATGTTTCGTCTGCGCCTTCGCAGTGGAAATCATCCGCGCCGACGCCACGAGCGCTTCATAGATATAAATGCCGCCGCCTTCCGAATCAATTTTCAGAATTTTTCCGCGATAAGCCTGATTGTGCTCGACCGAATCTAGCGGCACGATTTCATGCGCGGTCGTGTCCACGGCGAACACGCCGATCTCATCCATCGGCGAAAGCAAATCCAAGACTTGAACCGTTCCCAAATCCGCGAGATCAATTTTTTCGCGCCCGCCGCCTGCCGGCATCGCCATGCTGCCGGAACGATCCAGCGCGACCACGACCGCCACGCTCAACTTGCGATGTTCGCGCCGCATTTCCATCGAGACCGGCATGACGCGTTCCAGCGGCGATTTGAAATAGCCGCCCGGCCCGTAGGATTTTTGCCCGCCGGTCATCGCCAGCCCGCTGCCCGTGTTTTCGACCCATGACGCGAGCGTTTCCATGCCGCTCATTCCGATTTCCCCCGCCTGAACATTTTCAATGATCACCGCCGAAAATTGAGACAGCTCCTCCAGCGACCAATTGCATTGCGCCGGAGTTTTGCCGACAACTTCAACGCCGCCGCCACGCAATAATTTGACGAGACCGGAATTTTCTCCGGCTGATGAAACAATTAAAATTGGCCGCGAACCTTCCACCCCGACGAGCGCGCGAGCGGAATTATTTTCGGGAACCGGGTCGTTCGTCGCGCCTTGAATCGTGGCCGTGTATTCGTTCACGCCCGCCGTTTCCGCGCGGTCGCGGAACATCAGCCGCGTCAGGCCGATAGAAACCTGTTTGCCGCCGGACGAAATAATTTCATCGCCGCGCTTAAGCTGATATTGAATTTCCTGTGCAACCGGCGATTGAACCCACGCGCTCAAGACAAACGCCTGTCCGGGCAAAACGGATTGCGGCGTGAGAAAACTTTGAATCGCCAGATCATTGATTTGCGGGCGCGCGAGCAAACGATAATCCACCGACACGCCGCGACCGGCGGCGCGCGCGGCGGCTGCCGCAGGGTCTTTGCCCGTCCATTTGCCGTCGGACAAAACTAGAATGCGCCCGCCGCCGTCCGGCGGAATCAGCGCCAGCGCGGATTCGATGGCGCTGTTCAAATCAGAATGATCCGCGCCAACCTGCGCCGTGAACCCGCCGAATTCCACACGTTGCGGCGACTGCTCGACAACCGCCTGCCGGCCAAATGCGACCACGCCAAGCTGGTCGCGCGGCCCCATGGATTTGTGGAGCAGCCCGATGATTTCCTTTTCCGACGCGTCGGAATTTTGCGGCATGGATTCGCTGCGGTCGGCAACGACAATCACCGTTCCGGCGCGGTCGGGAAGTTTTATTGCCAATTGCGCCAAGGCCAGCAGGATGATGACAAAAACCATCGCGCGCAAAATTTTCAGCCCGCGATTCGGCAGCGGCCACGCGAACCATGCCGCCGCTAAGGGAATCAGCAGCAAGAGCCAGATGGGTTGAAACAAAGTTAACATTTGAAAAGCTCCAAATTCCAAGCTCCAAGTTCCAGAGAAACTTCAAACATCAAATTACAAACACGGACGTGCGCCGTTGTTTGGAGCTTGGTGCTTCTCTGGATGTTGGATGTTGGTGCTTGGAATTTCATTTCGCGCCCTTTCCAGTTGCGACCAGATACAGATGAGCGGTCAGCAACGCCAGCGCGAGCAGGCCGAAAATCCAAACGGCGGAAGTTTCTTCAAGCCGACGCTCGGTGTCCTCGCTCCATTTTCCCCACTGTCCGCCCGCGCACGCCGACAAATCGGACTCGTCGGCGGCAAGCGCGTTCACGGAAAATTGTAGGACAGGCGTCGCGCCTGTCTCCAATTTATTGGTTCTGCTTGAGCGGGAAAAGGATTCTTGAGACAGGCGCGACGCCTGTCCTACGACAACGGAATAAATTCCCGGCATCGGCGTTTCGAGCGAGAGTTCGCCGCCGGTTTTCGGAAAAAATGTTTTTGCTCCATCCGGTTGAACTACGGTCACAGGTTCACCGGTCGTTTTCAGATTCACTTCAGCGCCGAGCCGCGTGTTGCTTTCTTTCAAGCCGGGCATTTCGGAAATACGCCACGATAAAATGTTCCAAAATAAAATCGGCCAGCCGGGCGTGTTTTGCAGCGTGGAAAGTCCGGGATTGAAATTCAACGTGAGATGACGGCGGCCAAAAACATCCTCGCGCGTGGAAAGCAGCGGAACATTTCCGGCGAGAATCACCGGAATGTCGCCCGGCGAATTTGTTTTTTCCGCCGCCGCCCAAACGACACCTTCGAGCGCAATTCCGTTCGCCAGCGGATGCGAACCGTCCACGATGAACGGGCCGGTGAACGCATTTGTGGCCGACGCAATTGACCAAACCAAATTCCACGCATTGCTGCCGACGCTCGAATTATTTTCGTGAATGACCAATTCGGGATTTTCGGAAATCGCAGCGCGCAGTCCGGTGGCGTCGAGCGTGCGATTGGCGAGCGCGGACAAATTTTCATTTGTGAGAGCAACTTGAACACGAACACGTTTGCGAACCGGCGGCAGCAGTTGAATTTCGTTGTCTTCGGCGAGTGAGTCAGAATCGAGCGTTGCGCGGAGCAACGGCGCGCTCGACGGAATGTTGAAAACGAGCCGCTGGCTTTCATGCGCGCCGAGCGAAATTACTTTGCGTAGGACAGGCGTCGCGCCTGTCTCGTTTTTTCCTGGAATTTCAGAAACAGGCGCGACGCCTGTCCTGCGTCCATTGTCCGATCCCGTTACGAGAAGTGTCGTCGCTCGGTCATTGCCGGAAAAATTTGCGATTTCTAAAAGACAGCGATCCTGGTCGCCGAACGCGGTTCGCGACGCGTTGACAAAAGCAAAATTGTCAACCGGCGCGCCGAACGCATGCCATTCGAGGCGTTGATTGGAAAAATTTTCGTCTGCGGGTTTGTGGTCGGTGAGAACGAGGATGTTCGCCTGCTGTTTGCCAAGCTCGGCGGCGAGCGTGATGGCGGAATCAATCGCCGCGTCCGGCGACGAGCATTTCCACTGCGACAGCGATTCGTCCACTTCGCGCCAGTTTTTTGCAACCGGGCCAAGCGGGCGCGATTCCGTTCCGGCGAGGATCAACCGCGTGGACGGCGGCGGCTGGCGGAAAAGTTTTTCGAGAAAATTCCGGGCGCGGGCCTGCGCGGAAACGCCGTCGCTCACGGCGCGCATGGAAAACGAATCGTCCAAAACAACGATGAGCGGACGCGTTGACTGCGGCAGTTTCCATTGCGGCCCGGTGGCGGCGGTGACGAGCAGAAGCAGCGTGAGCAGTTCAAGAAAGAACAGCAGCGGCAATTGCAGGCGATGGACTTTTGCGCCGCCGGATTTGGACTGAACATGAAAGCGCCAGAGCAAAAGGCTGGAAACCTGTTTGCGGCGAAAGCGGTTCCGCAAAATGTAAATCGCCGCGAGCGCCGGCAAAGCGGCCATCGCAATCAGCGCGAGCGGATAAGTTAGGAACGGAATCATAAAGCAGGGCAGGCTTCCAGCCTGCCCAACCTGGCGAAATCAATGATGTCAAAAAATTGTTTAATGCTCGCGCTATTGGGCAGTGGCTCACTTTGGTGGGGCGAGCGTCCTCGCGAACCGCGATAACGGTTTGGCTCACGTCGGCTCGCGAGGACGCTCGCCCCGCCAGTTTTGAAATTGAGCCGCCACCCGCTATTGCGCTCGCTTGACAGGCTGGAAGCCTGTCCTGCGTTATGGACAATTCTCAATTTCATGCCGGTGCCAGAAGCTGAATCGCTTCCAATTCACTCAAAGAATTTTCCAAATTCTCGGCAATCAAAGTGGTCATGTGCGCGCCGCACTGGCGGCAGGCGTCGCTCCACGATTGCTGCAATTGCGCAAGGTTTTCGGCGTATTGTCTGGCGATGCTGGAATCAATGTAGATTTCGCTTTCGTCGCCGGTCTCGCAATCCACGACGCGCAAATTTCCGTGTTCCGGCGGAGTTGCATCGTCGCGCGCGAGCAATTGAACGACGAACAGCGCCGCCGCGCCGTCGCGCAAACGGCGCAAAATGGAAATCGGATTTCCCGGCCAGAGCAAATCGCTGACGAAGACGCGGACGCCAAGCCGTCGGAATTTTGGCGGCAGAATTTCAAACGATTGTTCCGGCGTGCGTTTGCTTTCCAATTCCAGTTTGTCCCACGCGGACGGCGAGAGCGCGTCGTTGGGCAGGCGTTGAAAACCTTCGCCGGAAAGCCAGACGGCCTGCGTGCATTGCGCGTTGGCGGCGGAAGTGGCGAGCAGCGCGGCGATCTGGGCGACGGCATTTGCCTTGGCGGAATTTTCCAAGTTCATTGAACGCGAGCCGTCCAAAATTAAATCGAGGTGCGGAATGACTTCTTCGCGGAACAATTTCACGGTCAGGCGGTCGGTGCGCGCGTAAATTCCCCAGTCAATGAAACGCAAGTCGTCGCCGGGTTGGTATTCGCGGTAGTCCTGAAAATCAATCGAACTGCCCGCGCGGCGACCGGAGCGCGTGCCGGTCCAGCCGCTGGCGGCGACCTGCGGAATTTGCAGCGCATAACGGAGGCCGAGTTTTTCGCCGTCGCGGAGGGATTGTCGGATGGCGGTGTCCATATTGGAAAATCATTTCAGCATGGGTGGAGGATTGTCCTGCGCGAGGCGGTCAAGCGGCTGAAAGTTTTTAACCTGCCGCACAAACCATTTTGCGTTGATTACAATCATCACCTGCAGCCAGCCAAAAGCAAAATACAGATGGTAAATGCGCTGGTTGACATCGCGGAGGGAAGCGACGTTGAAGACGTTGCCCAGTTGCAGCCCCTCGACGGATTTCCACGAAAGCTGATTGAGAAAAAACAGCACGATGCTCGGCGCAATCGCCCACGCGGCCGCCAGCAAGACCGCAATCAGCCCGGTGAGTTTTGGCGGATGCCTGGATAAAAATTTCCGGTGAATGAACAGCGCCATCAGCGCATAGGCAAACGCATAAGCCATGGTGGTGGCGAACCACTGTCCGCTTTCGCCGGAAACGGTGATGCTCTTTGGAAACGCCAGCGTGATTTGCCCGGCCAAAAGAAATGTCGCAACGAGGATCATCGCCGCCCAGACGAGGCCGCCCGCCGCGCCGTTGAAAAAAATGAAGGCGACAAGGCGTTTCAATCTTGACTGCGGAATGGTCCGCCGCACGCGCAGGCTCAACTGGTCGGAATTGCTGATGGTCGCGAGCAGCGCGAACATCATCAGCACAAATGTCATGATTTCCCACGGCAGAATGAACTGCGCTTCCTTCATCCGCCAGACCCAGCCCAAACTCAACAGGCCGCCGAGCAGCCAGATGACGGTGAGATAAATCCGCACTGGCCGCGCGCGGTTGGCCGACGGCGGCGAAATCAACGCGACGGACAGGACAAAGAAAAGGCCCGTCGCGGCCAGGCCAATGACGACGGCGGTAAGCACGCCAATCCAAAAATCGCGGTCTGCCATCATTGTGCCTACACCGGAGTGCATAAATTCAAAGGAATCCGTTACGAGCGGGATGACGACCCAAAAAGACGCAAAAAAACCGGCCAAGGCAAACAGGACTTTGAAAGGCCGGCTTGCCGGTATGCACGCAAATAAAATCGCAATTTGATTCGTCGCGCACACGACGAGGAACAGGAAGGACAAAATGAAAAACACGGTCGGCAAATCCACGCCGCGCAGTAGGTTCGTGAACGCCATGAACGGCATGCACGCGCTGAAAAACAGCAGCGCCATGTAGGCGCCGCAGAGAAATTTTCCACGGATGATGCGCGCGGGCGACAGCGTGCTGACGTAAAGCAGGTCGGGATTGTTCTCCTGCCGTTCCGCCGCGACGCGGACGCCGACGTAAAGCGGAATGAAGAAAATGCTCGCGCCCGCGAGGATGACCACGAAAGACGAAAACATCGTGCCGCCGAGCTGCATGTTCTCGTTCACTTCAAAGCTTTGCGTGACGAGAAATCCGAGCGACGTGATGAACAGCACGATCAAAAACAGCAGCAGCATCCCGGTGACCGCCCAACTGCGCACGGCCTGCCGCAGTTCCTTGATGACGATGGGATTCAACTCCCATTCGCGCCAGTTGATGAAATGCGATTTTAATTTGGTGAAAGCAGCGGTCATAAATCGTAAATTCATTGCACGCCTTCTTTCGTGACGTTCATAAAAATATCTTCGAGATTGGCCTTGGTCTGGCGGAATTCGATGACCTTGAATTTTTTTGCGATCAATCCGCCGAGGATTTCGCACGCGGCGGACTCGTCGCCGTTCAGGTCAAAATGGATTTCGTTCGCCACGTCGCGCGCATTTTCGACGAAAGGAGTTTGCAAAAGCTCCTTGAGCAACTGCGCGTTCTGCGCATCAAGGAGGCGGACCGCCACCGTGCGGCGCGGCGCGCTTTTTTTCAGCACGTCTTCAATCGTGCCGGTCTCCAGAATTTTTCCGCGCTCGATGATGACGACGCCATTGCAAATTTCCGTCAGCTCGGTGAGGATGTGCGAACTGATGAGAATCGCTTTTTTTTGCGCGGCAAGGAGCATCAGCAGTTCGCGTAATTCCACACGTGCGCGCGGGTCGAGGCCGGCGGCGGGTTCGTCCAAAACCAGAACGTCCGGGTCATAAACAAGCGCACGTCCGAGGCTGACGCGCTGTTTCATTCCTTTCGAGAGCGCCTTGAGATGTTTCTCGCGGATGCCGGTGACGTTCGTAAATTCCTCGATCGCTTCAATCGCCTGCGTCCGCTTTTTTCCGCGCAATCCGTAGGCGCGCGCGTAAAAATCCAGATATTCATGGACGGTGATGTCCGCGTGCGCAGGCAAAGTATCCGGCACATAACCGACGGCATGGCGCGCGAGTTCCGGTTCTTCGCAAACGGAAATTCCGTTCAGCAAAACATCGCCGGAAGTCGGTTCTTCAATCGTGGAAATGATCCGCATGGTCGTCGTTTTTCCCGCGCCGTTCGGGCCGATGAAGCCGAAGATGTTGCCGGAATCGAACGAGAACGAAATGTTGTCCACGGCCACGGTCTTGCCGAATTCCTTCCGCAAATTTTTTACCTGGACTTTCATTGGATGTCGGCTGGATCAAGGATTCCGAAAACGACGGCGGAACTTTTTGTGCGTTTCGGGCTGGAGGCGGAACCGAGCGCGTTCTCGATGAACGGATTTCCGTCCAGCACGGCGATGTAGGTGTCCGGCAAAAGATATTTTCCAGCACTGTCGTTCAACTCGTCAGCGCGAACGATGGCAAAGCCGAAGTCATGGTTCAATCCCTGCGCTCCGGATTTTTCAGAAATTCGAGATTGTTTCGATAAAATAAGCCCGGCTTTTTGCCCGGCGGCGACATTGCTGGCTTCGTAAAAATTCATGTCCGCGTCCGCGACCCAGAGCGATTTGATTTGCGCGCCCAACCCATTGACGATTTGCATTTTTCCGTTTTCATTTATGACTTGGATGCGTTCGCGGCGCGTCTCGGATTTTCGCAGATGAAAAAACTCCGGCACGCGCGCGGAAACCCAGCCGCGCGTGAAATGCTGCGACTGTGTCCAGTCCACTTCGCGCGACGTGCCGGAATTATAGCCGATCTGGACCAGCGGCGTGGCTTCCGTCCCGAAATCAAAATGCAATCCGCCGCCCGGCGTGAGCGGGCAATAAAACGCCGTGCCGCCGATTGTCGCAGCGCGATGGCTGGTCTGGTCAATCACCGTCAATCCGGCGATGCGCGTGTCGGGCGTGATGCCTTCGCGCAATAAACTGTAAGCGAACACGAACAGCGTTGTGGCGAATGAAATCGCCGGGATCGTCCACAACATCCACGTCCGGCGTTTGCGGCGGTTGAGATAAATGATGTTGACCGGCCCGATGATGATGACAAACGCCAGCATGATGATGACGATGCCGCGCACGGGAATTTTCAAGCTGTTGACGATGGGCAACGCCGCGTTGGCCGCACCGCTGTTGTCCGGCAAGCTCTGCCAGTAACGCGCGGCTTCGCGCACCGTGTCGCGCAAGGTTTGGGCGGATTGCGGATCAAGCATCCCAAGATTTTCCGAATTGAAGGCAAAACAGCGGCCGAAGCCGACATCGTATTCAGCGCCGTCCCGCATATTTTTTTTCTGTGAGGAATGCCACGCCGCCGGCAAAGCGGCCTGGCCGGACAGCACGACATTTCCGCCCGCCGACAGGTAATCTCCAATCGCGCCCAGCACCGCCGGCGACATTGAATTCAAATCCGCCGCGTTGAGAACGACAGTGTCGAACGGCGAATAGGCCAGCCAATTTTCGCTCCACCCGGAGACCGGCGACTCGGCACGCAAACTTTGAATGGAATCCGCGCTCGCGCTGCCCGGCGCATAACGACCGGCGGATGCGCTATTGTCGCTGCTGGCGCGGGCGTCGGAAGCATAAGCGCTGCCCGTCGGCCCGGAAATTTCCACCGCATCAACGGCGATGTTGTAAGGCGGCGCTTTTCCAAAATCCAATCGCACGGTTTTCACCGGTTCGCTCGTCGCTGAAAATGAATATTCCGTCACGCTCAAGCCGCCCGCGCCGGATGAGATGCGGACGCCGGATGACATCGGAATGCGCGCGAGATTTGTGCCGGAAATGCCCGTGACGATGACAACGCCGGACGACGCCGAATATAAACTCTGGTGAACGTGGATTTTATCCGCGATTTGCGGCGCGGCGTAATCGAGCTCCAGCCAGTTTGTCGTCCCGGAACGGCGCGTGTCGGGCATCCACGTTTGCGTGTCGTATCCGCGACGGGAGGCATCCGGCCCGCCAACTGCCATCGCCGCCGTGAACGCACCGTGGTTTGCATTGAACAAATGTTCGACCGCGTCAAAATCCAAACTGCGGCTGATGAACACCGTCGCCGACTGCCCGCCGCCGCGCGAATAATAATTGCAATGATCGTTCGCGTTCGGCGCGCGGACTTCGCCCTCGTGCCGGTAATCCACCTCCACGCGGATTGAGCCGTCGCCCTGTGCCGGCAACGGCGGTTGCAGCAGCGACACGACCTGGCTTGATTCCGGCGCAATCGTCACCGTGCGCGAGAGCCGGCTGATGTTATTGCCGTAATTGCCGTAGGCGTTGTTCGGATAAACCAGCGTCACTACATGTGTTTTGCCGTGCGAACGATTTTGCACATTCACGCGCATTTCGGCGTAGCCGTGAAATGTGTTGCCCGTGTAAATCGCATTTGCGTCAACGGAAACGTCGCCAAAATCGTCGGCGCGGCAGAAGGAAATTAAAAATGCAAAATTAAAAACTAGAAAAATTCTCGCCACGCGCGAAAACATCTTCCCGTTTTTTAATTTTGCATTTTGCATTTTTAATTCGCCTCAAGCTTTTGCCAGTTCCACGTCTTTCGGCAAATTCAATCCCGTCTCGTCAAGCTGGCCGAGGAGTTCCGCGACGAGCTTCGACGGCGTCATGCGGTCGAAGCGCGCCTGATAATTCAAAATCAGCCGGTGATTCAAAACCGGCTGCGCGACGATTTTCACATCTTCAAATCCGACGCTCGGCCGTCCGGCGACGAGCGCATTGCCGCGCGCGGCCTCGGCAATCGCAATTGCCGCGCGAGGTGACGCGCCATAGCTGACGTATTTGTTCACGGGTTCTGTCGCTTCCTCGCCGCCGGGATGCGTCGCCGAAACCAACCGCGCGATGTAACGCGAAACCGGATGCGGCAGATAAATTTTTCCCATCGTTTGAAAAAGCGTTTCCAAATCGGCGCGCTCCATCTGCCAGGTCGGCGCGGGAAGTTCGCCGCGGCGACGCTCGGAAATGATCTGGTCGAGGACGTCCGCGTCCACATTTTCAAACATCACGCGGAACAGAAAACGATCCAGTTGCGCTTCGGGCAGCGGATAAGTTCCTTCGAGTTCAATCGGATTTTGACTGGCGAGCACAAAAAACGGTTGTGGCAGCGCGCGCGTGTTGCCGAGCAATGTCACGCAATTTTCCTGCATCGTTTCGAGCATGGCCGATTGAGTTTTCGGCGAGGCGCGGTTGATTTCATCCGCGAGCAAAATGTTCGTGAACACCGGGCCGGGTTGAAAAACCAATTCGCGTTTTCCAGAAGCCGTTTCCTGCAAAATATGCGTGCCCAGGACGTCGCCAGGCATCAGGTCGGGCGTGAACTGGATGCGTTTGAAATCCAATTTCAAAATCTGGCCGATGGTTTTGACGAGCGCGGTCTTGCCGAGGCCGGGCAGACCTTCGAGCAAAACGTGGCCGCGCGACAAAATGCCGACGAGCACGAGGCGGTGAAGTTCCTTGCGTCCGAGCAAAATGCGGTCGAGCTGCTCCAGGGTTTTGCGCGCCAGCTCGGCGGCGGGCTGCAATTCTTCCGGTTTTAGAATCGTGTCAGGCATAATTTTAATTGTCCCTTTTGAAAAAATTCTGAACCGCCTGCCGTTGTTCCGGCAAAATAATTTGCGCGTGCGCCGAGCCGCCGCTGGCCGTTGCATTGTCCAGCGCGCCGTGCTGCGCAGAGGCATCTTCCTTCGCGAGTTCCGGCGCGGCCTTGCTGACGCCGACGAGTTGCGCGTCGTCAAGATGAGAGGACGGCGACAACGCGTGCGCCTGAAATTTCAAATCCTTTTCCGACGCGCCGTCGTTCCAAGTCATGTCCGCGCCCGGCCCGCCGCCGCCGGGACCGCCTTTGCCGGGATGATCCAGCCACGAAAGAATCAAATCGTCACTGCTGTTCGTGCAGGTGGACAAATAATCCGCGAGCGCGCCGGGATTGTAACCTTGTCCCGCATTTTGCAGTTTCGCCAGCATCGCCGGGTCAATCATTTTCAAATTCGCCAGGTTGCTGACCGTCAGGCCGAGGGAATTTTTATTCAATTCCAGCGCCTGCAACAATTTTTGCATCTGCTCCTTGTCCAGACCGTTGAGGCCGGCCAGAAGTTCCGGCGGAACCTGGCCGTTCAAAATTCCATCCTCCAATTTTGCCGCGTTCAGCATCGAGGCCATATCCTGCGCCGCCTGCGAAGCCGTCGCTTCGTTCATGCCGGAATCCGCCGCCTGCTGCATCGCCTTCGCCAAAGTTTCGGCTTCCGCCAGCGATTCCGTCTTGGCCAGCGCTTCTTCCGCCGCCTGTTTCGCCTCTTCAGAATTCGATTGCTTGATGTGGTCGAGCGCCTCCCAGGTTTTGTCCGGGTCGTAGCCGAAGGAATCTTTTTGCAATTGCGACAACTGTCTCTGCAAATCGTCCGCCTTTTTGCCGGGCAAAATTTTTTCCTGCGCCAGCGTCTTCACTTCCGCCTGCAACTGGCTGACAATCTGCCCGATTTCCAGCGGATGATGAATGGAAAATTTCGTCAGCCGCTCCGGCAGCAGCAACATCGTCGCCGCAAAGACCGCCGACACGCACAGCAGCAGCATCGCGCGCCCGCTGCGCCAGCGGAATTTTGGCGCGGCGGCCTCCGGCAATTGCGCCAGCCACGCGCCCATGTCCGCCGTTTCCCCGGACATGACGATGCCGCCGCAAGCGTTCAAGCGGTCGTAACTCGCACGGATTTTTGTGAAGGAGCCGCGCTGTTTTTTTGCGCGCCACGCCGCCAGCACAGCCAGCGGCGCAACGCCAAACAAACCGAGCGCGGGCCAGAAAGTATTTTGCGTCCCGAAAATTCTCAACGCGAGGATGATGACGCCCCAGACGAACAACCACAGCGTCGCCAGTTGCACGCCGAGCCGCAACGCCAGCAGCCATTGCAGATCACGCGCGAACGACTGGAGTGCTTTGGCGTGTGAAGTTTTCATTGCGCTAAAAGCGTTTTGGCAAATCGCCTGTTTTCATGCCAGTTGCATCGGTTGTGGGTTTGCACCAATTAGGCAGATTGAACCAATGTCGTCACGAACAAAACCAAATTAAAATTACGATGACCAATCCGGGCGGCTTTTCTTGTTGCATCATGTCCGTCGCATATTGATTTGACTCGCGGCGAACCGTGGCAGAATGTTGTCCGAAGCCAATCGCAATTCCCAAACATGAAAAATAAACTGGCAATCATCCTCGGCATCATGGTGCTTTTGATGTCGGTTCAGCGCGGGTTCACAGCCGACGCGACGACGGAACTCAAGGCATTGATCGTGAAAGTCAAATCCGACCTGGCCGCCGGCAAAAACACCGAAAGCGATCTTGCCGACGACCTGAAGCAATTCGACCTCCTGCTGGCCGAGCACAAGGGCGAACAGACCGACGCCGTGGCGCATATTTTATACATGAAAGCGTTGCTGTATGTTCAGATTTTCCATGACGAGGCAAAAGCCGATGCACTCATGGCACAACTCAAGACTGACTTCAAAGACGCTCCATTCGTCACCACGCTGGTCAAGCAGGAAACAGCAGGGGCGGCGGCAAAAAAAATACAAGACGCGCTCGCAGTCGGAACAAAATTTCCAGACTTCAATGAAAAGGACCTGGACGGCAAGCCGCTGTCCGTCGCCAATTACAAAGGCAAGATTGTCATGATTGATTTCTGGGCGACATGGTGCGGGCCTTGCGTGGGCGAACTGCCGAATGTGATTGCCACCTATCAGAAACACCACGCGCAGGGTTTTGAAATCATCGGCGTTAGTTTGGATGAGGATCAGACGAGGCTCGCCGAATTCATCAAATCCAAGGGCATGACCTGGCAGCAATTCTTCGACGGACAGGGTTGGGGTAATAAACTAGCCGTCAAATACGGCATCGAAAGCATTCCCGCCACTTTCCTGCTTGATGGCGACGGCAAAATCATCGGCAAAGATTTGCGCGGCGAAGCTTTGGAGCAGGCTGTGACCAGCGCTCTGGCAAAAAAATAGCCTCGTAATTTAGTAAATCTTTTGTTTGATAGTCACTCATGGTTAAGAAGAGACTTTCGACGATGACGGAAGTCTCGACCAAATCGTTACATAAGGCATGCGAAGGCTTTTTGAAAAAATCAATCTGTGACGCACGGATTTAGTCCGCGTGAACCAATGAAATCAGTGACGATGGCTCTGCGCAATTTGCGGCCAGCCTTTGCGTCAAACGAAAATCGTCTGGTCGCGGCTCGGTCCGACGGAGGCGATGGCCAGTTTTGCACCGGTCAACTCCGCGATCGCCTTCAAATACGCGCGGGCCTTTGGCGGCAGTTGTTTCCATGTGCGCACCTT
The DNA here is from genome assembly GCA_036510395.1 of Verrucomicrobiia bacterium. Classification (GTDB taxonomy): domain Bacteria; phylum Verrucomicrobiota; class Verrucomicrobiia; order Limisphaerales; family UBA11358; genus UBA11358. The sequence goes on from DATCDZ010000032.1 coordinate 17,385, forward strand.
GTCGGTCGGCGTGCGCCAGCCTTCAAATTCCACATAGACCGGTTCGCATTCCGCGAGCACCTGTGCATCGTTGGGAACAAAATCGTAACGTGCCTTGCCATGGCGGTATGCCACACAAACTTTGACGGTCTCCAACGAATCCAAACCGTCCAGGTTGGTGACGGCGAGTTCGTCAATGCCGTTGACCATGGTGGCGTGGCGGGTGGCCACGCTGTCAAACCAGCCGCAGCGGCGGGCCCGGCCAGTCGTCGCGCCAAATTCGCGGCCCATCCCATGCAACAGGTCGGCAATCTCCGCGTTCTCCGTCGGCAACGGCCCCTCCCCCACCCGCGTCGTATAAGCCTTCATCACCCCCACAACATCATCCATCTTGTTCGGCGCCACGCCGGAACCGGTGGATGCGCCGCCGGCCGTGGTATTTGATGAGGTGACATACGGATAAGTGCCGTGATCAATGTCCAAGAAAGTGCCTTGCGCCCCTTCAAACAAAATATCGTCGCCGCGCCGCGCCGCCTGGTGCAACAACACCACGGTATTGGCCACGAACGGCTTCAAATACCTTCCGGCGGCGAGGTATTCTTTGAGCACCTGCTTGAAGGAAAGTGGTTTGGCGCCCAGCGCATGCAACACCTCGTTGTTTTCCTTGATGCGTTGACGCAGTTTTGCCTCGAACCGTTTCGGGTTCACGAGATCAATCATCCGCAAACCGACGCGGGCGGCCTTGTCCCCGTAAGCCGGGCCGATGCCGCGTTTGGTGGTGCCGATTTTGTTTTTGCCTTTGAGCACTTCGCGCTGGGCGTCCAGTTCGCGGTGATAGGGCAGGACGACATGGGCGGTTTCGCTGACGACGAGGTTCTCTCCCACTTTGACGCCGAGCTGGCGGAGACCTTTGATTTCATCAACGAGACCAACGGGGTCAATTACCACGCCGTTGCCAATGACGCATAATTTGCTTTTGCGCAGGATGCCCGAGGGCACCAGATGCAGGACATATTTTTGTTTGCCGATGAAAACGGTGTGACCGGCGTTGTTGCCGCCGGCGTAACGGACGACGATGTCCGCGTTCTCCGTCAGCACGTCGATGATTTTGCCTTTGCCTTCGTCGCCCCACTGGGCGCCGACCAGAATTGTGTTTGCCATAAAATAAGTCGCTGAATCGAATCTTTTTTGCCGGCTGCGGCCTAGCAATAAAAATCCCCGAACGTGAATTCGGGGCAAAGCGCGCGTCTTTGCGCAAAGAAGCTAGAGACAGCCGGTGGCGATGTCAATTCCGCAAAACGGTTGGCAGCATCCTGATTTGGCAGCAGGGACTTCTCAAAAAATATGCAGCAGCCGACGTCAGTCGGCGCAATTTGAATAATGGGAGAATGATATGGCGCGAACTGACGTTCGCGGCTACGGAATTAATTGAATTGTTAAGGGCATGACTTAAGGAGTGCTTGCCCAGCGACTCGTTACCTCGTCGCCTACAAACAAGACGCAATCAGGCCGCTTTGGCGGATTTTTCCAGCAGACCACGCCGTAGATCGTCGTGGCGATGAAGCGATTTTGACATAGCGTTCTTTGGCCAGGGCGAAGGACTTCACCGCGTTCGGTTTTTTCATCGCAGGATTTTTTGAATGGTCTCGGTTATAGCTTCAACATTTTCCGGCGAAGCGCCTCGTCCGGCCGTCCCGAAATGCGCTCGACCTGTCCGGGCGTCATGAATTTCGGCCCGCCGAGCGCCGCCGCGCCAATCCAGACTTTCGCCGTTTTTTCCGCCATCAACATCGCGGCCAGCACGGCTGCGGCGGTTTTGCCCAACGTGATAAGCCCGTGGTTTTCCAGCAACACCACCCGTGGCGGGCGTTGATATTTGCGGATGAACGCTTCAGTGCGTTTGCGAATCTCCTGCGCGAGCCGCAAGCCGGGATCAGTGTAAGGCACAAATACCGAAGCCACGTCACAGCAGACAATCTCGTCCGGGAAAATCCGTTTGGAGGCAAACTCACGGGCTCGTCGCGAACAGAGAATCGCGTTCACCGCCGGGGCATGGGTGTGGCCGGCATAGAGGATTTCCGGCAAGGTCAATAACCACGCATGAAACAAGGCCTCCACCGACGGTTTTTTTGCACTCGCATCCATCCTTGACTTCAGTAACCGGCTGTCCACCTCGGCATCAGAAAGTCCGGTTTCATCCAGCATGGGGAGCAACAAATCAGACCTGCATTCAACCACATCCTCCTTGCGCAGTGAACCAAGGCAACTGCCACTGGCCTTGACCAAAAAAGTATTGTCGGTCAACCGGGCGGAAGTGTTGCCTTCACCCAGAATAGCAAGCGGTTGCAGCGGATTCGCCAGTTCGTGCGAAAGTTTGATCACTAATTCGAGTTTTTCTTTGCGGATTTTCATATACAATCAAATGGTATTTTCCCGGTATATCATCGCAGGAACGCCTCCTGCAAGCCGCCGTCCACCGTGATGATTTGGCCAGTCGTCTTGGACAAACGCTGTGAAACAAGCAGGAAATACGCCTCCGCCTGGTCCGCCGGCGTGATGGGCGCTTTGGTCAACGTGCGGTCGGCGTAGAACTGCGCGAGTTTTTTCACGAGTGATTCCGTCGCTTCCCCGTCCTTGTAAGTGATGTTGTATTTCGCGAGCGAGCCGATGACCCGGTC
>DATCDZ010000033.1:0-5854 GCA_036510395.1 Verrucomicrobiia bacterium
AACAAGAAGGACTGACCACGGCGCGGGAAATCGAAAAGGCCATCCGCTGGGACGGCGTGACCTATTCCTGCGCGGGCATGGGAAACCAATTTGTCAGAAATTATCTCAAGATGCATCCCGTCCAATCCAACCAGACTTCCCGACTTAAAAATAAGTTGAGCGGCTTGTAGCATTTGGCCGGCTGCCTGCCAGCCAAATAATTCACCATTCCGTTCTTCTAAAACGCGGAATCTCACTTATACTCGTCCGCATGGCAAAGTTGTTTCTCGGACTCGATTCCAGCACGCAAAGCTTGAGCGCGGTCGTCATTGACCTAGACTCGTGCAAGGTCGTCTGCGAAAAATCGCTGAACTTCGACCGCGCGCTGCCGCACTACAAAACCCGGAACGGCGTGCTGCCCGGCCGCGACCCGCTCGTCAAACACAGCCCGCCGCTGATGTGGGCGGAGGCGCTCGACTTGATTTTTGCCGAATTGAAAAGAGACGGCGTCGCGCTCGGCGAAATTCTCGCCGTCAGCGGCAGCGGCCAGCAGCATGGTTCGGTTTATTTCAACGAGCGGATTTCCGCCGCGCTGGAAAATCTGGATGCAACCAAATCCCTCGTCGAAAATCTGCGCGGCGTTTTCGCGCGCAAGACCTCGCCGATCTGGATGGATTCCTCGACCGCGAAAGAATGCGCCGAGATCCGCAAAAAACTCGGCGGCGTCAAATACACCGCGTCGCGCACCGGCTCGGATGCGTTTGAGCGGTTCACCGGGCCGCAAATCAGGAAATTTTTCAAAACCGAACCCGACGCCTACGCGAAAACCTCCGGCATCGCGCTGGTCAGCTCGTTCATGGCGTCGCTCCTCGCCGGAAAAATCGCGCCGATTGACTTTGGCGACGGCGCGGGCATGAACCTGATGGACATCCGCCGGAAAGTCTGGGACACGGACGCGCTCAAGGCGACCGCTCCCGGCTTGAAAATGAAACTGCCGCCGCTCGCCGCCTCGGGACAGGGCATCGGCCCGGTCAGCGCATATTTTGTCAATAAATACGGCCTTAATCCAGAAGCTCTCGCCATGGTCTGGACCGGCGACAATCCGGCAAGCGTCATCGGCCTCGGCCTCGTCAAACCGGGTCATATCGCCATCAGCCTCGGCACGAGCGACACGTTTTTCGGCACGATGGAAAAATGCCTGACCGACGAAAACGGCGAAGGCCATGTCTTCGGTTCGCCGGCCGGCAATTACATGACGCTCATCTGTTTCAAGAACGGCTCGCTCGCCCGCGAAAAAATCCGCGAGCTTTACGGAATTAAAAACTGGGGCGAATTTGGGAGACGGGTCGCCTCGACCAAACCCGGAAACGACGGCGGAATTTTATTGCCGTGGTTCGAGCCGGAAATCGTCCCGCGCGTCAACCAGCCGGGCATCCACCGTTTTGACCTTGACGAAAAAAATGCCGCCGCGAACTGCCGCGCGATTTTCGAGGCGCAAATGATGTCCATGCGCCTGCATTCGCAGTGGATGAACGTGTCGCCGGAGAAAATTCTGGCGACGGGCGGCGCGTCGAACGACCTGGCGCTGCTGCAAGTCATGGCCGACGTGATGAACTGCCGGGTGCTGCGGATTGAAGTTTCCAAAAGCGCGGCGCTCGGCGCGGCGTTGCAGGCCGCGCACGGCTGGCTCGTCGCCGACGGCAAAAATCCGAAATGGGAAAAACTCGTCGCCGGCTTCACCAGGCCGGTTCCGGACAGCGAAATCCGTCCCGATAAAAAAGCCGCGCATGTCTATGACAGGCTCATCGAAAAATACGCCGCCTGCGAAGGCGAGGCGCTGTGGAAATTATCAACCGGCTCGCGCGGCTGATTTTCTGTTCGCCATTCCGGAAGCCGGCGTGTGGGCTTGGGTTTCTGGTGACCGGCCCGGTGACGCGCAACATGGAACTGGCGTTGAAAAAAACCTGCGATGCCGCGCCTGGCCCGCGCCTCGTCGTCGCTGTCGGCGCATGCGGTTGCAGCGGCGGAATTTTCGGCGTGAACTACGCGGCGCGCGGCGCCGTGGATGCCGTGATTCCCGTGGATGTTTTCATTCCCGGCTGTCCGCCCAATCCGCACGCATTGCTGCACGGAATTTTCTTGGCAATGGGGAAAATCCGACCGGAGCAATGACTTGCAATGTTTTGATTTGCGGCGGGCCGATTCCACCGATGCCGCCAGATCACGGTTTGCGCCGCACGGATTCCTTTTTCTCCTCCAATTCAGCCTGAAGTTTTTTTCGCTCGACGGCCAGTTGTTTTTGCAACGCCTCCACCTTTTCAAAATCACCCGCCGCGGATGATTTTGCGATTTCACCCTGCAACGCGATTTCGCGTCCGGCGATTTTTGCGGCGAATTTGGAATCCAGTTCGGCGAGCTGTTTTTTCTGCACGTCGGATAATTTGACCGTCGGCGCAGTTTTGTTGAGCCGTTCCATTGCGATTTCGTAGGAGGATTTCATTTGTATAATCTATCAGCTTTTCACATTCAACCATCAGCTTTTGTCTTCTTCCACGGCTGGCTCGGAAATTTCATCGGCTGCGGCGCTGGTTTGGAAATTGTCAGTTCAGTTTCGCTCCCGGCTTTTGCGACGGGCGGTTTCGTCTGCGCCGCGTCTTCGCGCCACGATTCGATTTTTGCCTGCAAACCATGTTTTTCTGCGGTCGCTTTGTCGCCGGATTTCATGTAGAACAGCGAGAGGTTCGTGTGGACAAGCTGCTCCCTGGGGCGAAGTTTCTCGACCTTGTGGCCTTCGGCAATCGCCGCCGCAAAATCGCCTTTTCGATAAAATGCCATTCCGAGCGCAAGCCGCGCGTCAAAATTATTTTCGTCGTCGGCCAGGACGTTTTTCAGCTTCGCAACCGCGCCGTCGAAATCGCCCCGGCTGAAATCGAACATCGCGTCGTCGTATTGTTCCTGCAAGCCCATGCTTTCAGGCACGCTACGCGTTCCGGCCTCGCGGCGCAAGGGCGCGCAGTAGTAACAGATTGGTTACAATGCCGTGGCGCTCTGATGAATTGTTCTTATCACGCAAAATCAGCATTAGAATTTGACACGTTTGCGCCGCTTGTTTAGTGTAAAAAGGCAACGGCGTCGCGCTGTTAGTCCATAATCGCTGGCTCACTTTGCGCGTGGTAAATTTTAACTTTGAAGTTCCATGAGTGATACAATAGCAGAAGCGCCGTCGTCGAATGGAGCGCCGAAAATTTCCAAAATCAACGAAGCCGTCATCCGCATCGCCGGAAATTCGCAGGACGGCATCCAGGCCATCGGCGGTTTTCTCGCGCGGCTCGCTGGCCGCAGCGAGCAGGAAGTCATGACGTTCATGACCATTCCGGCGACGATTTCCGGCGGGCCGTCCATTTTCCAGGTCCGCATCGGCAGCGGCGAAGTTTTGAGTTCCGGCGACGAAGCGGATGTGCTGCTCGCGTTTTACCAGCACAGTTACGACGGACATTTAAGCTCGCTGAAAAAACATGGCATCGTCCTTTACGATTCGGATCACGTCACGGAAATTTCCGAGGAGAACAAAAAAAATTATCATCATCTCGGCATTTCGATTTCCGGTCTGACCGTCGAAGCCATCGGCGGAACGGCCAAGGACAAGGGTAAAAATATTTTTGCGCTCGGCTTGATTGCAAAAATGTTCGACCTGAACATTCCGAAGCTTGAAAAACTTATCGGCGAACGTTTCACCGGCAAAGATCCGAGCATTTTGAACAATGCGCTCGCGGCGTTTCACGCGGGCTACGCGAACTCGCTCGGAAATGTTTTGGAGACTTTCAAATTTGTTGACTCGCAAAAAAAAGACGGCCATCAGGTCGTGATGAACGGCAACGAAGCGCTCGGTCTCGGATTGATCGCCGCAGGCGTGCGTTTCGGCGCGGGTTATCCGATCACGCCGTGGTCGGACATCATGGAATTGCTGCGCCGCGAACTGCCAAAATACGGCGGCACGTTTGTCCAAACCGAAGATGAAATCGCGGCGATCTCAATGGCGATTGGCGCGAGCTACGCCGGGCGCGTCGCGGTGACGGGTTCGAGCGGGCCGGGAATTTCTCTGAAAACAGAAGCTCTTGGCTGGGCGGTCATGGCGGAAATGCCGCTGGTGATTGTGGATGTGCAACGCGGCGGACCTTCGACGGGAATGCCGACGAGCGTCGAGCAATCGGATTTGAACATCGCGGTCAATGGCGGCCACGGTGATTCACCGCGCGTCGTGATTGCGCCCGCGAACGTCGAGGATTGTTTTTACATGGCGATTGAAGCTGTGAACATCGCGCGCAAATATTCCGTGCCGGTGATTTTGCTGACAGACCAAGGCATTGCCACGCGCATCGAAGCGTTCACGGAACCGAATCTCGAAAAAGTTTGTCAGGATATTTCGCCGGATTTTACGCCGGTTGCGGATCACAAGCCTTACGATTTGTCCGCGCCGGACGGCATCACGCATCATCGCGCGCCGGGCACGCGCATCAACAGCGGCAAATATCCCGTCGTCACCGGCCTCGAACACGACGAACTTGGCCATCCAAGCGGCTCGCCGAAAATGCATATACAAATGACCTCCAAGCGCCGGAAAAAATTGCAAGCGCTTGGCGCAAGTTTGCCGGTGCCGAAAATTTACGGTCCACCGGAAGGCAATGTTTTGCTCGTCGGCTGGGGTTCGACCGAAGGCCCGATCAAGGAAGCCGTGGATCGCGCGCGCGCCGCCGGTGACAGCGTTTCCTCGATTCACATCCGGCACATCAATCCGCTGCCGGACGGACTCGAAAATATTTTCTCCGGTTTCAACCACGTTCTCGTCGTCGAAATGAATGACGAAGGACTTTATGGTTTTGGCCAACTTGGACAATTGCTGCGCGCGCGATATTGCGACCCGAAAATTCGCGGCATCAACAAAACCGACGGCCTGACTTGGAAAGTAAAAGACATTCTCGAACGCGCCAAAGGCAACGTCTCCGCCGGAATGAAAAAATTTAATTAAAAATTTTATGAGCGAAACTTTGACTGAAATTCCAAATCGCAACGCCGGAAATATTAGTGGCGCAGGCTTCCAGCCTGTTGGCGGGCAAGATGCCCACCCCACTATTTTGCCCGAAGAACGCAAAGGCCTGACCAAAAAAGAAATCGCCGCCGACCATCCGACGTGGTGTCCCGGCTGCGGCGATTTTTCCGTGCTCGCGCTGTATTTCAAGCTGATTGAAAAACGCAAAATGTTGCACGAGAAAATCACGACCGTCGCGGGCATCGGCTGCTCCAGCCGGTTTCCGTATTTCGTGCAAGCGCACGGCGTCCATTTTATTCATGGACGTGCGCTGCCATTCGCGAGCGGCATTTCACTTTCGCGACCGGATTTGCACGTGTTCGTTTTCGGCGGCGACGGCGACGCTTTTTCCATCGGCGGAAATCATTTCAATCACACTGCGCGCAAGAACGTCAAGCTGACCTATTGCGTGATGGATAACTGGGTCTACGGCCTGACGAAGAAACAGACCTCGCCCACGTCGCCGCTCGGTTTCAAGAGCAAGACCGATCAATGGGGCGCGGTGGATTATCCGATCAATCCGATGAAGCAGGCGATTGCCGCCGGCGCCACCTTCGTCGCGCGCACCACGCACACGAATCCAAACCACGTTTTGCAGATGATGGAGGCCGCGATGGATCACGATGGTTTCAGCTTCATCGAATGTTTGAGCGAGTGCGTGGAATTTTACGAAGGCGCGTTCGACGCGAGCAACCCGCGCAAGGGCGGCGTGTTCAACGAAGTCCCCAAGACGCACGACGTGACCGACGAACTTGCGGCCTACAAACTCGCGGGCGAACCATTCCCCGG
>DATCDZ010000034.1:0-2678 GCA_036510395.1 Verrucomicrobiia bacterium
AGGTGCCCCTGGCGCACGCGCTCATCCGGCGCACGCTGCTCAAATTGAAAGGCGACGCATGACCAACAATTTCATTTACTGCAAACATCTGCGGACGAAATCCATGTTCACCGGCGCGACACAGGAGGAGGCATTCGCGGACAAGGAAGACGGACGCACCATGCCCTGTAATTTCTGGTGCAACCGCACGCAGACCGTCGTGGGCGTGGACGACCGGCCCGTTCACAAGAACGACTGCAAGCCGGGGCGTTCGTGTTTTGAAGAATGAAGCCGTCTGCCTGACGGCGTCTCCCAAACCTGCGCGGATTCATTTGCTTTGAACCGCAACTGGCGTTTCAATTATCCGCGTGATTGCCAAACGTGTCATCCCCTGCCTCGACGTCCACGACGGCCAGGTCACGCGCGGCGTCCAGTTCGGCGTGGCCGAGCAGGGCGGCCTGCGCAACGTCGGCGACCCCGTGGAACTCGCACTCCGCTACAACGAGCAGGGTGCGGACGAAATGGTCTTCTTCGACATCACCGCCACCGCGCACGGCCGCGGCACGATGGTCGAAGTCATCGAGCGCGCCGCCGACCAATGTTTCATGCCGCTCACCGTTGGCGGCGGCATCAAATCGGTGGACGACATGTTCACCCTGCTGCGCGCCGGTGCGGACAAAATCAGCATCAACTCCAGCGCGCTCGCCCGGCCCGAACTTATTCTCGAAGGCGCGGAAAAATTCGGCAGCCAGTGCATCGTCGTCTCGATTGACGCCAAAAAAATCGCGCCGGACAAATGGGGCGTGTTCTCGCATGGCGGACGCAGGGACGCCGGCCTCGACGCGATTGAATGGGCAAAAAAAGCCGTGTCGCTCGGTGCCGGTGAAATTGTTTTGAACTCAATTGACGCCGACGGCACAAAAGCCGGTTTTGATCTCGTCATCACGCGGCGCATCAGCGAAAGCGTGGGCGTGCCGGTGGTGGCCAGCGGCGGCGCCGGCACACTGGAGCACATGGCCGCCGTGCTGCTTGAAGGCCGAGCCGACGCCGTCCTCGCCGCGAGCATTTTTCATTTCGGCACCTACACCGTCGGCGACGTAAAACAGTTCTTGAAGAAACAGAACATTCCGGTTAGACCGTGAGGAAGTTCACAATTAACGGCCATGAAAAAAATCATCCTTTGGAGCGTTGCTTTAATTTTAATCGCCGGAATCGCCATCGCCGGATTTTGGTGGCTGCGGCGTCCGCAAATCATCAAGTTGAACGACGGCACAAAGCTGACCCTTCTCGGCGTCACTTATGGCAAACATCACGTCGCACCGAAAATCACGGTTGCCGGCGAACGCGCCCGCGGCGGCGGCGCGCGGATAGACAGCCCGAACGACACGCTCGTTGTCTGGATTGAGGCCGAACACAAGCCAAACCAGTATCCAAACTACCAGTTGCTGGTTTCCGACATGGCGAACACGGCTTGCGACAGCACTTATGCCAGAAACCAGTCGCAGGTGAAGCCGGGCGTGGAAATTCAAGGTTTCATGCTGGATGCCTATCCGCGTTGGGACCGAAAAATCATGCTCCGCATCTTTTCTTATGGAAACGGCGGCCAGCGCATTTCCAAAGAGCATTTTGTTGTTTCCAATCCCGTCCGGCGTTCGTTTGCCAAGTGGCCGACTGAACCGCTGCCGGATTCGCAGTCTGACGGCGATTTGACCGCGACGCTCACCAAGCTGGTCGCCGGAGCGCAACTACCTTACAACCGCGGCAACGGCGTGCCGAAAAATGATTCCTACAACAAAGGGGTTCAACTTGATTTTGACATCCAGCAGAATGGCCAGATTACGATGAACTGGGGTCCGGTGCACATGGTCACGTCCGATGCCGCCGGCAATTCGCTTCAAGGGTGGATCAACCCAAATTATCAAAACGGCCAGTCGTCCGGGTATTTCTGTCAGCAAGGCCTGTGGCCGGACGAGCCGGCGTGGAAATTACGCGTGGAATTTTCCCGGCAGTCCGGTTTCAGTGACGACGAAATCTGGTCCGTGACCAATCTTCAAATAAACGCAGGCACACAGCAGGACGTGCAGAATGCCTGGAACAACAATTTTAACAATTCAGGCAAGTCAAATCCCGCCTTCGCCGAGACCACGGTCAACGGCATTCATTTGAAACTGTTTCCCGCCATCCGATATCAAGACCCGAACAACAATGACACTCCGTCCGTCAGCTTTTCCCTCAAAGCCGACCCGGATCCAGAATCCAACGGACTCGGACTACGGATGACGGTGCTCAAGGCGACCGACGACCAGGGCCATGATTTGCAAAACCGTGGCTCGAGCTCGGGCGGCGGCAATTATCAATACCAATATGCCAACGCGCGCAATGTCAATTCGCTGAACCTCACTTTTGCCATCCACAAAAGCCGGTTCGTCGAGTTCACCGTCAAGCCGCAAAAGGCCGTCGCCGCCAACGGCCCTTGATGCAAACGCTCGTAGAAGATTTTCTGCAATACCTGCGCCACGAACGCGGGCAGTCGGATAACACCGCGAAAACCTACGCCGCGCTGCTCGGCAAATTCACTTCGTGGGCGGCGAAACAAAATCTCACGGACTGGAAATCGGTCGAGCTGAAACATCTCATGGCGTTCCTGCAAGATGAACGCGCGCGAAACCTGTTGCCGGTGGGGCGAGCGTCCCCGCGAG
>DATCDZ010000035.1:0-6216 GCA_036510395.1 Verrucomicrobiia bacterium
AACGACGTGGTGCTGACGGATTCAACTTTTGGTTTCGCGACCGCTATGGACATCGCGACCGAGACGATTGACCGCCTGCACAGCACCGCGCACAGCCACCATCGCATCGTCGTCGCCACGTTGCCCGCCAAATCCGTCGCGTGAATCGTGACCCGGTTCAGTCCGTTCGTCAGCGCCACGTCGTAGCACTGGAAATAGTTCGTCACGAACATCAGCAGGTTTGTGTCGTAAAATTCATCCGTCACACTCCCCGCCCGGTTGGTGAAGATTCCCGCCGCGTTGCTCACGTCATAGGTCAGGCTGCTTAAATTTTCATTCGCATAACCCGTCACCTGGATGACCGGCTGCGACACCGTCGCGGCAGGGCCGGTCACAACTATGGATGGCGGCGTCGTGTCGAGGGTGATCGTGGTTTCGACCCAGGTCTGCTGCGCGTCCGGCGGCAGTCCGCGCAATCCAACCCAGGCATCATACCTGTCATCGCCCGAATACAACGGCACGGATGGATCCGGGTTATACACCTGCCATGTCGCGTTGCTGAAATCAATGACATTGTTCGTGCTGTAAAGATTCCACGCCGGTTCCGAAGTGCCGGGCGCGTTGACAATCACCGCCGTGTGTTGCCGCCTCCGGCAGTGAATCCGCCAGCATCGGCGGAACCGATTCGACGGCTTTCAATTCCACTTCAAGGTCGGACATGGCATTCCGGTCCACGTTCGTGTCGGTCAATGAGACCGCGCCGCCCTGAACCGGCATCGCCATCTCCTGCGCGTGGAGAAGATTGAATGCCGCGATGATTCCGGCGCCCAGTAGTAGCCGACGTGAGAAGGCTCTGATTAAAACCGGCAGGTTGAAGCCGGAAGTGAGAATTGAAATTTGAGTCTCGTGACCTCGACTCCTACGTCCCATCATTTTTCTGATTTTCATTTGATTCGCTTTCCCCGCGTTCCTGTTGCTCTCTCCAACATAGAGGGCGTGATTACTCACGCTCTCTCACAGGCACTCGTATGCCTTCCAAGAACGCTTTCGGCACGCCCAGTGACGGGCGTGCTTCAGCACTCTTGGGGTCTCGGAAATTACGAGTTTCGTGAGAGACAGCAGCCGAAGCCGCGAATTGTTTTGTTTAAGATTTATTTCATTTGTTAAAACTTCCTGACCGACGATTTCGAGTTTTAGCCTTTCATCGGGGGTTGCCAAGCCAAAAAATGATTTTGTTTTTTCATTTGAATTTAATTGGCTTCGCAAATTTGTTTCCGCTATCGTTCTACGCCGAGGCTATGGAAGAGACCGTCAAGATCGAATACGAGTTCAAACTCCGCAACGGGGAGACGAAGAATTTTTCCGTGCGCCTGGAAAAACATTCGATGCAGTTCGTCGCCGAGCAGACGACCACCGTGCGCCCATGGACAAAGTTGACATATCACCAGTGCCCCAACTGCCCGCTCAGGCCGGAGACCAATTACAACTGCCCCATCGCGGCGAACCTTGTGGACGTGATCGAGTCGTTCAAGGATTCGCTGTCCATCGAGGAGGCGGAAATCACCATCCGCAGCGAGTCGCGCGAATATCACAAGCGTTCCACCGTGCAATATGGCATCGGCTCGATGATGGGGCTTTACATGGTGACGAGCGGCTGCCCTATCATGGACAAGCTGCGCCCGATGGTTTTCACGCACCTGCCGTTTTCGTCGCTGGAGGAGACGTTGTTCCGCGCGATCTCGATGTATCTGCTCGCGCAGTTTTTCCGGCAGCAGCAAGGAATGACGCCGGATTGGAAGCTGGAGGATTTTACGAAAATCTACGAGGACATTGCCACGGTCAACCAAAGTTTCACCCAGCGCCTGTTGAGCATCAATCCGCGTGACGCCAGCCTTAACGCGCTGGTCGGACTGGATTGCTTCGCCTCCATCGCCGCGTTTTCCACCGTGGAGGACAATCTCAAGGAATTTGAAACATTGTTCGAGGCCTACCTGCAACGGGGCGACACCATGCGCCTGACACGTCCTAAAAAAGAGCAGGTTTAACCTTGGCGAAGTTTAAGCTGAAGATCAAAGCTTCAAAAATCTGCCGATCAGCCGTCCGATTTCTTCCAGTTCGCGTGTTTCGTCCGGCGTGAATTCGTGCGGGCGGATTGTTCCGATTCCGATTGTCCCCGCAATTTTGCCGCCATCGCGCAACGGCACGCACAACGCGCCGCCCACGCCGGTCTGCTTTGCGCCCGGTCTTGCAACGCCGCTGTTGTCTGCCTGCAAATTGCAAATCGTGACGGGCTTGTTTTGCGCGACAACCTGTCCGGCGATTCCCTTGCCGACGGGAATTGTTTTCACGACTTCAAGAATTTGCGGCGGCAGGCCGACTTGTGCCGCGAGATAGAGCATTTGATTTTCGGCGTCGAACCGGTGAATCGTGCCGGTTTCGGAATTGAATTTCGCAAGCACGACGTGAAGAATCTGCTCCAAAACCGCTTCGTAATCCGGATTGTTCTTCAACAAGTCTTCAATTTGTTCGTGCAATTCTTCCATGACTAGCCTGCGGATTTTTCAGCAACGTTGCCAGAACGATAATGTAGCACTTTCACCTTTTCCAAAGTGACAAGTCCGCCGCCGATCATTTTGTCGAGCACCGGCAGGAATGAATTTATTTTTTCCTCGCTGTCCACGATTTCGATGACGAGCGGCAGGTCCATCGAGAGCCGCAGGATTTTTGCCGTATGCAGGCGGCTGGCCTTGCCAAAGCCCATCGGCCCGCGCAAGACCGTCGCGCCCGCGAGATGCACTTCGCGCGCCTTGAGAACGATGGCTTCGTAAAGCGGTTTGTATTCCCAGCGGTCGCTTTCGCCGAGAAATATCCGGAGCAGGACTGCGTCATTTGGAATTTGCATAAAGGTCTTTCTTGAACCACGGATGGACACGGATTGAAATTGTTTTCATTTAGTTGAGCCAAAAATTGAGCCGAGCAGCCAGCCAAGCCACACGGCGACCATGCACAGCATAACGGACAATATGACATTGCCTCCGGCATAAAGCCATTGGCGTTCTTGCAGGAGCTGCAATGTTCGGAAGCTGAACGAAGAAAAGGTGGTGTAGCCGCCACAGATGCCATACATCAGAAATTGCGTGGCAAAGATGCGCGTCTGCGAATCCATCCGGCCTTCGGGAATCGCCAGCGCGCCGATGATGCCGATAAGAAACGAGCCGGTGACGTTGATGGTGAGCGTGCCCCACGGAAACGCCTTGCCGAACTCTGCGGAAATCAATCCGTCAAGCCAGTAGCGGCCCGCGCTGCCGAGCGCGCCGCCGATTGCCACCCACAAATATGCGAGCATGAAAAATTCTAGCGTCCCGGCCTCAAAACTTCAAACTTATCGTGCTGTCATTGCAAGCCGGCTGGAGGCTCGTTGCGCCGCCTTGATTTGCGGCGGGACGGTTTCAGGCACGGGCAAGCCTTGCACATTCGCCAGATTTGTGCTTTATTCCGTCAAGGCGGCGCGCCGTTTGAATGAAAAGCCGGGGGTGCTGTCAATTAAATCGAGTTTATGTTTTTCTTTGATCCAATGTGGTTGTTGTTCGCGATCCCCGGATTGCTTCTGGGAATCTGGGCGCAGATCAAATTGTCGCACGCCTACGGCAAATACAGCCGCGTGCCTGTCGAGTCGGGCATGACGGGCGCGGAGGCGGCGCGCGAAATCCTGGATCAGGCCGGCCTCAACAACGTGCCGGTGACGGAAATTCCCGGACGCTTGAGCGACCATTACGACCCGGCGAAACGCGCGCTGTTTCTGTCTTCGGACAATTATCACGGGCGCACGGTCGCGGCGGTCGGCGTGGCGGCGCACGAATCCGGCCACGCGCTGCAACATCAGGCGGCCTACGCGCTATTCAATTTTCGGATGGCGATTGTGCCGATCACACAATTTTCAAGCATGGCTTACGCGGGAATTTTCTTTGCGGCTTTTATTTTCCGCGCGCTGTTCGCAAAATTCATTTTGATCGCCATCGCGCTTTTCGCGGTCACGACATTGTTCCAGCTTGTCACGCTTCCGGTGGAATTTGACGCGAGCCGCCGCGCGAAACAGCAGTTGTTCCGGCTCGGCCTCGTGCGCGAGGACGAACGCGCGGGCGTTTCCAAAGTCCTTGACGCCGCTGCGCTCACTTATGTCGCCGCGCTGGTCAGTTCGGTCATGCAGCTTCTTTATCTGCTCACGGTGTCGCGGCGGAATTAAACCGTTGCTGCGCTGCGCGTCCTAGAATTTGCGTGAAGGCGGTTTTCCGGCGGGACTTTTGTCGGCAAGCTTCTCAAAAAACATTTCATTCGCGGGCGCAAAGTATTTCTTCATCAGCACCGCGACGGGAACGGCAAGGACGATGGAAGCCGTCACGTCGGAAAGATGATGCACGCCTTGCGCGATGCGCGACCACATGACCGCGACCGCATAAACCGCCGCGACCGCTCCCCAGCGCGGGTTGAACAGCCACGCCGCCGCCGCCAGCCCCGCCGCGACCGCCGAGTGGCCGGACGGAAAGGAGCTGAAATCGTATTTGCCGATGATCCAGTGGCCGTCGTGCCACACGCCGTAAATGCCCTGCGGCACATGGGCGTTCGGGCGGGCGCGCCCGACGAAAGCCCGGATGATGACCGAGGCAAGCCCGGCGATTTCAGCCGTGACCGCCGTGAAGAAAATTTTCGCCGCGACATCCGGGCGTTTCATCAGGAAAAAAATCGCGGCGCACGAAATCCCCCAGACCGCCACGGCCCAGCCCTCGCCGGCTTCGGAGCACCATCGCGCCAGCTTTTGCAGGGAAGGTTTGCCGGCCACGAGCAGCGCGGCGTCAACGCGACCGTCCAGCAGCCACGCGACCGCGACCGCGCCGGTGCCGACAAGCAGCCAGAGCAGAAGATTGCGTCGCGGATTGGGCGCGGACATTGCGTAGATTCTAGCAGGCTGCGCGGCAAATAAAAATCAACTTTTAATTTTCTTGCAGCCGGGCGTTTGGCCTTTAACGTCTTGTCTGTCTTATGGCGGCAAGAATCAAAAAAGCAAAGGCGGCCAAGGCCGGAAGGCGCGCGGAAATTCCCGCGACGCCGGAGGCCGCGCCCGCCGCGTATGTAATCCCCGAACCGAGCCTGCCCAACCCCGCCGAGGGCGACACCACGTCGTTCATCCGGCGGGAAGCCTCGCGTTATGACGGCGACACTTCCATACGCCTTTACCTGCGCGAAATCGGGCAGGTGAAACTGCTCACGCCCGATGAGGAAATCCAGCTCGCCGCGCGCATCAAAAAGGGCGACAAGAAGGCGCGCGAACACATGATCAAGGCCAACCTGCGCCTCGTCGTGAAAATCGCCCGCGATTACGAGGGAATCGGCCTGCCGCTGCTGGATTTGATCAGCGAGGGCAATATCGGCTTGATGAAGGCCGTCGAGCGCTTTGACCCGGCCAAGGGCGGAAAACTCTCCACCTACGGCTCTTGGTGGATCAAGCAGTCCATCAAACGCGCGCTCGCCAACCAGTCGAAGACGATCCGCCTGCCCGTTCATCTGGTGGACAAAATTTCCAAGATGCGCAAGACGGCAATGAAGTTGCTGGAGGAACTGGGCCGCGAACCGACCGACGAGGAACTGGCCGACGAACTGGACATGACCGCCGCGCGCGTCCGGCAGATGCGTCAGGCGGCGATCCGCCCCGCCTCGCTCGACGCGCCCATCGGCGACGACGACTCGAACAATTATTCCGACGTGGTGCAGGATGAAAACGCCACGTCGCCCTACGACAACCTCGAGGACAAGACCGTCGTCAGTATGTTGCAGGACATGGTCAAGCACCTGGACGAGCGCGAGGCGACGATTTTGCGCTTTCGTTACGGCCTTGACGGCGGCACGGAAAAAACCCTGGAGGAAGTCGGCGAAAAATTCGGCGTCACACGCGAGCGCGTCCGGCAGATCCAAAACCTCGCGCTGCGAAAACTCCGCAAGATGATCGAAAAACTGGAAATGCAAAAAAAGAAGGAAGAATGATTTATGCCCAGCGCCACGCCCGCAGAAATCAAGGCCGCCATCCGAAACATCCCGGATTTTCCGAAGCCCGGAATCCAGTTCAAAGACATCACGCCCGTACTGGCCGACGCGCGATTGTTTGCCGGCGCAATTGACCTGCTCACGGAAAATTTCGCGCCCGGCTCCGTGGACGCCGTCGTGGGCATTGATGCGCGCGGATTC
>DATCDZ010000036.1:0-34928 GCA_036510395.1 Verrucomicrobiia bacterium
CTTCAGAATCTCCTGCCGCTCTGCCGCATGAACCAACCCACAACCCACAACGGCTGCCGCTTTTACAATAACCCATAATGTCTAATGTCATTTTCAACGACGGTCAGAGTGGCGAAATAAGAAGTAGGTTTCAGATTTAGCTTCTTTGGTTCTGGGCTGGCGGGATTTTTAATTCGCCAAATCTTTGGCCTTTTGGACTTCACATCAAAAACAATGTAGAGATAATAATTAGCCAATGTTCGAGCCTGTTCATACTCGTTGGATGATAAATAAAACCCAAAACTTGAATTTGGATTCGGCGGACGTGCTGTTGTTGATTTGACTTCGATTTGTTTTGGCGTTCCGTCTAACTCAAAGGATAGAATGTCATAACCCGCACCATCACCATTTCTACAAATAGCTTCAACTTTTTTGGCCAAGTCTGGTTTTCCATTTTTGCGTAGCTCTCGTTTTTCGGCCAGAAAGACAACGTCTTCACCTTGATTTCCGGTAAGTTTATTTCTTCGATTCTTTTGTTCGTAGTCAATTGTTCCTGACTTTTTGTCGGACGTTTTCTCGGAAGATTCCACAGCATTGCCCGGCTTCAATGAAATAAATTCTGGTTCTGTTTCTTCCGGCAATGGCAAATTCAAAACGTAATCCTTCAAAAGCGGCGTCACTTTTAAGTCTCGTGAAGGCGGATCGCCTTGCGATCCATAAAGAAAATCATGAAATTCAAACATTCTCCAATCCTTCATCACTTCGTCACTGCTTTTAAGTTTTACGAGCAGTTCTCTTT
Source organism: Verrucomicrobiia bacterium (assembly GCA_036510395.1). GTDB lineage: Bacteria > Verrucomicrobiota > Verrucomicrobiia > Limisphaerales > UBA11358 > UBA11358. The sequence goes on from DATCDZ010000036.1 coordinate 779, forward strand.
TGGAAATTAAATCAAGATTGGATTCCGGCTCACCGAGTCTTAATTGGCTGAGAAAATGGTCAATATGTCTTTCGGAATAAATATTGAGAAATCTCTTCGGGAAATAAAGAAAAAGGAGTTTTCCTTTGAACATGGGAGAAATTTTTGCGCTTTGAACTCTTGCGATGTCATTTTTCTCCGCAGCATCCAACAAACTGGTGATTTCATTTAGAACAGCACCAAATGGATTTTCTCTATTCTGAAATTCCTTTGTGAACTGGAAGGAGTTTTTCTTTTTGCTGTAATAAACGCCAAACTTTTTGGTAGGAGTGCGTTGAATGTTCCCAAGGTCAGCTAATTTCCATTCTACCCAATAACAAAAGCTTTTCTTGCTGCCTTTGCCTTGAACGTAATTATCCAACTTTAATTGTGAAATTCTATTGTGCGGGAAACATCTCTCGAAAATGCGACGCAATTTTTCAAGCTTTTTATATTTGCTTTGGTTAGCAAGCCTTGTCGGTTCAAATTCGGCTTGAAGCTCGCGAAGTTGTTCAGTGTTTATCACAGTTTCAAGTTTATCACAATTTCAAATCCTTATCCGTCACCGCGCCTTCCGATGCGCTCGTGACGTTTGTAACATATCAGCATATTGGTCTTTTCAAAGCCATTTTATTTTGTGAAAATGCTAGACGGCTCTAGCATATATGCTATAATAAATCCATGAATAATTCACCAAACAATTTCTTCGCTTACGTCCGCAAATCCACTGATGAAAGCAACCGGCAAGTGCTATCAATTCAGGCGCAGCTTTTTGAATTGAACGAATTCGCCAAGCGCGAAGGCTTGACCATCACACGCATTTTTGAGGAAAGCCGCACGGCCAAGGCACCGGGACGCCCGCAATTCAATCTCATGTTGAGCGAGATTGAAAAGGGCAAAGCCCAAGGCATTCTCGCGTGGCATCCCGACCGCCTTGCCCGCAACAGCGTTGACGGAGGCAGGGTTGTATATTTGGTGGACACGGGCAAAATCAAAGATTTGCGCTTCCCCACGTTTCGCTTTGAACCGACCGCCCACGGTAAATTCATGCTCAATATCGCGTTTTGCCAGAGCAAATATTACATTGATAATTTGTCCGAAAACATCAAGCGCGGTTGCCGCCAAAAATTGCGCAATGGCGGTTGGCCGGGCCGCGCACCAGTCGGCTATCTCAATGACCGCAACAAGCGGTGCATCGTTCCCGATCCGGTGAAAGCGCCGCTGGTTCGCAAAGCGTTCCAGCTTTACGCGACCGGCAATTATCCGCTTTCTGAAATCCGCAAACGGATCAACGAACTCGGCTTGCTTACAAGCATGGATAAAACCATGTCCACATCAAATTATCAGACGACGCTCAAAAATCCTTTTTACTACGGCCTCATGGATTTCAACGGCGAGCTTCACGAGGGCATCCATGAGCCGATTATTTCCAAGCGGATGTTTGACGACGCGCAGGCAGTCATGCAGCGAAAAAGCAAGCCGAAGACCTCACAATTGAAACCGTATTTATATCGTGGCCTGTTTCGTTGCGGCGAGTGCGGCTGTTTCATCACGACCGAAACCCAAAAAGGCCACAACTATTTGCATTGCACCAAACGGGTGTCGCCATGCACACAGAAATATGTGCGCGAAGAAGTCATCGCTACGCAGGTTGACACCACGATTGAGCGCGTCGCGCTGGAATCGGCCATTGCGGACAAAATTGTCCGCCAGCTTGAGAAAGACCGCGAGGCATCGGCCAAAGCCCAGGAAGCCGCAATTGCGCGCACCAAGGAGGAATTAACGACCTGTGAGAATCAAATTGACCTGTTGCTCGATATGCGGCTTAACGAGCAGATCAGCGAGACTGAATATATTTCAAAGAAATATGTTTTGGTGAACCAGAAGGCGGAGTTGAAAGGCAAATTGGAGGCGTTTGAACGGAACCGACAGAATCGGTTCGAACCGGCAATAAAGTTCATTTTAGAGGCTAAAATGGGGACTATTTTGCTCGCCGAAGGAAATTCAGAACAGAAACGCGATTTTCTCAAAAAAATCGGTTCGAACTTTCAGATGGTGGAGAAATCGTTGGTGGTGGAGTTCAAAAAACCGTGGAATCTATTGGCCGAATTCAATTCCGCACCAATTACAAAACACGTCGCTTGCGACGAAATTTCGTCAAAAGAAAACTGGCGGAGAGAGGGGGATTCGAACCCCACGGTTTTGCCCGTAAATAAAGGGGAATCTCACGGAGACTCCCGAATAGACTCCCGAAATTCAATCCCGTCCTGTCCTGACTTGTCTCAAGTAGTCACCGCTTGGTCAAAACTTTCCGCTCCAATCAAGGCAGCCATTCTTGCGCTTGTCAAAACGGCGGACTGATTCTCCACCAATCACTATGACCTTGAACTTAACATTTCACTTGGACGCGCTGCAATCGAATTTAACGCGCTTGCAGGCCGGGGATTCGGGCGGGTTGCATTCGGAAGATCGCCGCTTCGGAAAAACGTGCTGGCGACGCTGGCAACCGCCCCGGCTGCGATTTGGGCGTGAGACTGACAAACTGAAAACCGAGGACGAACCATGAACTTGAATCCCGCTGAATTGCTCAATCCCATTTTCAATGCTCTGGACAGCTTGATTGAAAACGACGGCGTTTATCTCTACCTGGTGTTTGTCTGGCTGGCGTTGCTGGCCATTGGTTGGATTTTCAGCGGCGGCTTGCGGAAACGGATGAAAGGAAACTCTGCCACGGTCATTCCCGCCATCATCTTCACGATGCAACCGCCGATGCAATCCCCGCCGCCAATTATCGGCATCGAGGTTGACCAGACGTGGCACGGTGACGACGAAACAATGGACGAACCATGACAACTTTTCATTCCCGACAATCAGGCGATGCTAGTCGCACCCGCAAGAACGAGAACGCAGACACGTTCAATTTCGCGTCACAAATTCCACCATCAATTTGCGCGGTCATGCACACAAAGCATGACAAACGCGGTGCAACAATTTTCAAGTCACGGTGCAGTCGCACGGCTGTGTGCTACCGCTTTTATACGAAACAAGCCTTACCCCTTGTCAAAACAAGGTTTTTACGGCTCGCTCATAGCTCGCCGAAAACTGCGCGGAGTCCCGCGAGACGGTCACGCGATGGTCGCGCAACATCCGGCAACGCAACCGGCAAAATATCTCGCGTCATATCCGCGCAACGTCCCGGCCATGGCCGGACAGTGGCATCGGCAATGCCGCCGGATGGCCGGACAGATGACTCGCAAGACAACTTGTCTTGCTCTCGACTTGGACGCGCCATGTCCGCGCCCGAAACTTGCGAGATGACTCGCCTCAAATCTCAACCATGACATTCAAAAATTATGAACACACCAACCACACCACCATCAACGCCCGATCTCGAATCGCTGCACAAGGCGGTTCAGGAGTTCCGGCCTGTTCCGCATCGTGTCCCGTTCAACGGTTTGAAACCCGTCCATGATTCCATCGTGGAATTGCGTAAGCAAAATGTGTCCTATGCCGCCATTGCTGAATTGCTGGAACAACATGGCGTCAAGACCAGCCGGGCGCGGGTGGCCGAATACGGCCGCATCGTCCTGGAAGGCGGTAAAAAGCGCAAGCGGTGCAAACGGGCGAAAACCACGCCTCAAAGTGCGCCCGCCGAGGCCGCAAAACCCGCGCCGGCCACGCCGCCGGCAACGGCGATCACAACCGAAGTCCCGCCGCCACCGAAAGAAAATTCTGCATACACGTCGCGCGGACCGCGCATCGCCAACGTCCCGCAAATGAGTCCAGAAGAAGCCGCAGAATTTGACGCTTTCCTGAAATCAGGAAACACCCCAAAGTCGTGACCGGCATAACCGTGATTGTCTGTGGGTCGTAACGAGGGGCAGACAATCACGATGCGCCGCGCGGCGCAAGAGCGCAGAGGCAAACAAACTTGGCCAGCGACGTTCGCCAGCCACACGCAGCCACAAAGGTTCAGACGCCGCTCCGACAGGCCAATAACACCACCCTAGAAGCAAGTCTTTTCGATTGGCAGCACGGTTAGCACCGGGTTAGCAACAGGGCGGTAATCATACGAGGCAGCATCCGAAGCAACATGGTTGTCACCATGCGAGGCAACGGCGAAGCAACACGGTTGGCAACGGGGTGGTAATCATGCGAGGCAACATCCGAAGCAGCAAAGTTCGTAATGCGATTAGCAACACGGTGAAATAACAGGGTTAGCAACTGACGCAATAAGGCGGTTAGCACCAGCGAAGCATTTCGCGCAGCACTCGGCGAGATTTTGGCGAGCCGAAAAAACCGTGTTTTGACAAGGGGTAACGCGTGCCCTGTTAAAAAAATGGGTTTTCACTCGCCAATCTTGGCCGGACTCCGTGCCGGTTTTCCGCCGTCCAAACCTCGACCAAACTTCGGATGGTTCTCGGACTGATTTCGTCCCGGTCTCGGATAATTCTCGGACGCAAAATCACCTAACCGCGTTAGACGTAAGGCGTGCGGTTTGGAACGCGGCTTGTTACGGCTCTCCGTTGTTCTAGCAAGGAGAATAGCGTCCCGTCTAAAATCACCAAATCACCGGAGCCAGGATGTTGAAAAGCGTTGAATCACCCTGTTGAATTTTGTTGAACGGCGTTGAAACCATCAACGCATTTCAACACAATTTTCCATGCCATGCGGCGCATAGTTGAGAAACTACGATATTCCGTAGGGGTGGGGCGTCCACCTTTTAAGCTGACGAATAGGAAGCTAACCATTGGCTTAAAATTGAGCCGGCATTGGTAAAACGTGAATGTGCATTTCAACATTCGGTCACATGAAATTTCATGGTTACACGCACTGAATGGCCGTTTCTGAAACCGAAGCAGAACGAAACGGATGAGAAGTGGAGCGCGGTTTTGAAACGGCCATTGAGTGCGTCACCGGATAGGTTTGAAGGATGCGGCGTTTAGTCTGTCCGGTTTCCGAGAGTCGCAGGAAAGCCGGACAGTCTAAATGCCGTCGTCGCGTATTGCGGACTAATTTCAGCGTGATTCTGAATTCAAAAGTTTGAGCAGGGTTGGCAGTTCTATTTTTGACCGCCTTGAAGCTTTTCCACCTGTTTCGCCAAGTCATTATATTTGGCGACGACATCATTCCTGTCTTTCACGCTGTCGTTGAATTTTTTTAGTAAATCGTCGCGCTGGGCAACAAGATTTGTGATCGCCTCGTTCTGTCGTTTGATGCCGTCGTAGGCTTCCTTCAACTTTGATTGTAAGGTGTCCACGGCGGCCTTGTATTGCACGATCTCGTTCGTGAGGTTGAGATTATTGAATTCCAGTCTGGCAATTTCAACCTTCTGCACCACGACCAGTTGATCGTTTGTCGCGGCGGCGGCTTTGATTTCGGTGAGGCGGGCGTCCATCTGTTCAATCTGATGGTTCAGCGTGGCAATAGAATTCGTCGCGTCCTGAATGGCGACGTTCTTGTCATACAGAATGCCGTTCATGGTCGTGATTTCGTTGCGCTGGAGCGTTTGCTCATACCATTGAAAGGCGCAAAGGCCGCACAGCGCGAGCGCGAGGGTGATGAGCAAGTTTTGTTGGAAATTTTTCATGGTTGGTCGGGGGCGGCTTGGACGGCGATGGCGACGTGTGAGATACCAGCGCGTCTCACTAAATCCAAAACATAAACCACCGAGCCGTGCGTGGCGTCTTTTGCGCCGGTGATATAGACGGGCAAATTCGTATTCATATTAAAACGATTCGTCAGCATTGTGTTTAGGTTGGAAAGTGAAATCGCCTTTTTATCCACGAAAACTTGACCGTCGCGGTTGACGAGCAGGTTCACGATGTCCGGCTTGGTGCTGGAGGTTGCCAGTGTCGCCGTCGGCAGATTTGCTTTGACCGTGCGGACAATCTGCATCTGCAAACTGATCATCATGAACGACGCGAGCAGAAAAAACATGATGTCAATCAGCGGGATGATTTCCAGCCGCGACTTTTTTTCAGGAATTGGCGTGCGTATTTTCATGGTGCGGTTGAATTCTGGTTGCCGGTCATAAACGCGACCTTTTGGATGCCTGCCGCACGGACGGCTTGATAGACATTCACCATGTCGCCGTGCAATGTGTCGCGGTCGCCGCTGATATAGATGGGCAGATTCGTGTCGGCGTGGAAACGGCTCGTCAGGACGGCGCTCAAATCCGGCAGCGTGATTTGTTTTTTCTCCAGCCAGACCGCACCCGACTTGTCCACGGCGATGTTGACCATGTCCGGCTTGTAATCCTGTGCGGCCTGCGTTGCGGACGGCAGATTGACTTTGATGTTCGCGGTGCGGCTCATCTGCAAACTAATCATCATAAACGACGCGAGCAGAAAAAACATGATGTCAATCAACGGAATGATGACAATCCGCGAACGGCGTTTTGGAATGGGCGAAACAATTTTCATCGCGAAAATCAGTGGCTCGTGGCTTGGCCTGTTGACGCTGGTTTTTGCAAGTAAACCGTATCGCCCGCTTTTCCGCCGCCGACCATCACTTCGACGTTCGTCGCCGCCGTTTCCAAGTCGAACTGTAATTGCGTCACTTTGGCGGAAAAATAATTGAATGGAATCAACGCAAAAATCGCGATGCCGAGTCCGCACGCCGTGGCAATCAACGCCTCACCAATGCCGCCGGTGACGGCGGTGACGGATAATTCGGCGCTGCCGATGTTGAGAAATGCACGCATCAATCCCGTCACCGTGCCGAGCAAACCGAGCAGCGGTGCGAGCGTGACGAGCGTGTCCATGACCATGAGAAAACGTCCGGCGCGCTTTAATTCAATACCGGCGGCGAGTTGCAGAGCGCCCAACAGCGAACTGTGCTTGTGTCCGACATGGCCGAGGCCGTGACGAATCATGCGAATAACCGGGTCGTCCGTGCCTTCGGAAATTTTCTGCGCGGCGGCAACATCGCCATTTTCTAGCGCGGCGAGCAGTTGCTCCATTTTTTGCGGGTCGCGCTTGCGGCTTTCACGCACCCACCAGAATGAGCGTTCGCCGATGACGGCGATGGCGACAAGGGCGCTGATGAGAATCGGCCACATGACCGGGCCACCTTTTAGGAAAAATTCGAGGACGATGTTTGCAAGCATGGGATTCGTGGTTTGTTTTTGGTTTGGTTAATCAGTTCAGTTGTAATTTGTAAATAATGCTGGTTTGGAACAGTTGGCTGCCCGTGCCGGGCGGCAGATGCCAGCGGCGTTTGATAAAATCCACGGTCGCGCGGTCGAGAATGGGAAAGGCCGATGATTCCTTCACGTCAACCGAGACGATATTTCCCGCCGCATCACCGCCGAGCAAAAGAACCACGGTGCCTTGTTCGCCGGTTTGTTTGGCAATCACCGGATAAGGTGGGATTGGCCGTTCACCGCCGCTGCCGGTATTGTTGAGCGAACCGATTTGCGCCGCCGTTCGCATTGGCTCAAGCGGCGGGCCGGACGCGAGATTGGCGGGGACAATCAGCGAGCCAATCGTCGGCACTGAAAAACTGATGTTCGGTGCTTGCGGAATAACGACGGTGACTTGCGGCGTGTCATTTTTGTCCTCGTCAGTTTCTTTTTTTTCAGTCGTTTCCTGCGGCGGTAAAGTCATCGGCGCGAGGACGACCGGAACAATTTCTACAAGTGGCGGCGCGGGCTTGATTGAAATCAAACCGCGCCGAGCGCCGAGAATGCCGATGAGCAGGAAAAGGATGCAAACCGAATTCACCCACGCGAGCTTCAGGTTCGCGTCGCGGTTTGCTTGCGGCAGGCAAAGGCGCGCGAGTTCGTTCTTCAACTCGTAAGCGGGCGATGTTCTATTTGCATCCATGTTATTCATCGGCGGAGGATTTAGAACACATAACTGATCGAGCCGAAGAAACCGATGCGTGCGCCGTATTGCGCAGCGTTGACGCCGACGCCGGAGCCATCGCGCAATTCATACGAATTGTCCGTGAGATTCACGATGTCAAGCCGGGCTTTCAAAAGTTGTTTCTTATTCAGTTTGAAAGTTTCTTCCGCTCCGCAATTGATAGAGTAGTAGGCCGGAACTGTCGTGCCGTTGGGAATCGGATTGCCAGTGGGCGTTCCGTCTTCCGTGCCGCCGCCGTCCGCCCTTAATCCGCTGCCGTAAATCGCGTCCATGTAAAAGCGCGTGCTGCATTTTTTACCTTCATTCCAAAGATACGAAACGCCGAACGAGCCGCTCACGGTTTGGGCATGATCCAGATTAATCCAATGATTTTTGACGTAAGCCGCATCTGCTGGATCGAACAGGAACTGCGCCGAATTCCAGTCTTCGCCCCTCGCCACACCATAGGCGAGGTTGGCGTAAGTGGAAAAGCCGCCGTCCGTGTAAGAGGCGGTGAATTCCGCGCCATAAACTTCGCCCTTCGCATAATTGAATGCCGAAAGGATCAGCGTTTGCCCGAACAATCCGTCGTCGAGTTGGTTCTTGGCTTGTTTGTAATAGCCATCCAACCCTACTTGCAGATGTTTGCCGATTTTTTGCGTGATGCCGGCGTCAAAGTAATTCGCGCGCTCCGCCTTCACTGGATCATCCTGGTCGGTGCCGGATGCGTTTGACGTGCCGTTGAATTTCGCCACGTCGCTGCCGGAAACATTTTCCACCGGCGGCGGCGTGAAGTAGCGCGAATAGCCCGCGTGCATCGTTGTCGAATCCGTCGGCGTGTAGATAAAGTTGATGCGTGGGCTGATTTGATTTTCGTTGTCGAAGGACGAATTGAACACGTCGAAACGCGCGCCGTAGTTGACGGTGAACTTGGAAAACATTTTCCATTCATCTTGCAAATACAATCCGGTGAATAAACCGTTAAGACGATTGTTGTCCACAATGGGAAAGGCCGGGCCGGTCGGATTTCCGCTGCCGTCCACAGGAAAAACCGTGGTGGTCGAATCGGCAGTCACAAATTCGCCCAGAAACATTGCGCCGCCGCGAATCGTGTGTTTCTCGCCAAGTTCATAGCTGGCGTCCAATTGCATGCCGCCGGAAACCAAGCCGCGCTTCACGTCGCTAGCCACGCCATTAAAGTAAAGGTCACCGATTGGATCAGGCGTGAAATGCACACCGCTTGCGCGGCCAAAACCTGACACTTGAAGATTAAAATCACCCGCCGATTTCTGATAAGTGACGACGCCGTAATAATTTTGTTCGTTTTGATTTTCATTCAAATTTGATGAATTGAATGTCGCCGGTCCTTGCGTTGAATTCCATGGATCGCCGCCCGGCGCTGTGCCAACGGGCAAGCCGGGAGTATTGGGAACTTCAAAGTTACTATAAGACGCGCTGCCCATGAAACTGACGCGGCTCGTGTCGTCCAAAATGTAGGACAAATAGGCGAATGTCTTGTATTGGTCGGTCACATCGTGAATCGCATCGTGGCTGGCCGTTGGATTTTCGATGCCAAGCGCGTTGTGGTCGTAGCTGCCATCAATGAAGTAACTTAATTTTCCCGACGAGCCGCCGTATTCAAAACTCGGCTGGATTGTATCGTGACTGCCGCCATACATTTCTGCCGTGCCACCGTTCTCAAACGCGCCGCTTTTGGTCTGAATATCAATCACGCCCGCCGTGCGAAAACCGTATTGCGCGGGCAGCGAGCCGGTGATGAGTTGCAGGCTGTCCACGAAACGCGGATCAAGTTCCAGCCCGAACCCCGAAATGCCTTCAGGCAATAGCACGTCGTTGATGCGATATTGCAAATTTGCGTGCTCGCCGCGAACGTGCAAATCACCGTTCGCCGCCGAATCCTGCGCCACGCCCGGCGAGCGCAAGATCACCTGATTCATGGGCGCGTTTCCGCCTTGTGACTGCGACTCGATTTGTTCCGCCGTGTGTGTGTAAGCAGTTGCACCTAGATTCGGCAGAATCTGGCTGCGTGCTTGATCCAACTGGCCGATGACCGTGACATTGCCGAGGTCAGTGACGTTCGTTGAACTGCCCGATGCTGCGACACCATTTGCTGCTGGAACATTGTTCGTCTGTGACATGGCTGTCCCGCCACAGGACAGCGCCACCGACGAAATCACTGCCAAATAAACTTTCCGACTTTGACATTTCTTCTCTGTAAATTTCTTCATAAATTTCCATTGGTTAAATTTTAATTACACCTCCGCGAATTTTTTAAGGATTCGCGCTTTGCGAAATGCCACAAGGCATCGCAAAGAATTATTTTGGAAAAGATTTCAGGCGTAGCGAGTGGCAACGTCTGAAACCGACGAATTAAGAAACGGCAGAGAAGACAGGCGGGGCGCGGCCATTCGGGAGAAAGATAATGGCCGTGCTAAAAATGGAAAATTCAATTCGGGGAGTGACTTCAATCCAAGTGACCGGGGCAGGAACCGGAACGTCACACGCCGCAGTTTCGATTTTTCCATGTGCGATAAGGACGATGGCGCAATTGTTATCGTCTTTGGGAATAGTCCCACCGTGCAGCCACGCATGAAGCGGCGTGCAAACTTCCGCCGCCGCCATGAAAAGCCACACGGCCAGAGACAGAACCGCCGTCGCTGCAAATATTCGTTCGCGCGTGCGGCGTTTTATTGGATTTACCAGTTGCAAACCGTTTGCGTTATAGCAGACACCGTGCCGGGTGCAAGTCGTAAATGAATTTCTCCTGAACTAATTTGCAGAAAGCCGCCAGTTGGGGAATGGATTTTTAATGTTTCAAAATAATTCATCAAGTCTGACCGCTCGATACCCCACGGCTGGCTCGGTGATGATAAATTTTGGTTGTGCGGCATCGTCTTCCAATTTGTCGCGTAAATGTGCGATGTGAACCCGGAGGCTATGTGTTTGATCCACCGCTGTCGGCCCCCAAACTTCTACAAGCAGTTGACGGTGCGTCAAAACTTTTCCAGCATGGGTAACAAATAATCGCAACAATGAATATTCAGTCGGTGTGAGTTTCACTTCCTGCCCGTTCTTGCGGACAATCCGCGCGGATAAATCCACTTCGATTTTCCCCGCCCGGAAAACTGTTTCCGCTGATTGCGGCTGGCTGCGGCGCAGAGTTGTTCTCAATCGCGCAAGGAGTTCGCCGCTACTGAACGGCTTGGTGACAAAATCATCTGCGCCCGCGTCCAGCGCGGCGATTTTGTCGTTTTCGTGGTCGCGCACGCTCAAGATGATGACAGGAACAAGACTCCATTCGCGAAGGCGTTTCAAAACCTCGACGCCCTCCAAATCTGGCAAGCCGAGGTCGAGCAAAATTACGTTCGGATGGCATTGTGCGGCTTGCACGATGCCGTCATTTCCGGTTTCGGCGGCGAAGACCTTGTAACCGTTTGCCTCCAGCGTCACGCGGAGCAATCGCCGGATCTGCGGCTCGTCGTCAATCACCAGCACAACCGTTGAAGTTTTTTTTGAAGTTTGGTTCATGCCAACTTTTCTTCGGGCGGCAATTCTCTTTGCGGAATGCGGATGGTAAAAATCGCGCCGCCGCCGGGACGGTTCGCGGCGGTGATCTGCCCGCCGTGAGCTTCGACAAAGCCTTTGACGATAGCCAGACCCAAACCGCTGCCGCCAGCGGGCGCGTTCGGTGCGCGGAAAAATTTATCGAAGATGCGCGGCAGCAATTCCGGCGACAGGCCCGGCCCACTGTCCGCCACGTTCAAAACCAGCCAGCCCGTTTCATGCCGGACTTGCAGCGAAATTGGCGTGCCTGCTGGCGTATGGACAGCGACGTTTAACAACAGATTCGACAATGCCTGTTGCATCAGCGTGAAATCTAATTTTGCCAGTGGAATTTTTTCTTCAATCTCGATTTTGATTTCACGCCCTGACAACTCATGTTCGAGCAGGCGCACGGTTGTCTGCACCAGATCGCCGACATCGCACCAGTCTAGTTTCGGGCGCACATGGCCGGATTCCAGCCGTGTCACGTCGAGCAGATTACCGAAAAGCCGGTTTAAGCGCGCGGATGCCTCCTGAATTTCCGCCACCATTTTGTTTTCAAGATTGTCGCCGTCGGACTTTTTTATTTCCGCAAGCGCGCTGGTCGCACTGATGATGGCCGCGAGCGGCGTGCGCAGTTCGTGTGAAATGGAATTCAGCAGCGCGTTACTTAAGCGTTCGGATTCGGCGACAAGTTTGCCTTGTTCCCCCGCTGCGCGCAGCGCGACGCGATCCAGAACCAACGCCGATTGCCGGGCGTAAGCTTCGAGCAAATCACGGCGAGCAAGTGACAAGGTTTTTCCCGCCAAGTTCACCGACAGTATGCCGACAGCCGCGCTCTCGGTCATCAATGGTAAGTGCAATGATTCCGCGCCTGGCAGATTGTCCGTGAATTTTCCCGCCGCCTGCCGGTTGAGAAACGCCCATTCGGCGACATGCAGTTCTTTTTCCGTCAGCAAGAACGAACTGTCGGGATGCACGGCCAGCAAATTTTTCCCCGGCAGCACGACGGCGGCGTTTGTTTGAAAAACCCGGCTCACTTCGGCGACAAGCTGCCACACGACTTCATCGCGTGTTCCGGCCTGGGCGAATTCGCGGGTCAAATGATATAACGCCGTCGAGCGTTCTTCGCGCTGGCGTTCGGCGAGTTCCTGCGCGCGGATGCGGGCGACCAGTTGACCGAGAACGATGGCAACGACAAAATAAAGTCCAAATAAAATTCCGTCCTCAGTGTTGTTGATGATGAACGTGAAGCGTGGCGGCAGGAAAAAATAATCCCATACCAGCGCGCTGGCCGCTCCGGCGAACAGCACCGGCCCGCGTCCGAGAAAAAGCGCGAGCAACACAACCGCGAGCAGAAAAACAAAGCCTGGCACACGCGGCCCGGTAAATTGTATGAGCAGCGCATTGAGCAGCCCAACTGCTGCCAGGACGCCAGCGGCCACGGCATATTGTTTCCATCCGAACTCAAAATTCATGCGCCAGCGAGAACGCCTTGGCGATGATGCGCCTGTTTTTTCCGCGCGCACGACTTGCAAATCAACATCACCGCTGTCGCGCGTGAGTTGGCGCAATAATTTTCCGGCACGAAACCATTCAAAAAAATTAGCGACGGCTGGTTTACCAACGACGATTTGTGAGACATTGTTTTGCTGCGCAATTCGCAGCAGTCCACGCGCAAGGTTTTCGTCCACCGTGTCAATCACCTCCGCACCGAGCGTGCGGGCGAGCGCGAGGTTTTTTCCCAGCCGTGACTGTGCGGCTTCATCAAGCGGATGCGAATTTTCAACGTGAACGGCGAGCCAGGGACAATGCAAACTGTCGGCCATGCGGCGCGTCCAGCGAATGAGCGATTCGGAAAGCGGGCTGGCGCTGACGGCAACCATCAGGCGATGCCCGGTCTTCCACGCGCCCGCGCCAGTTTGCGTGCGATGAAATTCCTGCGTATCAACGCTGACGTGGTCGGCCACGAGCCGCAGCGACAGTTCGCGCAGCGCGGTGAGATTGGATTCCCGGAAAAAATTCTGGGCAGCACTCACAGCGCGTTCGGGTAGATAAACTTTTCCTTGCCGCAAACGCACAATGAGTTCCATTGGCGGCAAATCCACCAGTTCGAGTTCAGCGGCATCAAGCAGGCTGTCGGGAACGGTTTCGCGGATTTCCGTGCCGATGATCTGGCGCACGGTGTCGGCGCGGCTTTCAAGGTGCTGGACGTTCAGCGTCGTGAAAACATCAATACCAGCGTCGAGCAATTCGTTCACGTCCTGCCAGCGTTTGGGGTGACGCGAACCGGGCACGTTCGTGTGCGCGAGTTCGTCCACGAGCGCGAGTTGCGGACGGCGCACCAGCACGGCGTCCAAATCCATTTCCGTTAACTGGAGACCGGAGTGTTCGGAATGCTTTCGGGGAACGAGCGGAAGACCGACTGTGAGCGCGTCCGTTTCTTTGCGACCATGGGTTTCAACGTAACCGATGACGAGGTCGCGCCCATTTTTTAATTCACGCTGCGCCGCTTCGAGCATGGCAAAGGTCTTGCCAACGCCCGGACACATGCCGAGAAATACCTTGAGACGGCCACGCTTCTTTCGAGCGTCATCACTTTGGATGGCTGCGAGCAAAGCGTCGGGATTGGGGCGGTCGTTCTCGATCACAAATTCAGCTTAATGAATCCAACATCGAATTCAGCTTAAAATCTTCGGTATCGCGGCTTTCCCTTGCACGACAGAAATGTCAATTTCCTGCGATGAGTCGCGATCAATCAATCCAGACCGAAACATTATGACGGGACAAGGCGAGTTTTTAAGGACACGGATCGCGGTATGGCGCCGGCACAATCCTGACATCCAACTGCGGTTGCGCTTTCCTATAATAATTAGCCAAGCGCCGGTGGAGGCGGCCTCGTTGAGAATGACCTCGTCAGCACGGCCCGCACGAACCTGAACGCGGACTTTGACTCCATCCGCCGACAGGATTCCAACTAGCTTATTCAATTCCTGACGGATGGTGCGGCTCGAATATGAATCCAGCAAGGTCGTTTCATCCCGGCCAAGGCCGGGTGGAATGACATGCAACACGTCAATCGCTATGCGCAATTTTTCCGCCAACGCCTTGGCGTAATGGAGCGCTTCGAGCGTGCAGACCGAAAAATCTACGGGCACCAGCACGCACTTGAGATTTACATCATCAAGCCCGATGTTGGTTTCATTTGTGGCGTGCGATGGATTTGCTGTGTTCACTATCAGCGGTGATTCTTTACAGAGGAGAAGATCAGGGGTTGCGACTTTTGAGTTTCTTGTTTTTCACGCGAAGTTGCGGGAATTCCTTCTTGTCTTTGTGCAGGTAACAAATCTCCACCAGCGTCGGCCACAGTTCGAGCGACGCCTGAATGACGCTGACCACGTCGTCAACGATGCGGGTCACATTTTGCTGGAAGAAATCCGGCTCGAATCCGTAAAAGGAACGTGCCAGATTTTCGGCGAACAAGTTTAGCGACGTGCGACGCTGGACGTTTTTAGTTTTCTTTGCGGCGGCCAGCACCTGGCGATGAACGCCAGTAATCTTGTCGAGAATCTCCTGCGTGTCTTTGAGCGTGATTTCGCCATTATAAGCAAAGCGGATCGTGAGGTCTTCCAACCGGGTCACGCTGCCTTTAATTTTCTTTTTGAGCAGCGTGCAGATTTCCTCGTTGAACACATCCATCGCCAGCGGGTTGCGCATGTAATTGTTTTTGATGTGGGTCTGCACCGCATCAACATGGGCGGAGGCGATCCCCGGCTGCTGAATCCACAGCCGGTAAATAAAATCTTCAAAACGCAGGCGCGTCGGGAAGAAGGGCGGCAGGCCGAGGCGGTTGTCGTAACCGGCGACGCCACAATCCATGCGCCAGTTTTTCTTCGTCACTACGGGGCGGAAATTCATCAGCACATAAAGATCATTGAAATCGTGCAAGTTCGCGTGGTGCTGCGATTCATCGCGCAGATACATCTGGACAAAATCCAGTGCGTCAATGTCGTTGGTGCCCGTGCGGAAAGTTTGCGCCATCTTGACGACGGCGTTTCGGGAAACAGAGCCTCGTTTCAAAATCAATGAATTGTCACCCGCGAAATCATTTGAGACGTTCGTTTCCAAATCCATCGCGGTGTCATTGAGTAATTCGCCTTTTTCAAAGTTACCGGGGAGTTCGCTGACTTTGCGTCCGAGCACGTCTTTGAAGGACGCGAGTAAATCAAAGGACTTTTGCACGAACCTATCCGTGCCGCCTTTCATGAGTTTGCCACGGCTGACTTCATCGGCATTCAATGATTCAGGATGTGTTTCAATCAGCGCGTGGGGACGCATATCGTCGTCGGCGCTGACGAGGAAGTTGCCGAGCGAATACATGAGGGTGAAATTACGATTGCCGCCATAGCTGGGGCGGAAGAGATTGCGGACAAGACCATCGAGTTTCTTGTCGCGCAGCCGGCGGTTAAGAAAGCGGAGGAACTCCTCCTTCTCACGCGGGCCGACGTAATAGATGTCATTAACCGTTTTGGTCTTTTCCAACAGGGCGTAATACTTTTCATGGTTGGCGAAACTTGAATCGTCGAAAACGATCATCTTTACGGTGTGCCCATTGCTCCAAAAATGCTCGTCATATTTTTCAATCGTTTCGGACACGTCGCGCAACCGATAAGTCGGGATAGTGAAAATGACGGAAGCTTCTTTCATTTCATTTTTTCGGCGACCCGAATTTTTTCAACGCCCAATATCCAAGGAAAACAATGATGGCAGTGCCTAATATCAGGTAAGCCAAAATCAAAAGACCGTTGCACAAGTCATCGCCCATAACTTTGGACGGGTTCGCCGTTGTTTTATTTTTTCGGCAACTGGTCGAGCGCGAAGTTTAGTGTCATCAGGTTCACGCGCGGCTCGCCGAAAAGTCCGAGGTCGCGTCCGCTCGTGTTTTGTTGAACGAGCTTGCGCAATTGTTCTTCAGAAATTCTGCGCGCCTTGGCCACACGCGGGATTTGAATCTCCGCATTTGCCACCGTGATGTGCGGGTCGAGACCGCTGCCCGAAGCCGTCACCGCGTCGGCCGGAACTGGCGCATTCGTTGCCAGATTGTTTTCCGTGCGGTAATCCGAAATGCGCTGGGCAATGGTGGAAACAAGATTTGTCGAAGTCGGACCGAGATTGCTGCCGCTGGAGGCGGAGGCATCGTAGCCGTTCGCGCCCGCCGCCGACGGGCGCGGATGAAAGTATTGCGCGCCCGTGAAATTTTGCGCGAGCAGTTCCGAACCACGAATTGCGCCAGATTTGTCCACAAGCAAACTGCCATTAGCCTGATGTGAAAACAGCAGTTGCCCGGCGGCAAAAACCACCAACGGATACACGCCGCACAAAATCACGGCGAAGAAAATGGTTGCCACAATTGAGCGGCCAAATTCAGCAAAGATATTTTTCATAATTTTCTTAAGTTTGAGTTAAGCGAGATGCAAACCGGCGACGACGAGGTCAATGAGCTTGATGCCGATGAACGGAATGATGACGCCGCCAACGCCGTAAATCAGCAGATTGCGCCGCAGGATTTCCACCGCGCCAAGCGGGCGGAATTTTACGCCACGCAACGCCAGCGGAATCAGCGCGATGATGACCAGTGCGTTAAAAATGACCGCGCTCAAAATCGCGCTGTTTGGACTGTGCAGGTGCATGATGTTCAGCGGCGCGATGACGGGGAACGTCACCATGAGCATCGCCGGAATGATGGCGAAGTATTTCGCCACGTCATTTGCGATACTGAACGTCGTAAGCGCGCCACGCGTGATCAAAAGCTGTTTCCCGATTTCGATGATTTCGAGCAGCTTCGTCGGATTCGAGTCGAGGTCAATCATGTTGCCCGCTTCCTTCGCGGCTTGCGTGCCGGTGTTCATCGCCACGCCAACGTCAGCTTGTGCCAGCGCGGGCGCGTCGTTCGTGCCGTCGCCGATCATCGCGACCATGCGGCCGCCGGTCTGTTCCTTGCGGATGAGCGCGAGCTTGTCCTCCGGTTTCGCTTCGGCCAAAAAATCGTCCACGCCGGCTTCAATGGCGATTGCCGCCGCCGTCAATTTATTATCTCCGGTGATCATCACGGTGCGGATGCCCATCGCGCGAAAGCGTTTGAAGCGTTCGGCCAGCCCGCCTTTCACGATGTCTTTCAAATGAATCACACCAAGTGCGCGTTGCTGCGTGGCGACGACGAGTGGCGTGCCGCCCGAAAGCGAAATGGTCTCGACACTTTTTTCAATTTCCGGCGGCAGTGTTCCGCCAATAAATTCGCGAATCGCGCTGGCCGCGCCTTTGCGGATTTGTTTGCCTTCAAAATCCACGCCGCTCATGCGTGTCTGCGCGGTGAACGGAATGAATTGCGCGTGCGGCAATTCGTGAATCGTCCGCGCGCGGATGCCAAATTGTTTCGCCAGCACGACGATGCTGCGGCCTTCGGGTGTTTCATCGGCGAGCGACGCGAGTTGAGCGGCATCGGCCAGTTCCTCCGTTGATACACCACTCACCGGCAAGAACGCCGTGGCCTGGCGATTGCCGAGCGTGATCGTGCCGGTTTTGTCCAGCAGCAAAACATCCACGTCGCCCGCAGCTTCGACCGCGCGACCACTCATGGCCAGAACGTTGCGTTGAAGCAAACGATCCATGCCCGCAATGCCGATGGCGCTCAACAAAGCGCCGATGGTCGTCGGAATCAAACAAACCAGAAGCGAAATGAGCACGACGTTCGAAAAATCCGTGCCAGAATAAATGCCAAATGGTTTTAAGGTGATGACCGCGAGCAGAAAAACAACCGTGAGCGCCGCGAGCAAAATCGTTAGCGCAATTTCGTTGGGCGTTTTCTGGCGGCGCGCGCCTTCGACCAGTTGAATCATGCGATCCAGAAACCCTTCACCGGGGTTGGCGGTGATGCGGATTCTGATTTCGTCGGAGAGCACGCGCGTGCCGCCGGTGACGGCGCTGCGGTCGCCGCCGGCTTCACGGATGACGGGCGCGGATTCGCCGGTGATGGCCGATTCATCCACCGTCGCCGCGCCGAGGATGACCTCGCCGTCGGCGGGAATGAGTTCGTTGGTGCGAACGACAACGATGTCACCCTTGCGAAGCGAACCGGCGTCCACGGCTTCGATTTTGCCGTTGCCGGACATTTTGTTCGCGCTCGTGCGCGTGCGTGTGGCACGAAGGGATTTTGCCTGCGCCTTGCCACGGCCTTCAGCGATGGCTTCGGCGAAATTCGCGAACAGAACCGTGAACCAGAGCCAGATCGCGATTTGCGTGACAAACAAAGTTTGTCCCGGTGAACGGAAAATTTCCACGGTGCTGATGGCCGCGCCGACGAGCGTGACGAACATGACGGGATTTTTCACCATCAGTCGCGGATCGAGCTTGCGGAACGTCTCGCCCAGCGCAGGCACGAGAATTTTCGGCTCAAACAGGGAAACGGATTTCGTTGACATAAAAATTTCGGGTTAAAATAAACGGCCTTGCAGCATCAGGAAATGTTCGACAATCGGGCCAAGCGTGAGCGCGGGCAGAAATGTCAGCGCGCCGACCAGAATGACCGTGCCGACGAGCAGCACGACGAACGTGAAGCCACTCACAGAAAAAGTTCCGGCGCTGGCGGGGACGATTTTTTTGCGCGCGAGCGAACCGGCCAGTGCCAGCAGCGGCACGATCATTCCAAATCGTCCGAGCAACATGTCAATGCCGAGCGTCGTGTCCCACCACGGCGTGTTGGCATTCAATCCGGCGAACGCGCTGCCGTTGTTGCCCGCGCCCGAGCTATAGGCGTAAAGCATTTCGCTCAAGCCGTGCGGGCCTTGATTTGCCAGACTGGATGTGCCCCAATTGCTCACGCAGGCCCACGCGGTGAAACCGAGAATGATAAACGCGAGAATGACGTATGCGAGCAGCACCATTTTCACGTCGTAGGCCTCGATTTTTTTGCCGAGATATTCCGGCGTGCGCCCGACCATCAACCCGGCGATGAAGACGGCGAGGATGACGAAAATCAACATGCCGTAAAGTCCCGCGCCGACACCGCCGAAAATCACTTCGCCGGTCTGCATGTTGAACATCGGCACCAGCCCGCCGAGCGGCGTGAGCGAATCGTGCATGGAATTGACCGCGCCGCAGGAGGCGTCCGTCGTCACCGTGGCGAACAGCGCGGAGTTGAAAATGCCGAAGCGGACTTCTTTGCCTTCCATGTTGCCATCGGCAACAGCGACGCCGAGTTGCTGCTGAATCGGATTGCCGCGCGCCTCCGCCCACCAGCAAAACAAAACTCCCGCGAGAAACATCGCGAACATCGCCGACCAGACAGTCCAGCCGTGCTTTTGATTTTTCGTCGCGCGGCCGAGGTGATAAGTCAGCGCGCTTCCGATGCAAAGAATCGCGAGCATTTGGAAAAAGTTTGAAAGTGGCGTGGGATTTTCAAACGGATGCGCGGCGTTGGCGTTCACGTAACCGCCGCCGTTCGTGCCGAGCAACTTGATGGCGATCTGCGACGCCATCGGGCCTTGCACAATCGTCTGCGTGTCGAGCGTTTGATCTTCCATGACCGCGTTGCCCTTTGCGTCGAGAACGGGTTTGCCGTTCGCGTCAACTTTGGCGACAGAAATTTTTTGCGACTCAATCAGTTTTGCCGACGTGTAAGGCTTGAAATTCTGGATCATGCCTTGCGACACAAAAAACAGCGCCAGCACCAGGCAGATTGGCAGCAACAAATAATAAGTGATGCGTGTCAAATCCACCCAGAAATTGCCGATGGTCGTGGCCGTGTGCCGCGCGATACCGCGCACGAGCGCGCCCGCGACGGAAATCCCGACGGCAGCCGAAAGAAAATTGTGAATAGTCAGCGCGACCATCTGCGAGAGATACGACATTGTGCTTTCGCCGCCGTAACTCTGCCAGTTCGTGTTTGTCGTGAAGCTGATGGCGGTGTTGAACGCGAGATGTGGCGACAACCCGCCAAAATGTTGAGGATTTAGCGGCAGAAAATATTGCAACCGCAAAATCGCGTAGGTGAAAAGCAAACTCACGAGGCTGAACAGCAGCGTGGCGAACGCGTATTGTTTCCAGCCATGCTCCTTCGCCGGGTCAACGCGAAAAATCCAGTAGGTCAATTTTTCCAGCGGGCGCAACACCGGGTCGAGCCAGGTGCGGCCGTTTGGATTGAGCACGCGGTTGATATACAAGCCGAGCGGCTTGGTGACGAGGACGAGCGCGCCAATGAAGAGCGCGAGTTCCAGCCATTGATGGGCGTTCATAAAATTTTTCAGGGGTTAAAATTTTTCAGGCCGCACCATTGCGAAAATTAAATAAGCGCAGAGCGCGAGGGAAATGATTCCAAGAATGATGTTTTCCATAAAAGTTGAATTAGAGTTTTTCGCAGCCGACCGCGTAAAGCATGAACGCCGCAAAAAACAAGACCGCTGTGCCGATGTAAATAATATCAATCATAGGTTTCGTTTTAAGATTGTGAACGTGCAAGGCATGGCTTTAATTCCAACTCATCAAAGCAAATGGTCAATGACAGCCACTCAAATCTCTTCATAGAAAAACATTAGCCTCAAATTACTCGGTAGGCCTAATTAAGATATGCGGTAAATGTGTTAAGAAATCGTTAAGATGCTTCTGGCGTTTAGACTGTCCGGCTTTCCTGCGACACTCGGAAACCGGCCAGACTAAACGCCGTGATCTGCACCTAGACGGTGACGCACTCAATGTCCGTTTCTAAAACCGCGCTCCACTTCACAGCCGCTTCGTTCCGCTCCAGTTTCAGAAACGGGACATTCAGTGCTTTTGAGAACAGCAGCCTATATTAAATTATTGAAAATGATTTCAAACAAGCTGACTCCGGCGCACCTCGTTTTGTTCATTGTATGCTCGACTGCGCCTGTCAAGGTTGTCCAAATAAAACGAGGCGCTTCGCGTGGGATTTTCTTTTTGTGGCTCCACCTTGACAGTGCTCGCCGAGCGGGGGACGTGGCTGGTTAGGAAGGCGCGTCGGGATTTCCAGCCGGAGATTTCTGCAAACACATTTGACCGCAATCCGTGCACAAGACGGCATTCAAGCCGATGGCGGGAAATTCAGAAATATAATTTCAAGATTTGTGGTTGACAACTGTATTCACAATGTTACTATGGGTTGTATGCCGTTCATTCAGTTTCCATTCATCGAAGTGCCGAAAGACCTGCTGCCCATTGTCGGCAAGCCGACACCTGGCACCCGCGCCTATCGGCGGGAAGGAACTTTCAAGGAATGCGGCGAATGGTTTGAAACTCTGGCCGAGTATTACAAAGGTGACGTAGGACTTTCGAGTGGCGGCGTCATCATGTTCGTGCCGGTGTCGCGCGCTGGCGTCCATAAACGCATCAAGGAAGGCAAATTGACGGCCTTTTTCTTCTACGTCACCCACGAGGAAACACGGCCATTCGGTGCGAAACGCATGGCCAAAGAACGCCCCTTTATTCTCGTGTCCGTCAGCGAATGCAAGGCGTGGGCAGAGGATATGAAACGTAAGGTTGGGTTTGTGGACGACCCGAACGAGACTCCCTTTCTCGAAAGCACACGCCTGTTGCGGGAAGGCGGTGGAGACGAGCCAACCAGTGCGAAAGAAGAAAAGGAAGCCGACGAATTTGTGAACCAAGACCCCAAGGACAAGGGCAGCCGGAGGGTGAAATATCGGAATTACGGCGGCAACAAGGAAAATCTGCAACAGGACTGGGTTTATATGGCGAAGGAATTGCAAGCGGCAATGGCATCGTCGGAAAAAGCCGCTGCCTTTCGGAGACGGCTGCGCAAGGGGATGGAGTGGGACAAAGAAAACAGGACTTGGAAATTGAAGGAGGAGAAATGATGTCGTATGCCAACGGAGCATCAATTTAACGACCGGCTGATCCGGTTCCCGGAATTAGAGAAGATATTCGGCGTGTGCAAGCGGACGGTTCGGCGTAGAGCGGAAACCGGCGAACTGCCCCCGTTGCGGCGGATTGGCCGGGCGGTGGGGATGCTCGAAAGCCATGTCAAATCCTATTTTCAAAAGTTGAGTCAACCAAGTTAAGCGAAAGGAGCATGAAATATGGAAGCCAGAATCTATAAAACAAAACGATTGCGAAATGGCAAGCGCGTGACCGCCCGACTATATCGGGCGCGCGTGAAACTCACCGGCGACAACAAGGTGCGCGACATTTCCCTCGGCGTCTCCGACAAGCAGGTCGCCCAACAGAAGCTCAACAAACTGATTCAGGAACTGGAACACGAATCGGCGGGATTGATTCCGGCGAAAGCTGAACGGGAGGCGGCGCAAAGTCCGTTGCTCGATCTGGTGTCGGAATATGTCAACGAATTGACCGTCCTGGGGCGGTCGGGAGATCACCTGCGCCATGTGGACAAGCGGCTGCGGCGGCTGGTGCGGGAATGCGGCTGGACGAGATTGGCCGACGTGACGCCCGCCTCGTTTCAAATGTGGCGCAAGGAGCAAGCCCACAAAGCACCCAAAACCCTGAACGAGTATCTGGCCACGCTCTCGGCCTTTTGGACGTGGCTGCGCAAGCAAAGCCGCGTCAGCGTGAACCCATTTGAACTGGTGGAACGGACAGACACGCGCGGCAAGGAACGGATTCAACGGCGGGCGTTGTCGGATGCACAGGTCGTCCAGTTGTTGACAGTGGCGGGCAAGAATCAACTGGCCTATATGCTGCCACTGTATGCGGGTTTGCGGCGCAATGAAGTCAAAACACTGCGCTGGTCAAATCTGGTGCTTGGCGAGTCCGGCGGATTGCTGCGTATTCATGCTGCCGTGAACAAGAATCGGAAGGAACAGGCATTGCCGTTGCATCACGAACTGGCCAAGGCGTTGCAGCAACATAAACCGGCAGACAGCAAAACGGACGATCTGGTGGTGGCCAACGGCGTTCCGAAGATGAAGGAATTTCGGCAGGACTTGGCAAAAGCGGGCATTCCGTTTCTGGACGAGCGCGGACACCGCATGGATTATCATGCGTTGCGGACGACGTTTATCACCCGGCTTTCGACCATGAAAGTGCATCCCCGGCTGGCGATGGAATTGGCGCGGCACAGCGATATGCGTCTGACGATGAAGACCTACACGGACGCCGGGCAACTGCCATTGCGCGAAGTCATGGACACGTTGCCGGGTTTTGGTGAACGCACTGACTCCCGAATAGACTCCCGAACTTTAGGCGCAACGGGTCAAACAGTGTCACAGCCTGTCACTGAAACAAGGGAGTTGAAAACTAAAAAAAGCCTTGCAAACACTGGCGAAAGTCATCGTGACTCATCGCTTGTCACCACGAGTCACGAAAAGTCAGAATGGCGGAGAGAGGGGGATTCGAACCCCCGATACGGCTTTTGGCCGTATAACGGTTTAGCAAACCATCGCCTTCAGCCACTCGGCCATCTCTCCATTTTCAAATAAATAAAGGCTGAAATCGCCTGTCTCACCGCAAATTCAAGAATCGCATTGATAAATTGCAACAGTGATACAACGCTTGGTGCATGAATTCTAAACTGTCATGATGGCCGGAACAAGATGAAAGTTGGCTGCAACTGCAAACTGGCGCGAGCTTTTGCAAGGTGTCAGGGCCTTTCTCGCTTCTTGCAATATCGGCAAACGCTCCCATTGATTTTCAACAGGCATGGCGCGACAATTTTTACTTCAACTTCGCCAGCACCGCCTTGACCGCCTCGAAGTTTGGCAAATCCTTCGGCGTGGGCGTCTGTTCGCTGTATTGCACCACGCCGCTTTTATCAATGACGAACGCCGCGCGCGCCGCCGTGTCGCCAACGCCCGCGAGCATCGGAAACACCACGTGATATTTCTTGATGACTTCCTTGTTCAAATCGCTGGCGAGCTTGACGCCGATTTTTTCCTTTTGCGCCCAAGCTTCCTGCGCGAACGGCGTGTCCACGCTGATGCCGATGACATCCGCGCCGAGGCCGGCATACGCGTCGAGGCCGCCGGTGAGATCGCACATTTCCTTCGTGCAAACGCCCGTGAATGCCGCCGGGAAAAACAGCAGCACGGTGTTGGTCTTGTCGAAGTTGTCGCTCAACTTCACGTCCACGAGACCGGTCGCGGTTTTGGATTTGAGGGTGAAGTCCGGGGCTTTGGTGCCGGTGGGAATTGGCATAATTATTATTTGGTTTGAGTTAATTTTTTTTGATTCGCCGGACAGATTGTAAATTTCATTTCGCGTTTGTCAATGGGTTTGCCAGACTGGATTCACGGTCTGAATGTTTTCCCGAATTTTAATTTTCATGGCAACGGTCGCAATTTCTTCCCAGGCTTTCGGCGCGCAGGAGGAAGTGATTTTGCTGCACGGCCTCTGCCGCACGGTCCGCTCGATGGCGAAAATGGAAAGCGCACTGGCCGCAGCCGGTTTCAAGGTGCGAAATGTGGATTATCCCTCGCGCACGGCGTCCATTTCCCAGCTTGCCGACGATGCGATTGCCAAAGCCGTCGGCGATTGCCGGCGGGATGGAGCGACGAAGATTGATTTTGTTACGCACTCGATGGGCGGGATTTTGGTTCGCAGCTACCTTGCGCGTCACGAAATTCCTTCGCTTGGCCGCGTGGTCATGCTCGCACCGCCAAACCAAGGCAGCGAAGTCGTGGACAAACTCGGAAACTGGTGGTTGTTCCGTAAAATCAACGGCCCGGCGGGAAACGAACTGGGCACGGGAAAAAATTCCACGCCAAATAAACTCGGCCCGGCAACTTTCCCCGTCGGCATCATTGCGGGCGACCGTTCAATCAATTGGATCAACAGCCTGCTCATTCCCGGCCGTGACGATGGAAAGGTTTCCGTTGAACGAACCAAGCTTGCGGGCATGAGCGACTTCATTGTCATCCACACGGCGCATCCATTCATCATGCGCAATCGTGAAGTCATCCGGCAAACGATTCAGCTTCTGCGCACGGGAAATTTCTCGCGGGAGCCGAGATGACGGGACTCGTTTTGAAAAATTAAAGATTCTTACGCCGTCTCCTGCAAGTCAATTCCCGGCTTTCATCCGCTGCAAACAATGTGTGAAGTAGGGTAGCAGTTGCTTTTTGCGCGAGACAACGTCGCGCAGTTCAAACACGCCCGGCTCCGGCTCGGGATAATCAATCTTCGCTATGAATTCCTTTTTGCCCGCGACGAGCATCAGTGACTGCTGGCCGGCCACGTCCGTCACCATCAGCGCGGAAAAGAAATAATTTTTTCCGCGCCGGTAATCTTCCAGCGCCGCGAGCAGCTCGTCCTTGCGCTTCCAGAACTGGTTGAAACCGACCTCCTCGATTTGCGCCACGCTGAAGGCCACGCCGCCATCGCGGTATTCCTTGCAATCGGTCGTGACGGCCTGCGGTGCGGGCTTGAGCGTGAGCAGCGAGCCGGACGCGAACAATTTGTCGGTGAATTCTCGCGCGTTGACGCCGACGATTTTTTCAAGTTTGCCGAGAACCTCCTTGTCGTGCGCCGTCGTCGTTGGCGAAGTCAGGTTGAGCGTGTCGGAAACCAGTCCGGCCAGAAGCAGTCCGGCGATGGGTTTGGACAGTTCCACGTTCCCGCGAAAAAAGCAGTCCGCGACGATCGTGCTGGTCGAACCGACGGGTTCGTTGCGGAACAAAATCGGCTGCTGTGTCGTCAGCGCGCCGAGCCGGTGATGGTCAATGATCTCGAGGATTTCCACTTCGTCCGCGCCCTGCACGGCCTGCGTAAGCTCGTTGTGGTCCACGAGAATCAGCCTGCGTTCGACCGGCTTGAGAAAATCCGCCTTGGACAAAACGCCGACGGTGCGGCCTTCGTCATCCATCACGGGAAACGCCGCGAACGTGGACGCCAGCGCCACGGCCTTCACGTCTTTCAGCGACGCATCCTCGCGGAAGCTTAAAAATTTTTCGTGAATCATGTGCCGCACCGCGACGGACAGACGGCAAAGCGACGCCGTTGTGGACGAGTCGTGAGGAGAGGAGATGAGGCTGACCCGCTTTTGTTTTGCCGCGTCGAAAATGTGCGGTTCAACCGCCAGTCCGCCGGTCACCACCACCACACGCGCGCCCGCGCGGATCGCCAGTTCCTGAATATCCGAGCGGTCGCCGACGACCACCGCGAGTTTTTCCGGCTGGTAACGCTCCAGCCGCTGCGCGAAGGATTCCAGCTTCATCGCGCCAACCATCAAAATCAAATCCTCCTCGCGCGCCGCCTCGTGGGCGGTCAAAATTTTTCCGCCGAGCGTCCTGGCAAGATTGTTCAAAGACGACAGCACGCGCCGCGAATCAATCAGCCGGTGCGCCGCCGGAAAAAGAAATTTGCTCAACTTGAACAGCGAGAGCAGCCCGCGGCAGCGCTGCTGCGCGTCCAAAACCGGCAGCACCCGGATGTCGTGCTCGTCCATCAGGCCGAGCGCCTCGGCGGCGGTCGCATCCGCCGTGACGCTCAAGACCTCCGCCCGCATGACGTCGCGCACCTTCGGCGAAACGTCGGCGATGAAGCGCGGTGACGGCATCCCAAACGTGTTCAATACAAAATCAATCCGCTCGTTCGTGTCGCCGCAGCGCGCGGCTACGGCGTCGGACATTCCGGTGCGCCTTTTGAATTCGGCGTAGCCGATGGCCGAGCAAATCGAGTCCGTGTCCGGGTTGCGGTGGCCGATGACAAAAATTTCGCTCATAAATCTAATTCAAATTGGATTTACGCCATCTTTGGATTGCCGGGGGCAATTCCCAATTTGGAATGTTTCCATCGTCTCAAAAGTTTTCTGCCTTTTTTGTCCAAGACTGTCCGA
This sequence comes from Verrucomicrobiia bacterium, assembly GCA_036510395.1. Taxonomy (GTDB): domain Bacteria; phylum Verrucomicrobiota; class Verrucomicrobiia; order Limisphaerales; family UBA11358; genus UBA11358. The sequence goes on from DATCDZ010000036.1 coordinate 28,028, forward strand.
TGCGTTTTACATGAAATGTTCAATGCCATGCGTTTCCGGCAGACTGTGCCCCGGCTGATTTTCAGGCGGCGCGCCAGTTCGGAATCAGAGAGCTGCCCCAAAAGAGCAAGGGTTTTTCGCGTCCATTTGCATTGCCGTTTCGGACGCAGATCAAGTTCCTTGCGTTTGTGTCCAATGGATTGCCTGCTTCTTCCCAATTTTCGGCATACTTCCGCGTCCGTAAACTCTCCGTGATGGTCAATCAGAAACTGGATTTCTTGAGGTCTCCACTTTTGATGCGGCATAAAGGGAGGAATGCCCAAAGCGTGGCGTTTATTTGCGACACTGCCACGTCCCCGTCCAATTCTCTTGGCGAGTGCCTGATCACTATATCTCCCGATCATCTGGATTTCCCATTCTTCCCAGGGATTGCGCATCAGACGGGCGATTCTGATCCGCAACTGTGATGCGGCTGGACACTTCAATAAGCGCGCCTTTTGGCGTCCACTGGTGCCAGCAAGATACGTCCGCGCGGATTTTGCCAATGATAATTGTTTTTGTCGTTTAGCATTCATCTTTTAATCGAAAATGGGAATATTCCATATTGCGGGCGCGACCGAGTCACACCCTGCACGCTCACAGTGCGGCCAAAACGTCTTCCATATGTTTATCCGGCTTCACTTCCGGCCAGATTTTTTTAATCCGTCCGTCCGTCCCGATGAGAAACGTCACGCGATGCACACCCAGGTATTTGCGGCCCATGAAACTTTTCTCACCCCAAACGCCATAAGCCCCGACAATTTTCTTGTCCTCATCGGCCAGCAGCGTGAACGGCAGGTTGAACTTCTCCACAAACTTGTCGTGCGACTTCACGGAATCGGGACTGACGCCGAGAACCATTGCGCCGCGCTTCTTGAATTCGGAAAAATGGTCGCGAAACGCGCAGGCTTCCTTTGTGCAGCCCGGCGTGTCGTCCTTGGGATAAAAATAGAGGATGACGTTTTTGCCTTTGAAATCGGCGAGTGAAATTTTTCCGCCGCCGCTCGTCGCCACTGTGAATTTAGGGGCGATGTCGCCTTCCTTCAGTTTGAGTTCAATTCCTTTTGCCATAATTTTCTTAACCACAGATAAACACGGATGCGCACGGATGAAAACCAAATTTCGGACGAAGCGGGCTTATATTGTAGGGATGCTGAAATTCTTATCCGTATCCATCAGTGGCTTTAGTTTTTGTTGCCGAACTGGACGGGTGCGAGCCGAGCTGCTTCATTCCGTCCCAGACGTAAAGCAGGCCGGAGACGCCGGTGAAAATGCCCGCGCCGAGAATCCAGATTTCCAAAAGGCCGTAATTAAAATCCCATCGCAGCAAAATCCAGGAAACCGCGAGCATCTGAAAAACCGTCGCAAGCTTGCCGGTCAATCGCGGGCGCACGCTGATTTTTCCGACGACGAAATGGATGACGACCGCGCCGATGCCCAGCAGCAAATCGCGCCCGATGATCGTGCCGGTGAGCCAGAGCGGAATTTGCCGGAAACTGGGCGAATTATCGAAACTCAACGCGACGATTCCCGAAACCAGGAGCAGCTTGTCCGCAAGCGGGTCGAGGATTTTTCCCAATTCGCTGATCTGGTTGTAACGGCGCGCGATGTAGCCGTCCACGCCGTCGCAAATCGCGGCGACGGCGAAGGATAAAATCGCCAGCAGCCGGTGGATTTCATTTCCAGTGCGGACGTAGTAAACCAGTTCGACGGCGAAAAATGGAACCAGCAGGATTCGCAGGACGGTGATTTTGTTGGCGGTCGTCATGGCGTTCAAAATCTGACACGAATTTCACGAATTGGCACGAATGAATTCTGGACAATTGGGAATTGAAATTTTAGTGTCTAAATATGCAACTTAATAGAATTCGGATTTGTTTAATTGTTCTTATCTTTTCAGTCGTTTTGATTTCGGCCTGCCGGAAAAAACCTGAAATCAACTTCACGACCAGAAATGGCGCTTTTATTCAAACAAATAGTGCTTATGTAATAATCGGAAATATAGCAATTAAAACAAACTCTCCATTAAACACCGATGAATTCAAAAAATTCATGCTGCGAGAGAATGCACTGGAAAAAATAGAGAATTCAAGCTCACCGGATCACATTGAAAAATTTGTAGATGGAGCGTGGGCACTCGCCAAAGACTATCCAAATCGCCCAAATGGTTATCAAAGCATCATGTCGGCAATTGGTGATTATCAATATTTAGGCAAACCAGACCGGGCGCGAGCATTGGCGCAGGAAATGATTGATAGTTCCGCACCCGATTATTTCAAACAATGGGCCAAAGGATTTCTATATCGGCTGGACAGCATGGGCAAACCAGTGGAGATAAAATTTATCGCGATTGACGGACGCGATGTTGATTTGGCGAAAATGAAAGGCAACGTGGTTTTGGTGGATTTCTGGGGAGACGATAACGAATTACCACAAGTAAAGGCGGCGTTTGAGAAATTTCATGCACAAGGTTTTGAAATTATTGGCATCTATAACTCCACGGACAAAAATCGCATGGAAGAATTTTTAAAGAAGTATGACATTTCGTGGCCGCAGTATTTCGTTGGCAAGCAGATGAATAAATTTGCCGTTGAATTTGGAATTGACGGGTTTCCACAAATGTTTTTAGTGGATAAAGAAGGTTGCCTCCGTTTTGACAATGTGCGGGCAGGAAATTTCCATCCAAAGGGTGACACAACCAGTTTTGAAGAAAAAATTTCCAAGTTGTTGGCAGAACAGTGAACAGAGATTCCATTCGTCGCGTCTTCGCATCCATTTATTTTCTTCGGTAAATAAACCACCAGAACCAGATCGTTCCCAGCGCGCCGCAGATGGCCGCGCCGATGAAATTCGCCTGCGGGCTGACATACCATAATCCTGCGCCGAGAAACGAACCGCTCGTCACCGTGCAGTCGCGGATGAGATAATACGCGCCGTAAGTCCGCGCGCGCAGTTCCGGGTTCGCCTCGCCGATGATGAGCGCCTTGCGCGCCGGTTCGCCGAATTCCTTCAGCCCGCGCACGACAAACGCCAGCGCCAGCCACGCGAAACTGTGCGCGAAAATCAGCGACACCGGAAACAGCGTGAAGAAAACGAACGTGACGAGCACGAACGGGCGGCGTCCGTATTTGTCCGCCAGATGCGCGACGGGAATGTAGCAAAGCATCGCCGTGACCATTTCAAATGCGACGAGATAACCATATTGCTGCGCCGTCAAGCCATCGTGATCCATCGCCCACAAAATGATGAACGCATACGGAATCCGTTCGCAAAAGCGGATGAGGATGTCGCTCACAAGTAATTCGCGCAGCGCGGGCGTGAAGGATTTGACGATGGTGAAAAACGTAGGACAGCCGTCGCGGCTGTCTCCATTTTTATTTTTGGAATCAGAGACAGGCGCGACGCCTGTCCTACGATCCGGCTCGAACATGAACCATTGAAACACCAATGTTAACAAGCTCATTCCTATGCAGAGCATGAGCGCGTAACGCACGCCATTCGTCCATTGAAAATGAAAAATCAACCAGCCGCCAATCAACGGGCCAACCATCATTGGCACGCGTCGGATCATGGACTGCACGCCCACGCCCATCGTGTGGCGTCCGCTTTGCAGCGAAGTGGCGATGACGGAAAATGTCGCAGGCAGCGACAGCGCGCTCCACGCGAGAAACAAGAACGAACCGAGCAGCAGCGCGAGCCAACTTTGCCAGAAAAAAACCAAAATATATCCGGCAATGGAAATCGCGCTGAACAGCAGCAGCGATTTTCTTTGTCCCCAATGATCGGTCAGCCAGCCGCCGGGATAGGCGTAAATTGCGCCGAGAAAAGTTTGCAGCGCGTCGAACAGCCCGATGATGAAAATTCCGCCGCCGAGAGTCTCGATATATTTGGGCGCAAAGCCGAGCCAGAGTTTTTCGCCCGTGCCCGCGAGCAGGAGCACGACGAGAAGCAGCGACGTGTTGCGCCGCAGCGCGAGAAATTCAGAGATGCTTTTCAAACTCATCGGCGAAAAAATCTGGCACGAATTGAACGGATTGGCACGAATTGAATTTGCGGCGGCAACGGCAGGCCGGCGGATTGTTCAGGCGATGATAAAAATATGGCGATAGAGGATTTTAAGTGCGCCGGACTGCACCATTCGCGTCCATCCAGGCGACCAGCGGGCAGATGTCGCGTTGCAGGCAGAACGCCACGTCGCCACGCAATACGGGGTTTTCCAGCAGACGCCGGGCGTTTTCCGAATCGCGCATCGCGCCGGCCAGGTTTGGCCTCGCCTGCGCGTAGGCGCGGCGCGCGGTCTCGACTGAAGCGGGATTTGCGCCCGCGCCAAAGCCGCCGGACAAAACATCGCACAGCGCGCCCGCCGCCAGCGTGTCCTCGAGCGCGGCATTTTCGCCCGTGCCGGCGCAGACGAGCAGGATGTCCGCAAACTTTTCCCGCCGTAGAAATTCCGCCGTCGCGCCGAGGTTCAAAAACGACGCGGCCAGAACCGTATTCGCGCCCGCGCAGGCTCGCAGCGCGCGCGTGCCGTTTGTCGTTGTGGAAACAATGGTTTTGCCGCGGACTTTGCCGGGCGTGTATTCGCGCGGCGAGTTGCCGAGATCGAAGTCAATTCCGTCGGCGGAAATGCGGACGCCGTCGCGTTCGCCGCCGAGCAAAACTTCCGGGCGCGATTTTCTGATTTCCAGCGCCTCGGAAATTTCGCTGGCGGGAATGATTTCCTTCGCGCCGTTGTGCAGGGCAGTTATGAACGTGCTGGTGGCGCGCAGCACGTCAAAGACGACGCACGCGGTTCCGCGCAAATCGCGGCTGCGAAGCGCGGCAAATTCCGCCGGCGTGAAAAGGACTTCGAGGTTCATTCAACGATGGATGATTGCAGTGAGGTCGGATTTCCCCAGCTTAATTTTTAATTTGAGAATGTTAATCCAAAATGGTTTGGCGACTACGAGTGGATGATCCCAATTGATGCCTCGCGCTTGGACTGCAATCGCATTCGTCCCGAAAACCATGAGGTTGGTTTTGTAAAAACTGGTCGGCACGATCAAGACGTAGGAATTGTTCTCGCGGAAAAAACCGGCGGCCTGGTTTGCGTCGAGAGTTTGCATATAATTGGTCACGATCCCGCGAAATTCCCAGACAAGGCTCGGCTCGGTGTATCCGACGGCGGCAAATTTCATTTCGGGTTTCAAATACGGCTTCGATTCTTCAAAAAGCCGGCGCGAGACGAACTCCGGTTTCGCCGCCAGAAATCCGGCAATTGCCAGGAGCAGAATAAAAATGGCCATCGCCGACGCCCATTTCCAAATCTTCAAGCCGGGAACCGCGCGGGCGAGCCAGATGGCGATGAACGGAAAAGCGGGCAGGGTGTAGTGCGGCAGTTTGGTGCGGACAAGCGTGAAGGCCAAAAACACCAGCGCGACCTGCACGAACAAATACCAGCCGAACGTGTCGCCTTCGCGCGACGGCCACCAGTTCCAGAGCGCCTTTGGAACGCGGAACGCCCATGGGAAAAAGCTGAAGAAAAATGTGACGAAGAAATACGGCAGCAGCAGGGCATATTTGATCCAGTTTTTTCCGCCGTGCCCTTCCATGACGCCGAACGAGCGGAAAATGACATGATGGCCGATGCCCACGGTGAAAAATTCTCCGTTGGTCAGAATCAAGGCGGGGATTCCCCAGACGGCCACAATTCCCAAAGTTAAAATCATGCCCGCCGCAAAATGTGGCAATGAGAAATTAAATTCCTTTGGGCGCAGCCATTTTCCCAGAAGCAGCCCGCCGATTGGCAGCCACGCGACCGGGCCTTTGGCGAGAAATCCAAGCGCGAGGCTGACGTGGAAAATCCACCACCATTTTCGCGCCGCGTCCGGACGCGTCAATTCCCAGCCGCTCCACGCGGCGGCGGCTGTGAAAAAAATCATCGGCATGTCCGCCGTGGCCAGGTGCGCGTTGGCCAGCATTTGAAGCGACGTTGTGAAAATGATCGTCGCCGCAATTGCTGTCTGCGGTTTTGTGAAGCGCCGCGACCAGAAAAAAATCAGCAGCGAAGTTGCGGCGGCGAACAAGGCCGAAGGCAGCCGCGCGGCGAACGCATTTTCGCCGAGCAATTTGTAGCACGCGGCTTGCGTCCAATAAATCAGCGGCGGTTTGTCGAAGCGATAGTCGCCGTTGAAATGCGGCACGATGTAATCGCCGCGCTGGAGCATTTCGCGGCTGGCCTCGGCGAAGCGCGGCTCGTCGCGGTCGGTCAGCGGCAGAATCCATGTGCCGCTGCAAAAGAGCAGGAGGCTGCACGCAAAGATTGCGAGCGCCGGGCGCGCGGCCAGTTTTGTCAGCAGGTTTTGCACGCGCGGATTTTATTCCAATTCAGTTCGGATGTAATGAAAAAGAATTTGTTGCGCGCAGCACGTCGAACACGACGCACGCGGTCGCGCGCAAATCGCGTTGGGCGAGCGCGGGCAATTCCGCCGGCGTCAGGATGGTTTCAATTTTCATTTTGCGTCGCGCGAAGGTCGCGAAGGCGGCGAAGGAAATTTGCAAGCTATCTACAAATTAGGGCACATAAAACTTCAATCCTCGAAAAACCTCATCGAACACTCTTTTCGACAGGTCATTGTCACGGGTCTCTGTTGCCACCCATAAACTCAAAACCTTCCGCTGCGTAACGAACCCGAAAAACCTAAAAATCATCTTGCTGTCATATCCGGCGTATGCAACCTCCGCAACATCCTTCGTGTCGCGAAGCTCAACCCACTTATCGCCAAACTGTATCGGCTCGCCATGTCTTGCCGCTTTTTCCGCCTCCTGACGAAATAACGCATACCTCTCTGCCGCTCCTAAAATCTTATCCTGCGTAATGTTCAGCGACATATAAGATAACACA
>DATCDZ010000037.1:0-22135 GCA_036510395.1 Verrucomicrobiia bacterium
GACAACTGACGGTGCGCGGCACGTCGGTGCTGAACGGGCGGATGTATCAATTGCAATCCAGCCTGGACAACGGCGTGACGTGGACGAACGCGGGCGTCAATTGCACCGGCGCACGCCGCATATTGCTCGCGCCGACGACTCTCGGAAAAACCTACCTGATCCAAATCTGCGCGCTGGGCGGCAGCACGGGTCAAAGCGCCTGGAGCAATCCGATGGGCGTCATGGCCACATGACGGGAGGGTTTCGGAAGGTTACGACCTGTTAACCCAATCCGAAAACTTGCAGCCGGAGCGAAACCACTTCGTTCCGGCTGTTTTATTTTGGCAAACGACCTTTCTTCAGGCGGCGGAAATTATTCTGGCATCTTCATCATTTCTTCACCGGTCATCGGCTGTGCATGGCCGCCAATCTCCGCGCGGACATTTTTGACATCATCGGCGGTGACGGGGCCGCCTTTGTTTCCCCACGAACTGCGGATGTAGGTCAGCACGGCGGCGAGATCGGAATCGGACAGCGCCGCGCCCATTGCGGCCATCCCGGCTGGAAAGTTCATTTGCTCCCCCTTGACTGTGATCGGCCCGGTGAGTCCGGTCAGCGGAATGTGCGTAAGGCGCTGGACGCCCTTGGCGTTGACCCATTCCGAGCCGGCCAGCGGCGGGAATTGCCCCGGCTTGCCAAACCCGTCAACGCCGTGACAAATGCCGCAAACCATCTCGTAGGTCTTCCTGCCCTGGGCGAGAACCGCAGCCGCGCCCGATTTTGGCTGGTAGGAATCCAGCTCCTCCGCCGAGACATAGGGGCCATAAACCCTCGCGTCGAACCAGCCGCCATGATGGTCGAAATAGACCGCGCCGAGGTAGAGCAGCACAATTGTCAGAGAAAAAATCCACATCGGCAAAGTCGAGCGCGCCGCCGTTGGCCCGGCGTCGGGCTGAGTTGAAGGGAATTTCGGTTCGTCGCTCATTTTTTATTTGAAGGGGCGCTGGTTGAAGCTTGCAACGCCGTGAACGGCGCGTCATACAACGGCACGTCGGCGCGCAGGCTCAACAAATATGCCGCGAGATTTTTTGCGTCGTCCGTCGGGACAACTTCAAAACCGGCGGGCGGCGCGAGTTCCTCCGGCAAATGCAAGGCGTCCGGCGAAGGCGCGCCTGCGATTTTGCGGGTTTCAAACAGGAACCGGAACGGCGGCATCACGGAACCTTTCACGACGCTTTGCGGCGTGTAAAGATGGAGCAACTGCCAGTCCGCATTGCCCAGACGCGCGCCGACATCGGCCAAATCCGGCCCGACGCGAATGTCGCCGAGTTGAACGGGATCGTCCCAGAGGAAATCCTCGGCGACGCTGCGGCGCAATCCCCAACTGCGGGCGATGTCCGTGCCGGTGGCGATAATGTGAATTTCAGCTTTGCCGCCCGCCGAGGTAATTCCACCAACCACTGCGTCGGCCTTTGATTTTTCCAGATGATTCAAAATAATCTGCGGCAGATGCGAAATATCAATCGAAGGCGGACCTCCGTAAGGAATATTTTGATCATTGGTAATAAAATTCACTCCCAAAAATGGAGACGGCGCAAAAAGGGCGTTAATTTGCTTTTCCACCGCAGCCGGATTTTTCCCAACGCTGGTCAGTTCAATTTCGCACGCGACGCCGGTTTGCTGGATTTGTTCCGTGTGACAGGCGGCGCAACCGCTGGCGCGATAAACTTGCAAGCCAAGTGTCGCGTCTCCGGAACGTTGAACCGGATAAATGTCGGACGAATTGAGAACTGCGGCCTGTTTCGCCGTGCCAAGCTGCAAAGCCGGCGCAAGCACAAAGCCGCACCACGAAGCGCCGAGCGCGATGAACGCCGCCAGAAAAACATGAAAGCCGGTCTTCATGATTTCACCTCCGCAATTTCCAGCGGCGCCTTGATGGCGGCGATCAACGATTTGAGCAGGGCCATTTTCCATTTGAACGTCAGCCCAAAGACGTTCAGCGCGAAAATCAAACCGCCGAGCAGCAGCAGCAACTGGCCGGCCGTGCTCACCCGTAAAAACATCAGCGACGAATTCGAAATGTCGGCGAACGGAATTTGCGGATTCCGCAGCTTCATCCCCTGCGCCACGCCGCCGATGGCCAGCGGCAAAATGAAAAGCGCCAGGCCCGCCAGCGAAACCCAGTATTGGACGCGTGCGAGCTTGGGGAACGGAAATTCAAAACCGGCGGCGCGCGGCAGGATGTAATAAACCGCGCCGAACATCGTCATGGCGAAGAAGCCGAGCAGTTGCAACTGGACTTGGGCGGCGCCGAACCAGGTGAATTCCGTCACGCGGCTGATTTGCGGACAGGCCATCGCCACCAGCATCAGACCGGATATGAAGAAAAAGTCCATGCCGGAGCCGATGAAACAGAACGGCCCATTGTCCCATTTCGATTTGACCGAACCCCACGCCGTCCGGCAGCCGGTGATTTCAATCACGAACAGCGGCACAACCAGCAGTGCGGACGCGGCGGCGCTCAACGCGGGCAGCCATGCCGGCACCGGCGCGCCCTGGGGAATTCCGCACCACGTTCCGAACAGCGTCAACGTCAAAAACGCGAACAGCGCGGAGTAGTGGCCTTGCAGCGGGCGTCCGGCGAGTTTCGGCAGAAAATAAAACGCCGTGCCGATGCCGGCCAGGGCGAGCCAGACGAAAACCAGGTTGTCCGCGAACCACCAGCCGATGACGGCCTGGGTGACGCCGCGAACGGGATGATGGGCGATGAGGAAAAGATTTGCCGTCGAATAAATCCACGGAAACCAGAACAGCGCCGCCAGTAAAAACCAGTGTGACGGATGCAATTCCCGCCGACGTCGCGCGCCGAACGTGGCGACGGCGGAAATGGCAACCAGCAGAAACGCGGCAAAAAGCAAAACCGAACTGCCACGGGGAAATTCGAGCCAGGTGAAGCCGGTGCTGTCGCCGATCAGGATTGCAACAAGGCCGACGGCCACGCCGAGATTCCAGATATTCGCGGCGACAACGGGCACGAGCGGCAGGACGAGTTCAGTCCTTCCCAGTCGCGCAAAAATCCAAAGCATGACGCCGAGCGCGGCGGGAATCGCGAAACCGTAGAGAACCGCGTCGTTGGCGGCGGGCTGGACGCGGCCATAAGTCAGCCACGCGCAATTTCCAAATTTTTCCGGCATATGAAAATTGAGCGAGGCGACCAGCGCGAGCGCCAGCCCGACTACGAGCCACAACGCCGCGCCTCCAAAAAGCGCGAGCAGCGGCACGCGGCAGGAAGCGTCAATTGCGGAGTCAATTTTTTCGTTTTCGTTCATTCAAATGGATTCGGTTTCGGCTTAACAACCGGCGCGGGTGCCGAGGCTTTTTCTGCGCGGTCAATCAGGTCTGCCCGGGCTTGCGCCGGATTTTGCCATTCCTGCGCGGCGAGTTTCATCGCGTCCACAACCGGCAGGCGCACGGTTCCTCGCGGCTGGTCAATCCAGCCGGGATTGTTTAGAGACGCGATTTCATTCGTGCGGATTTCAAACAGCGCCCTGGAAATGGCCGAGGCGCGGTCGGCGTCAATGGCCGGAACCCGCACCGAGAATTTCACAATCGCGACCAGCGCGATGAAAATCAAGCTCGCGGCGATAAAGCCAATGGCCGCGCCGGACGCGTGATTTGTATCTTCGTTATTCACCGGCCACCTCCGGCAAAGTGTCGGGCATTTCTTCGGGATCAACGTGTGCGATGCCCATCGCCTCAAGCACGCGCGGGTCGCGTTGGGGATACGGCGGATGGCTCTGGAATTTTTTCAGGAACACGCGCGCCAGAAATCCGCCCATGAAAAGAAAGCAGCCGAGTTGCAGCCATATCCATTTGAACGGATAGCCGTGCGGATGCAGCACGGGCAGGATGTTGAACGCCAAATCCGCGAAATTCATCAGCCACGCCCACAGGCAGACCGGGAGCATGATTTTGAAATTCATTTTGACGTGAACCGGCAGCAACAAGATGAACGGGAGCAAGAAATGGCCGAAAATCAAAACCATGCTGACGCACCACCACGAACCGCTTTCCCGAACCAGGTAAAAGTAAGTTTCTTCAGGCACGTTTCCGTTCCAGATGACAAAGTATTGCGCGAACTCAAAATAAGCCTGCAGCAGCGTGAAGGCGAAAAAGAGGACGCCGAGGAAATAAAATTGGTTGTCGTGCAACACCTTTGTCAGCACGCGCTGGCGCTGCAAAATCATCGTGATGATATAGACGGTGGCCAGCGCGATCCAGCCGCAGGAGGCAAACATATACAGGCCGTAAATGGTCGAGGACCATTGGTATTCCAGCGAATTCATCCACAAGATCGGCGCGACGGTGACGGTGGCGGCAAACGCGAGGATGCCCCAGCCGGAATGGAAACGCATCTTGTGCGTGCAAAGCGCGTCGCCAGTCACGTCCTGCCGCAACGACCAATAATTGATGCGCGCGGTCAACAGCCACCAGATGCCAAAAAAGACCGCCGAAGCTGCGCAAAATCCGGGCAAAGTGAACAACGGCCATTTGGCGCTCAAGGCGCGGTCATTCGCCGGATTCAGCGTCAGCCAGAGATAAATTTTTGACGACAGCAAAATAACGGGAATGAACAAAATGGCCAGCCACGGAAACAGAAGCGAACCAAGATGTTCGCAAATCCGCCGCGTGGCGACCGACCAGCCGGCGTCGGTCAGATGATGAATCATTGCCAGGAACAACGCGCCCAGCGACAGCGTCAGAAAAAACATGAACGCCAGCAGCCAGGAATAGCCGAATTCCTGCGGACTGGCGATGAGACCAATGACCGACAGAATTGCGCCGATCGTCATCAAAACGGCGGGCAGTTTGCGCCAGCCATGCAAATCCAGCGGCGGCGGCAAATAAGTCGTTTCAGTGTGCGAACTCATGTTATTTCAGTTCGGCCGATTGCGCGGCCGTCAAATCGTTCGTCGAACCAAGCCAGCTTAATTGCAACGCGCGCAAATAGGCAATAATCGCCCAGCGATCCCCGGTCGGAATAATCGGGCCGTAAGCGCCCATCGTGCTCTTTCCAAAAGTGATCGTGTTAAAAATCTCGCCATCGGGCATTTCGACGATGCGTTTGTCGTGCAAATTCGCAACGGCGGGCATGTCGCCGATTTTTTTGGTGATGCCGTTGCCATCCCCGAGCTGCCCGTGGCATGGCGCACAATAAATGTTGAAGCGCTGGCGGCCCCGTTCAAGCAGCGCTGCATTGACCGGCAGCGGATTGGTTTCAATGAAATTGGTCGTGCCGGTGATTTTCCCCGTGTTGACCGGCGCATTTTCAAACGGATAAACCGCGCCGTTGACGGTTTGAACCGGCTGGCTGCACGCGACGGTTCCGGGCGGCGGCAATTGCGAGCTGATTCCGTTCGGCATGAAGTCAAACGGCTTTTGCGGACGCAATTTCAACTGGCGGTCCATGTCGGGAAAAACTTCAATGGGCGGCTTGCGCGAGAGGCCGCCGCGAAATCCGGCGATGCCGACTACCGCCGCGCCGAGCGCCGCGCCAATCAAGGCGAAAGAAATAATGTAACCAAGGTGGCGCATCAGTCGTTGTCCTCCACAAGTTCGACGTGCGCGCCGCCGATGGATTCAAGCCACTGGCGCGTTCCGGTCGCGTTGAATTTTTCATCCTGCGCGCCGATGGCGAGGAAAAATTTGTCGCGCGAGACGAGTTCAAAACGCTTTTTGCCGAACAGCGGGTGGTGAAGGCGCGGCAGTTGGTTCAGCGCAACCATGCCGATGAACGCGCCCAGCGCCGCCGCCAGCACGAGCAGAATATACGCCGGCACCACCGACATCGGCACGCTGAACATGGGTTTGCCGCCGATGAGGATCGGGTAGTCGAAGTCATTGCAAAACCAAATCAAACCCATCGTGCCGATGAACGCGCCGGCCCCGAAAAGAAGTGAAAATGCGCCGACACGGGAATTTTTTAATCCCATAACCTTGTCCAGGCCGTGAACCGGGAACGGCGAGAAGACGTCCCATCGGCGGTAGCCGGCGTCACGCGCTTTTTCCGCCGCGCTCAAGACGGATGCCGCCGAATCAAATTCCGCGACGAGGCCGTAAGTTTTTTCGTTCATGGCTTTTCTCCTTTCGCGACAGGATGCGGATTGGCCTGCGGCGTGATGGCCTTGACTTCGGAGACCGGAATCATCGGCAGGAAGCGCACGAACAGGAGATACAGCATGAAGAACGCGCCGAGCGTGCCGAGAAAGAAGGCTGCGTCCACCCACGTCGGGTAATACACGCCCCAGCTCGCCGGCAGAAAATCCTGGTAGAGCGAACCGACGATGATGGTGAACCGCTCGAACCACATGCCGATGTTAATCAGGAAAGCGATGATGAAAACGACTGCCAGGTTTTGCCGGACTTTTTTGATCCAGAGCAACTGCGGCAACGAAGCATTGATCACAATCATGATCCAGCCGCCATACCAGTATTGGTGGCCGAACATCCGGTGGCCGAAAACCCATGAGTCGTAGGGATTGCCGGAATACCACGCCATGAAAAATTCGACCGCATAAATGTAACCCATGATGCAGCCCATCAGCAAAAGCATTTTGCAAATCTTGTCAATGTGCGCCATCGTGATGATGTCTTCCAGATGGCACCATTTCCGCAGCGGAATCAGCAGCACCAGCACCATGCCAAAACCGCAGGTCACCGCCCCGGCGACGAAGTAGAACGGGAAAATCGTTTCGTGCCAGCCGGCGATCTGCGCCGTGGCAAAGTCCATGCCGACGATGGAACTGACGGTGAACACCAGCAGCGTCGCGAGGCCGGACAACACGAGATAGGCTTTTTCGTAGTTCTGCCAGTGCCGGGCCGAGCCGGTCCAGCCGAGTGCGAAGAGGCCGTAAGCGAATTTTTTCACGCGAGTTTTCGAACGGTCGCGCATTAAGGCCAGATCAGGAATCAAGCCCATATACCAGAACGTCGTCGAAACGATCAGGTAGGTGTTGACGGCGAAAACGTCCCACATCAGCGGAGAACGGAATTGAGGCCAGAGATCGTTCGAGGTCGGCACCGGAAACATGAACCAATCGAACCACGAACGTCCAACATGGACGGCAGGATAAAGTCCCGCCATCGCCACAGAAAAAACCGTCATCGCCTCGGCGGCGCGGCCAATCGCCGTGCGCCAGTGCTGCCGTGTCAGGAACAGCAGCGCCGAAATCAGCGTGCCAGCGTGCGCGACGCCGACCCACCAGACGAAATTGATGATGTCCCAGCCCCACATGACCGGCATATTGTTGCCCCACACGCCGACGCCGACGGATATTTTGTAAATCAACGCCCCCGGCAGAACGAACGCCGCGCAAAAGGCCGCCGGCAAAAATAAAACCCACCACCACAACGGCGTTTTGCCCTCGTTGAACGCCGTGAGCTTGTCCGTCATCCAGCCGAGGCTGCGGTTGGCGGGCACGGCTTCCATGCGCCGCAATTCCGCCGGCGGCGCGAGTGATTCCAGTTTTATTGTGGATTCAGTCATTAACTGCTCCCTTTCTCGGCGGGGTGAAATTCGCCGCCGCGATTTTCATATTCCTCCGTGCTGTAAGGCGCGTGATAATCCGGCATGGCTGGATTCGGATTGCGGACGCGCGCCAGATAAGTTGTGCGCGGCTTGGTCAGCAATTCGCCGAGCACGGAATAATTAAGCGGCTGCGCCTTCCATTTCGTCACCGTGCTGTCCGGGTCGCTGATGTCGCCGAAAACAATCGCGCCCGCCGGACACGCCTGCTGGCACGCGGTTTTCGGAATTGTGCCCTCCGATTCTTTCAACCGGACATTGTCCGTGGCGCCGGCTTTGACCTTTTGTGAAATTTCCGCCTGTTGGATGCGCTGGATGCAATAGGTGCATTTTTCCATCACGCCGCGCATCCGCACCGTCACGTCCGGGTTCTTGACCATCTTGATCAAATCCCATTCGCCCTCCTCGCGCATTCCGCTGGCTTCCGGCGCTTTGAACCATGTCAGCAAATCCCATTTGCCGTCCGTCTTGTGCGTCAGCGGCGTCGGATAAAACGGCCCTTTCAGCGCGCTGATGGGACGCTTGTTGTAATCAAAATAATTAAACCGGCGGACCTTGTAGGGACAATTGTTCGAGCAATAGCGCGTGCCAATGCAACGGTTGTAAGTCATTACGTTCAGCCCTTCGGCGTCGTGAGACGTGGCGTTGACGGGGCAGACATTCTCGCACGGCGCGGCTTCACACATCTGGCAGAGCATCGGCTGGCTCACCGCCTGCACATCGTCAATCCATTTTGCGAATTGCTGTTCCGAGTCCGAAAGATTTTCATCGGCGTTCGGATCAAACAGCGTCGGATTATTTTTCGTCTTCGGGCTGCTCGTGTAATAACGGTCAATCCGCATCCAGTGCATCTCACGGCCGCGGCTGACCTGGTCCTTGCCGACAATCGGAATGTTGTTCTCGCTCTGGCACGCCACCACGCAAGTGCCGCAGCCGACGCAGGATTGCAAATCCACGACCAAGCCCCACTGGTGCAGCGCGGTTTTTTTCGCCTCGTCGAACGGATTCGGGTAAAGTGACTTGACCACCGGCGGTTCCTTGTCGTGCATCTCCTGGGCGAAATCCGGCGTCTCGGAAAATTCCTTCAAATTGGCCTCGCGCACCGCCGGACGGCCTTCCATTGACCAATGCGATTGCGTCGTTGCGATCGTGTAAGTCCCGCCCGTCTTGCGAATCGTTGCGCCAGTCTCAATGTATTTTCCGCTGAAGATTTTATACGCATTGAAGCCGACGCCCGTGCCGACGCGCCCTGTCCGCTCGCGTCCGTAACCGAGCGCGAGTCCGAGCGAATAATCCGCCATGCCCGGTTGCGTCCAGATCGGGCCGGAAACGGTTTTTCCGTTCAACGAAATCTCAACCACGTCGCCGTTCGCCACGCCGAGTTCGCGCGCCGTCTTGCGGCTGACGAGAACGGCGTTGTCCCAGGTGATTTTCGTGACCGGATCGGGCAACTCCTGCATCCAGCCGTTGTTCGCGTAACGCCCGTCGTCCACTTTTGAATCGCGGTAGAAAATGACTTCGAGATTTTGGGCGGACGACGACGATGATGTAACTCGTGGAAACGCCGCAGAAAATTTTACACTGATTGGCTGCGCCGCAGAATTTGCAAGAAATCCGTTGAACAAAAACTTTTTCCAAGTGTTTTCAATCGTTACGCCAATAGGTTCAATTCTGCCGACAATTTGAAGAAGTATTAAATCTTGTTGAAGTGTGTCTCGAACAATCTCGTAAGGATTTGTTTGCGACTCGCCAGCAATTCGCGCGAGAAATTCCAATTCAGTCAATCCACCAAACAACGGTTGAATCAACGGCTGAATTGGAACGAGCGTTCCATCGCTGGTTGTCGCATCGCCCCAAGATTCTAGATAATGCGCCGCCGGAAAATTCCAGTCTGATTTTTCCACCGTTTCGTCTTCGTAATAGCCAAGTCGGACAACGTTTTTCGGTTTCTCCGTCCAATTCAAATTATAAGCCGGATTGCCGCCGAGGACGATAAGCGTGTCTATTGCGCCAAGATTTTTTTCAAATCGTGCGACATTCTCGGCCATTGATCTTAAACCAGATTCCACTGTTGGGAGGTTTTCCCATGTTTCCATACTGCCAGAGATTGCCGCCATTGGCTTTATCGCCCACGGAATAAAAGTAACTGTGTTGCCAATTGCACCGAGTGCAACATTCATTGCGTGCGCGAGCAAATGAACTTCAATCGGCTGGCGCTGACCGGCAACGACCAAAGCGTTTTTTCCAGCCGCAAGTAAATCTTTCGCACATTCAGAAATCCATCTTGCGTTAATGCCAGCAGGCAAAGTGGCTGCAATTGCAATGCGAGTTTTTAATGGTGGTGATATTGTTTGACTAATAACCTCGGCAATTTGCCCAACTAAATTTGCGGCCACGCGCAACCGATGATCCGCATTCGCGCCAGTCAAAGTGAAAAGAGATTCAACCGAATAAAGCCGACTCATCCTCTCGCCCGGTTTGCGGCCAGCGGCAAATTTGCGGATGTGATTGTGCGCGTCGTCTTCGCCGCCGAGAAAATCGCAGTCGAGAGACAAAATAACTTTCGCCTTGTCAAAATTGAAAACGGGACGCACCGGCTGGCCGAATGCCTGCGTCGCCGCGCGTTGATGAATGCCGGAATCAATCGCGTCGTAAGTGAACCATTTTGATTTAGGAAATTTCTGCGCGATAATTTTTTGCAGCCGCGCCCGCGACGGCGAGGTGCTGCTTTCGGCAAGAAACGCCAAGCCTTCGCCTTGATTAGCCGCAAATTTCTTCGACAAGTCGTCGAGGAATTTCAATGCATCTTCGCGCGAAACGGTTTTGCCGTCGTGGGTGAATCGTTTGGCGCGGTCGGGGTCGTAAAGATCCAAAATCGAAGCCTGCGCATAACGATCAGTGCCGCCGTTGCTGCCGGGAAATTTGGCGTTGCCCTCGATTTTGACAGGACGGCCTTCGTAGGATTTGACGACGAGCGGAATCGCGCCGTTGCGCGTTGGCATCGCCGTCGCATAATACTCCGGTTTGCCATAAACATAATCAGCGGATGGCTGCTGGCCGAATGGTTCGAGTTTTTCTTCGGGCCGGCGGCAGCCCGCGCCAAGCGTCGCCACGCCCGCTAGCGCGAACGAGGCGGACATGATTTTCAGGAAATGACGGCGGCTCTGGCCATCGGCCATCATCTCGCTCGCGCCGGCGGGAAATTCCCGGTGCAGCCAGTCCTTGAACTCCGGCGTGTCGGCCAGTTCATCCAGACTGCGCCAGTAACGGCGGCCTGTTGTCGCGGACGTTGAATTGGTCAAATTTGAATTCATTCGGAAACGACGGACGAAATTTTTCGCACGGTCAATTTATGATTTACGATTGATGATTTATGATTTGAAAAAAATTCCGCGCGACGTTCGTTTGCGAACGCCAATCGTAAATCGTAAATCATAAATCGTAAATTTTTCATCGGTGACAGGCCGAGCAGTTTTGCAGCGATTCAACGCGCATATGTTCGACCAGTTTTCCGCCTTCGACTTCCTGCATTTCAGCGTTTGTGGCGGCGTTGGTGCTCCATTGCCAGCCGAGGTCGGTGACTTTGTCCACAGGACGGATGTGGGACGCCGGGTCGCGATGGCAGTCGAGGCAGAAACTCATGCTGAACGGTTTCGCGTGATAAACCTCGTCCATCTGGTCAATGCGCCCGTGACATTCCACGCAACTGATGCCGCGCGCGACGTGGACGGAATGGTTGAAATAAACGTAATCCGGCGTGATATGAACCTGCACCCACGGAATCGGCGTGTTGTTCGCCGCGCTTTCGCGGACGATGGCGAGACGCGGGTCATCTTTCAAAACCGCGCTGTGGCAGTTCATGCACGTTGACGCGGCGGGAATGTTTGCGACCCAGGTTTTGTCCACCATGTTGTGGCAGTAGCGGCAGTCGATTCCCAGTTCTCCCGCGTGGATTTTGTGCGAAAACGGCACGGGCTGCACCGGCTCGTAGCCGACGCGGGTGTATTTGGGCGTAAAATAATAAGTCACGCCCGCCGCCACGCCGCCGCCCGCCAGCGCGGCTCCCACGCCAAGCGCCAGCGGCAACCAGTTTGTCCACTTCGGAAAAATTGCTGACATTTCAAGCGGCCGCCGTGCGGCCAAATTCATTCAATTAAAAATGACACGATTCAGTTTCAAAAACCGTGCCGCTGCGGATAATAATTAAATTGTCATCCCAGTCGCAAGAAAAGTTTGTGAAATTTTTCACTTGTTCGGTGGCGGGTGATGGCCGGCCAGGGCGGACCTGTCAAACTTTGGCGCAAATTTTGAAGAGGTTCCCCGGCGAGAGGATGCAGACCGCTGCCAAGGCAATGCCCTTTGCCAGCGCCAGCGCGACGGACAAATCGGGAAAGTTTCATGGCTTTTCTCCCGTCCTACGCCTTTAACCGCTCCAAAACTTCCTGCGCCAACAGTTCATACGCCGCCGAGCCGGAGCTGTATTTGTCATAATGAATGATCGGTTTGCCGAAACTCGGCGCTTCGGCGAGCTTGGTGCTGCGCGGAATCATGGTTTCAAAAACCTTTGCACCAAGCAGGTTGCGGACTTCGCCGACGACTTCATTGGACAATTTCGTGCGGCCATCGAACATCGTCATCACGACGCCGAAGATTTCCAATCGCGGATTGACACCCGCGTCGCGGAGCTGTCCGAGCACGCGGTTCATCATCGAGATGCCTTCGAGCGCGTAATACTCGCATTGAAGCGGCACGAGCAGACCGTCGCTGCCGGCAAAGGCGTTCAAGGTCAAAATGCCGAGCGACGGAGGGCAGTCAACCAGCACCACGTCAAATCGTCCGCTGTCCAAAACCGGTTTGAGGGATCGTGAAACCCGCTGCAAATGATTTTCCATGCGGGCTATTTCAAGGTCGGCGGCGCACAAATCCACTTCGCTCGGAATGATTTCCAACCTCTCAAAGTTTGTCGGCCTGATTTTTTCGAGCAGGCTGCCTTCGCCGAGCAGAACGCGATACGCGCTTGCGCCCTCGATTTTTTCCAGGCCGACGCCGCTGGTCGCATTGGCCTGCGGGTCGAGATCAAAAAGCAGGACTTTTTGCCCGTCTGCGGCAAGGCACGCGGAAAGGTTGACGGCAGTGGTGGTTTTCCCAACACCACCCTTTTGGTTGGCAACGGCGATGACTTTGGCTGGCACTTTCTGATTAAATGAAAAACGCGGCGACGTTTCAAGCGCGATGCTGAATTCTCCCCGCCGTCTTCTTCCTCAAATTTAGAATTGAGGATGACGATGAGAAAAAGGACGTGGACGATTAATTGCCCGGAACGCAAAAACCGACCTGCTGGAAGAAAGGATTTTGCTGGCCAAAATACGAGGCGACGGGCTGCAGGCTGCTCGCGGGATTGGTGTTTTCCGAGGCAAGAATCATTGAATCGGACGGCTGGGAAAGGGCCGTCGTCGAAACCTGCGCGAGCGGGCTGGAGCTTTCTGCCATCTGCG
The DNA here is from genome assembly GCA_036510395.1 of Verrucomicrobiia bacterium. Taxonomy (GTDB): domain Bacteria; phylum Verrucomicrobiota; class Verrucomicrobiia; order Limisphaerales; family UBA11358; genus UBA11358. The sequence goes on from DATCDZ010000037.1 coordinate 13,060, forward strand.
GGACAAGTAGCTGTGGCGTGGAACCATCGGGCTGTTCCGCAAAAACAATCCCTAAAACCAGCACCAGGCAAAGCGCACCGGCGAACGCGCTCGCAAACGCCGGCCTGGCTTCAAAGATTTGCAGAAATTTCAGCAGCCACGGCGCTTCGGAAAAAAACTCTTCCCTCGCTTTCGTCCGCCCGTGAGATCCGCCCGCACGGATGCGGTTGACGACCTGGGTGGAAAAATTGTCGAAATATCCGGGCGGTGGCGTTTCGCGTTTTTTGAACGCAAGCAGACGCCGCAGCGAGTCGAGGTTATTTTCGTTTTCGTTCATTTCATTTCAAGTAGTCGGCCAGTTCCGCCTGCATTTGCTGTCGCGCATAAAACAGCCGCGATCGCACCGTGCCAATGTTGCAGTCCATTATTTCCGCGATTTCGTCATGGGATTGACCCTGCACATCGTGCAAAACAATGACCAATCTATGTGGTTCTGACAGCTTGAGCAGCGCCTCGTTCAATTTTTTTTGCAACTCCGTCAAGCCGGCGGCGCGGCGCGGCGTGTTTTCGGAAATCAGGGCCATTAAATCAGGGTCGTGCTCGGCATTGAAATCAATGTCGTTCAGGCTCATGTGCGTCCGGTTTTTCCGCTGTTTCAGGAAATTGATCGTCTTGTTGACCGCGATCCGGTAAAGCCAGGTGTAAAAAGTCGAGCCGCCCTTGAACGATTTCAACGCCTGAAACGCCTTGATGAACGACTCCTGCGCGAGGTCGTTGGCATCCTCGTGGTTGCTCGTCATGTGGTAGATCGTCGCGTAAATGCGCTCCTGATAACGCTTCACGAGGTCGTCGTAAGCCTGCAAATCGCCGCGACGCGCGCGGCGCACCAACTCGGATTCCTCCTCCAGCGCGGGCGGCTCCGGCTCCGTAGGTTCAACTGGTCCGGCCATAATCATGGTCATTCAATACAAACAGCCAAAGCTCCGGTTTGTTGCGCCAAAAAATCGGCCAGGTTGAAAAGCCCCGCCCGTCCGCCTGATTCCGGCAGCACGCGCAGCGCCCGGCGTGCCAGTTCAAGATGTTTTCCAATGACTTCCAGCGACGGCTCAAATGTTTCGTAACGCGCCAGCAATCCGTTCACGGCGGAAAAATTCTGCGGCTGCCAGTTCTTAATCAGGTTTTCCAGATGCGCGCGGTCCATTGCATTCGCGCGTTCCCACGCCAGCAGGACCGGCCATGTCAATTTCCCCTTCGCCAGATCCGTGCCGAGTGATTTGCCCGCTTCCGCCTCCGAACCGAACAAATCCACGCAGTCGTCATAAACCTGATATGCCGTGCCAAACGCCGCGCCGAATTCGCGCAGCGCGGCGCGCTGTTCCGGTGGCGTCCCGCCCAAAAATGCCGCAAGGTCGCACGAGAGCGTGAACAGCTCGGCGGTCTTCATTTCGATGACGCGGAAATACTCGCGGCTCGAAACGGGAAAATTCCGCCGGTGCTGCGTCTGCAGAATTTCGCCGGTGCAGACCGTGTTCGTCGCCATCGCCACTGCGCGGCAGACTTCCGGCGTCGGAAAACTTGCGGCCAATTTCAACGCCTGCGCGAAAAGGCAGTCACCGAACAGCACGGCGATTTCATTTCCCCAGTTCGCCGCGAGCGTGGGCTGGCCGCGACGGATTTCCGCCTCGTCCATCACGTCGTCGTGGACGAGCGTGGCGAGGTGGACCATTTCGATGATGACAGCCGCCGTGACGTGGGACTCGGAGATTTTGCCGATTGAATTAGCCGCGAGCGCGACGAGCGTCGGGCGCAGATTCTTGCCGTTGCTGTTGAGCGCGTGATGGGCATAGGGAACGATTTTCGGATCAAAATCGTGCGCCTGCTGGATCAGACGCCGGTTGACCGCCTGTAGGAACGGCTCAACGTGTCCCACGATTTGTTTCCAGGAACAATTTGAGTTTTCTCTTGGCGCGCCGTTTGAGTCCGGCACTGCCACCTTTGTTTCGGCAGCCAGCATTCGCCCAAATCTACTTTCGCGGCGGAGTCGAGTCAAACTTGTTGTAACGTTTCTGTTAAAATAAATGGCGCGGACAGCCTTCGCCATCCGCGCTTGTTGAATTCAAAGGCGATTTATTCCTTCTTCGCCATCTCCTGGTCGCGTTCCTGCATCGCGGCCCTGCGCGACAAACGCACGCGGCCCTTTTCGTCCACTCCGAGGCATTTGACGGCGATGTCGTCGCCGATTTTTACGATGTCCTCGGTCTTTGCAACGCGGAAATTCGCCAGTTCGCTGATGTGAACGAGGCCGTCCTTGCCCGGCAAAAATTCGACGAATGCGCCGAATTCCTTCACGGTGACAACCTTGCCGCGATAAATTTTCCCGATCTCGGCCTCCGCCGTCATGCCGTTGATGGCGTCCACGGCAATCTTCATGCCTTCGGGCGAAACGGAGAAGATATTCACTGTTCCGTCATCTTCGATGTTGATTTCGCAGCCGGATTCCTCGACGAGGCGCTTGATGTTCTTGCCGCCCGGCCCGATGAGCGCGCCGATTTTTTCGGGATTGATGCGGATGACTTCGATGCGCGGAGCATATTTGCTCAACTCCTTGCGCGGACCGGCGAGCGTCTTGGCCATTTCCGCCAATATGTGCATGCGCGCGATGCGAGCCTTTTCCACCGTCTCAACCATGAGCGCGAACGGAATACCCTTGAGCTTCAAATCCAATTGAAAACCGGTGATGCCTTTTTCCGTTCCGGCGATCTTGCAATCCATGTCGCAGTAATGATCTTCCCAGCCGATGATGTCGGTGAGCAGTTGGTATTTGGAAACTTTTTCGCCGCTGTATTCGGCGCAAATGCCAACGCTGATGCCGGCCACCGGTCGAATCATCGGGACGCCCGCATCCAACAACGCCAGCGTGCCGCCGCAAACGCTCGCCATTGAAGTCGAACCGTTGGACTCCATGATCTCGCTTGTGACGCGGACGGCGTAGGGATAATCCTTGGGCAACATGGATTCAATCGAACGCTCGGCGAGTGCGCCGTGGCCGATTTCGCGGCGGCCAGGACCGGAAATTCTTCCGGTTTCGCCGACGGAAAAATTCGGGAAGTTGTAGTGCAAAATGAATTTCTTCTCGGTCTCGCCGCCGGTGTAAGAATCAAATTCCTGCGTATCATCGCCGGTGCCGAGCGTGGCGAGCGTGACGGCCTGCGTTTCGCCGCGCGAAAAAATCGCCGAGCCGTGGGCGCGCGGGAGAATTCCGACTTCGCTGGAAATCGGGCGCACGACATCAAAGGTGCGGCCATCCAGACGCTTGCCGCTTTCCAAAATCAATTTGCGGACGGCTTCCTTTTGGATGTAGTAAAAAGCATCCTTGATGACGAACTCCGTGACTTTTTCCGCACCGAATTTTTCGACGAGCTTCTTGCCAACTTCGTCCTGAATCGCTTTGACAGCGGATTCGCGCGCGAGCTTGCCGTGCGTGAGCAAAGCGGGAACGAAACGGTCGCCGGCGAGATTTTTGGCTTCGTGAAGAATTTCGTCGGGAACGATGTTGAGCGTGATTTCGCGTTTCTTCTTGCCGGCTTTCGCGACAAGTTCCTTTTGAGCGGCAATGATCGGCTGGATGACTTCCTGTGCGTATTGCAATGCGGCGTTGAAATCAGCCTCGGAAATTTCTTTGGCCGCGCCTTCATACATCACGATGTCCTTGTCATTGCCGACGTAAACAAGGTCGAGATCGCTCTCGGCCATTTCCGCGTGGGTCGGATTGGCGACAAATTTCCCGCCGGTGCGTCCGACGCGGACCGCGCCGAGCGGCCCGGCCCAAGGAATGTCGCTGACCATCAACGCCGCGCTCGCGCCGATGATGCTCAAAATATCTGGATCGTTTTCGCCGTCCGCGCTCAACAGCACGGTCTGCACCTGGACTTCGTTATACCAGCCCTTTGGAAAGAGCGGGCGAATCGGCCGGTCGGTCAAACGGCAGGTGAGAATTTCCTTTTCCGTCGGACGGCCTTCGCGCTTGAAGTAACCGCCCGGAAATTTTCCGGCGGCGGCGGCTTTTTCGCGGTAGTCCACGGTCAGCGGAAAAAAGTCCTGGCCAGGCTTGGCCTTGGTTGCGGCGACGGCGGCCACAATGACAATGGTTTCGCCGAGTTGGACGGTCACGGCGCCGTCGGCCTGTTTGGCGAGTTTTCCGGTTTCGATGATGATCTGCTTGTCGCCCAGCGGGGCGGATATTTTTTCTGGCATATTAACTTGCCCGCTGCCGCCGGAGGAACTTCAGTGAATCCCGAACGTTTCGGGACTGAATGAAATCACTCGGAGGCAGCGGAATTTTTCTTTCGCGAAGTTTAGGTTGAAGAATCGGGCCGTTCGCGTTTCCGTCCCAAATCTGAAAGCGAAGCGCGCTTAAAATAAAAACCGCGCCATCGCAAAATTTCAATGGCGCAGCTTCAGTTTTTTCGTGACGGCCTGGTAACGGCCCAGGTCAATCGTCTGCAAATATTCGAGCAGGCGGCGGCGCTGGCTGACCATGACCAGCAGCCCGCGTCGCGAACTATGGTCTTTTTTGTTGGTCTGCAAATGCCCGGTCAAATGGTTGATGCGCTGCGTCAGCAGCGCCACCTGCACGTCCGCCGAACCCGTGTCCTTGGCGTGCGTCTTGAATTGTTCAATAGTCTTTGTCTTCGCTTCCATATCAATTAGAGCGGAAAAGTATAGTTGTTCACAAGCCCGTGTAAAGAACTTTCCTGAACTGTCTTTGCACGGCTGCCCTTGCCCTGATTTGCCGGAGAGTCATTGGTTCATTGCACGAGTTAAAAAACTGTCCATTTCGCCCGCAAAATGGTTGAATAATTCTGATGAACGCCGTGAAGCCAGACGACCGCGCCTTCACATTGATCGAACTGCTCGTGGTAATCGCAATCATCGCCATTCTCGCGGCGATGCTGCTGCCGGCCTTGTCCAAGGCGAAGAACCGGGCGCAGGACGCCGATTGCATTTCCAACCTCCATCAATGGGGCGTCATCTGGCGGATTTATACCGACGAGAACAACGGCTCGTTCATGGATTCGTTCGTGTCGGCAGCGCCAACCAAATTTCCGCGCGGTGCCTGGGTGCTTTCACTCACCAACGGTTACGCGAAAAAACCCGAACTGCTCCTCTGTCCCAAGGCGACTGACCGGCGCGGTCCCGGCAACCAGGAAGTCCACACCACGCCCGACGACCCGAACGCGGTGGATTATGGCGGCCCCACGACCGCGTATGAATTTCCAATCAGCGACCCGATTGATCCCAACCATCTGCTGATTGCCAGTTACGGCCTCAATTTGTGGATCTACAATCCCAACACCAACAACATTCAAGGACGCCTTGCCATCTATAACTGGCGGAGATACGACGCGGTGACGCAGCCGTCCGACACTCCGCTTTTTTTGGACGCGATGTGGCGCGGCGGCGGGCCGTATTTCAATGATCTGCCGCCCAGCTTCAACGGACAATGGCTGGGTGTCTCCGCCGAAATGTCCCACTTCGCCATTGAACGGCATGGAAAAGGTGTGAACATTCTTTTTTTTGACGGCTCCGTCCACAACACCCGCGCGAAAGATTTATGGAGACTGCCGTGGTCGAAAGGATATGATGTCAACGCCGCCGCGCAAGTTGTCGGATTTCCAGACTGGATGAATTGAGCCTGATCCTTTTTGATTATGGATAAAAAACAATGGATTTATCTGGCGGTCTTTGTCGTGCTGGCCGCCGTTTTTGTCTGCGCCTTCACCCATTGGGGCAGGCGTCCGGCCATGCAAATTTCACACACCGCCGTTTCAAACCCGAGAAGAATCGGGCCGCGGGTGAGAGCGGGCAGCGCCAATACAGCCGTAGTGACTTTCAACTTCGACCGTCCATACCGGTTCACCGAAATCAAAGTTGTCCGCCTTGCCGACTGGAAAACCAACAAATTCGCCCTGCCGCTCTGGCATCTCATTTCGGACTCGAATTCCGTTCCGACCAGGAAATTTAACTATGGAGCGGCGGTTCGCGGCATGAAGCCAGCCTTGACCAAGGCCTGGCCCGACCCGCTTGAACCGAATGTCACCTGTCGTCTGTTTGTGACAGCCGGCTCCGTCAAGGGCTGGCATGATTTCACTCCGCCGCCAAAATAGCCGGCGTTTCCCAAATTCTGTCACATCAAGGCCGGTTGTGTCGCCAGCGCCAGGTCAAACGCCGTTTTGTCTGCGGCGTCAGCTTGAAATTTTCCGAAATCCGCAGACCTTCCACCCAGAAAATTTCACCGTTTTCCGCCGGTGCTAAAACCAAATTACGTCTGCGCTCGCGCGGGATTTTTGCGTTCGTGAACAAGTCCTGCAACTTCGCCGCCGATTTCAAACCAACCGGCTGAAACCGGTCGCCCGCACGCCAATGGCGAATAACAATTTTGTTTCCAACTTTTTCCGCGTCAAAAATTTCTTTTCCAATTTTCGCAGCAGCCGACGTAAGTCGGCTCTGATTTTTACTTTGAGCGAACTCACGTTCGCTGCCACGAAGATTTTTCCAATTGAATTTAACTCCGCCAAAAAACATTTCCCCTGCCCTGCCCTTCAATTTCACCGCCAACTCGTTCGCGTTAAATTCCGGCTTCGATTCCGTCCTCAATTTGATTTCGCCAGATTCATTTCGCGCAACGGAAATTTTTGCGCCGGCGCTGACAAAGACATTCGCCAACCGCCGGAGCGATTCAATCAGTTCAAAATCCGTCGCGGCGCCTAGTTCGTGCAATTGAGACTGCAAAACGCGCCGCTGGACGGCGGGCGGCAATTTTTCAAAGTTTGTTTCCGGAGCAGCAGGCTCACGCCGGCTCTCTTTTTTGTTTTGACCAAACTGACATTCACTGCCACGGAAGTTGTTTGCCGCTTCTCCGACAAATTCCGATTCCGCGCCGGTAATTTCCATCAGCCGCAAAACCGTTTTGTCCAGGCCCGGCTGGTATTTTTTCCGCAGCAGAGGCAACAGTTCATTGCGGATCCGGTTGCGCAAAAAGCCGGAAGAAAAATTCGTCGCGTCGTCACGAAACGGAATTTTGTTCTCGCGCGAGAACACCGAAAGTTCCGCCTTTGAAAAATCCAGCAGCGGACGGACGATTGAAATTGTCCTGTCAACCGGCGACGGCGAGCGCCATTTCATTCCCGCCAAACCTTCGCCGCCCGCGCCGCGAAACAGCCTTAAAAAAAACAGTTCAACCTGGTCGTCCGCATGATGTGCGATGGCGGCGGTTTTGATTTTTTGGGCGCGAGCAACCCGCGCGAAAAACTCGTGGCGCAAATTCCGCGCGGCCATTTCGATTGAGAGTTTTGACTCCTTCGCGAACCGCCTGACGTCGGCGCGTTCGACGACCACCGGCAATTTCATCTTTGCAGCCGTCAGCCGGACGAGCTTTTCATCCGCGTCACTCGCTCGCCCGCGCAACTGGTGGTTGAAATGCGCGACGACTATTTTCCATTTGTGCCGCCCGGCGAGTTTTTCCAGCGCGTGAAGCAAGACCATCGAGTCCAGTCCGCCGGAAACCGCCACGAGGATTTTCTGCCCGCGTTTGAGCAACTGGCGGCTTTCAATTTGATTTTCAATGTGCTGGAGCAAATCGGCCACGAGCGGATTTTACCTCATTGGAGTTGCGGAGCAAGCGCGGCGGCGCGCACATGGCGATTCACACCACCGGTTCATTGCAATTTTCGGATGCGGTAAAAGCGACGTTGGTAGTTGACGGCCTGCGGGTCGCTGAACTGCCAGGCGCCGTCCGCGCCGAGCTTGTTGGTGGCGACGGGCAGCCAGTTGGTGGGCGAAGACAAGTCCGCCGTCACCTCCAAAACATAGCTGTATCCGGGCGCGCCAGCGAAACTCAAGTTGAAGCCGCCACCGGGGATGGCGGCAACACTCTTGAAGGACGGCGGAATCAAATTCACCGTCAACGTGACGACGCTGCCCGTGACGGAGCCGCCGGACGCGCTGGCGACGACGGAATAATTCCCGGAGTTGGTCGGGTCAACGGAAATTATCGCCAGCGCGTAGTTGGTCGCGTTGGTCATAACCGCGTTGTTGAAAAACCATTGGTAGGAAACCGGCGTGCAGGCGGTCGCGGCGACGCTGAATTCCGCCGTTGTGCCGGTCGTGTTCGTCTCGCTCTGCGGCTGAAGCAAAATCAGCGGCGGTGTTTCGTCCTGCACGACAATCGTGTTGGTCGAATATGAATCGTTGCCGGAGGCGTCCGCGACGGTGATGACAACGATGTTCGTTCCAATCGGCAAAATGAAACTGTTCGTCGGCTCCTGCGAAATCGTCAGCGCGCCGGACAAGTCCGTTGCCAGAATATAATTTGTTCCCGTCACGTCGGGCATTGCCGCGCTGCAATTCGTGTCTGCGGCCAGAACCAGATTGGTGAAGCTCCATAAAATCGTCGGCGGCGTGGTGTCGCGCACAATGACGGTGCGGGTGTTGGTGACGTTGTTGAAACCATCGGTGGCGGTATAAAAAATCGTGTTGGTGCTGACAGAATTGGTGTTAACCACGCCACTGACGATGACGGAAAGCGAACCGGCACAGGCGTCGGTTGCGCTCGCGCCGGGATCGGTGAAGGTGCTGCCGAGTTCGATGTAAAATAGATTGGTGCTGTTCAGCGTGATGACCGGAGCCAGCGTGTCTTGCACGGTCAACACGGCGTTGCTGATGAGGCTGGCGTAGAGATTGGTGATGACGACGGCGACATTAGTGATGCTGGCAAAGTGCAGATTGGTGAGCGCAAAAGTGAGGTTGGTCGCGCCGATGGCGGGCGCGCCGTTGGTCTGCCATTGGATGAATAACGGTGTTGTGCCAGCGGTGGTGATGGTGAAAATATTCGTATTGCTGCCACATTGAATCGTGCGGTTGGTGAGCGAAGAACTGGTGATGGACGGCGGCAGCACAACGGTCAGATTGGCAACGCTGCTGGTGATCGCGCCAAAAAGATTGGTCGCGTAAAGCGTGTAACCGGCGTTGCTATTGGTGGTGACGGCGGTGAGCGTAAGGACGTTGCTCGTCGCGCCGGAAATATTCGTTCCATTTT
>DATCDZ010000038.1:0-3528 GCA_036510395.1 Verrucomicrobiia bacterium
AGGTGCTGTGCATTACGCATCTGCCGCAGGTGGCCGCGTCTGCCGACGCGCATTACGTTGTCACCAAGCAGATTCGCGATAGCCGCACGGTTTCGGAGATCGCCCTGCTGACAAAAAAGGAGCGCGTCACGGAACTGGCGCGGATGCTGGGCGGCCAGAGCGGCGCGGCGCGAAAACACGCGGAGGCGTTGTTGAAATAAGTTTGTAACCTGCTGCAACCCGGATGCCTCTAACACTGTGACCCGTCATGCACTAAATGGATGCAGGAAGGGCATAACCAAAAAAAACAACAATACAACTACAGGATCACATGAAAACGAGAGCATTTCTAACATGTTTAACGGTGGCCGCAGGCTTGCTCTGCGCGACCACATTTGAAGCTGGCGCGCAGGGCTTTGGCGGCGGCGGTGGCGGTGGCGGCGGTGGTGGTTTTGGCGGCGGCGGGCGCGGCGGTTTTGGCGGCGTTTTAACCCAGGAACAAAACCAGCAGATGCGCACCGCCATGCAGGAGTTGCAGGGTTCAGATGCAATGTCTGCACTGACCAACAAGCTCGCGATTGCCCAAAAGGCGGCGCTGGATGCCGCTCTGGCTTCGGGCGCGACCGAGGCGACCGTTCGTCCCAAGGTTGAAGCCGTGGCTGCAATCGAGACCGACATAGCGATGTTGCGCTACAACAAGGCAGTCCTGCCACTTGTGCCTTCAATCACTGCTGATCAGAAGACCCAGATTGATGCCGATTCGGGCAGGACTTACAATCAACTGTTGGGTGCTAATGTCGGGTTTGGTGGTCGTGGCGGCCGCGGCGGCCGTGGCGGCCGTGGCGGCGGCGGCGGAGGTGGCGGCGGTTTTGGTGGTGGTGGCGGTGGTGGAGCCAACTAATCTTCCACAAACAGTTTCAGGCCACTGCGCGAGTGCGCGGTGGCTTTTTATTTTTCAGACCGGGCGTTGGAACGAAGATATTTTTCGCAATTTGACGAACACAATGACAACCATCATCCCAACGCAACTCCACCCAAACCAGTCGCCGTGGCGGTTGTAATATGTCGGCGCGGTTTTTTCATCCGGCAGCGGCAGGTCAAACGTCATCGCGCCCGCGCCATAAATGCCTCCGGTGTCGTCTGTGAAAACCTGCCGCAACGCCCCGTGCGGATCAATCCAGCAGGTCACGCCGTTGTTGCAGCAGCGCACGAGCGGCACGCCGTTTTCCGACGCGCGGAAAACTGCGGCTGCGGCCTGCTGCCATTGCTCCGCGCCGTTGCCAAACCAGCCGTCATTGGTCAGGTTCACCAGAAAATCCGTGTCGCTCTGGACAGAATCGCGCGCGGTCTGCGGGAACATATCTTCAAAGCAAATCAGCGGCGCGGCGTTCACAGTTTGACGGGGAGGAATTTCCGGTGAGCCGCTGTTCAACTCAATGACCGGCTCGCGGGGACGCCCGCCCCACCGGTTTATTTCAAACTGCGCCGGAACATTTCCCGCTTGGTAGCTTCCGGTGATGGGCGTGAACCATTTCAGGAATGGCGGGACAAATTCGCCGAAGATGACCAGTTTGCGCTTGTGATAGACTTTTACGAAATCGCCGTCGGAATTGAAAAGAAAGGCGGAATTGAAAACTTCGGTGTCAAAATGGTTCGTCGCGCCCGGTCGCGGTGCCACGTCGTCGGCGTTGAAAATCATCCAGACGTGGTGTGTGCGGACGAGGTTGGTGATGGCGGCGTAGCTCTCATCGTCAAAATCCGGGAGCGCGGCTTCCGGCCAGATGAGCAGGTCGGTTTCGTTCGTGAGCGCCTTTTCCGTGAGCACGAGCAATTGTTGGAAGCGGTTGGAATTTTCATTTTCGTCCCAAATCAAATTTTGCGGGACGCTCGGTTGGATCAGCGTGACGCGCAACGTCGAACTGGCCGGAGCCGGTTGGCAGATTTTTATTTCGCCCCACGCGAAAAGCCCGGCGACGACGAGCAACGGCAGAAAAACTTCCGGCTGCCACGCGAAGCGGGAATCCCGCTTGGCAAAAATCATCCGCCCGGCGGAAAAAAGCGACAGCGAAGCCCAGACAACGAGAAATGAAATTCCATAGACGCCCGTGACCGACGCGATCTGGATGAGAGGCGTCATTTTATATTGCGACACGCCGAGCAGGTTCCACGGAAAGCCGCCGAGAAAACGCGCGCGGATCATTTCCAGCGCGACCCACGCCGCCGCGCCAAGCAGCGACCAGAGATTGCGCTGTGCCCAAGGGCCGGAGCCGATTTTTCCGGCGAGCATCCACGTCCAGATTCCAAAATAAATCGCGACAAACGCGCTCAACGCCAGCCAGCCTAGAACCGGGTAACCCGCGACGGGAATCAGCAGCAGCCAGCAGAGCGACGCGAGCCAGAAAGAGAATCCGCCAACGTAACCGGCGCGAAAGGCGTCGCCGGGGGTTTTCCCGTGCGCTGCGAACAGCAGAAGCGCGGGCGCGACCCAGACGAATCCGGCGATGCCAAATTTTGGAAACGCGGCGGCCAGCAAGAGTCCGGCGGCGATTGCAATGAGATAGCCGCTGCGAATAAAAAATTCGGCGAGAAATCTTTTGGTGATTTGAAATGGGAAATAAGTTTCCGTGAACGCCGGTCCCAGCGTTGTGCAGCGCGCGGCCTCCGCCAATACCTTCCTGCTGGCGTTGACGACGACAGCTTCACGCGAGCCGCGCCAGACCGGGAAATCGGCGGGGGAATTTCCGGCGTAGTCAAACCCGCGCTCGCCGAATTTTTCCGTGAGCGCTTTTAATTTGGTTTTGCTTCGCAAATTGGTTCTACCGTCGCTGGCGAGAACTTCGTCAAAGATTCCGACGTGGCTTGCGACGGGTGAAACAAGTTTTTGATCGGAGGCGGTTGCCAGAATTATTTTTCGTCCGGCGGCCTTTTGTTCGCGCAGCCATGCGATGAATTTTTCGTTGTAGGGCAGGGCGGCGGAATCAACGGTGACTCGATTGGCAAGATAGCGTTTCAAAACCGCGCGTCCGCGTGTCCACCAAAATAAAATCGGGAAAATCTGAAATGGATTTCGGCGGAGCAAACGCGCGAGCGATTCCCAGAGCAAATCGGTCCTGATGAGCGTGCCGTCCAAATCCACGGCAAGCGGGATTTGATTGTATGTCGAATTAAAATCTGGCGGCATCGCTTTGAATTAGCCGTTGAACGCGCTTTGGAGCAAGGTTTTTTTCAAAAAACAGCCGGAACGAAGTGGTTTCGCTCCGGCTGCAAGCTTTCGGATTGGGTTAACAGGTCAGTTTTGAACCGTCCGAAAATCCCGTCATGTGGCCATGACGCCCATCGGATTGCTCCAGGCGCTTTGACCCGTGCCGCCGCCCAGCGCGCAGATTTGGATCAGGTAGGTTTTTCCGGGAGTCGTCGGCGCGAGCAATATGCGGCGTGCGCCGGTGCAATTGACGCCCGCGTTCGTCCACGTCACGCCGTTGTCCAGGCTGGATTGCAATTGATACATCCGCCCGTTCAGCACCGACGTGCCGCGCACCGTCAGTTGTC
>DATCDZ010000039.1:0-4449 GCA_036510395.1 Verrucomicrobiia bacterium
ATTTCAAACAGCACCGGCTGCCCAACTTCACCGCCAAGGACATCGTCCAACTCGGCGCGTTCGGACGCCGCCAGATGCGGAACATCCGCCGCCGCCCCAAGCTGATCGCCGCCTTCTGGAAACAGGCTGGATTGTGGTGAATAACTCACTATATTATGCAGGAGTCAATAGATAGTTTTTGCAGACGCAAAACAGCTCCGCGACTGCTACAAATCTTGAATCACGCGGCTAACGTCGTCGTGGTTGCCGGCAAAGAAAAATTCCAGGGCGTTTCCATTTTGCCGGAACAGCAGGCGCACTTTTAATCCGGCGCGGCACTCGAAAATGTTTTTCCGCAGCCGCCGGATGGAAATCCCGCCGTGCGTGTGCGGACGGCCGAAGCAGCCGGGAATCGCCTGAAGCGCAGCCTCGACGCGGGCGAAATCCGCATCGCTCAAATGCTTGAGCGCGACGTGAAAGCGCGGGCTTAACAGGACGGCGGGTTTAGTCACCTTGTTAAAAGTAGGAGACGACGTAAGGAGTCTCTATTTGTTTTCAGAAATTTGAGCCTCGTCACCTCGACTCCTACGGAATTTTATCGCTTCAGTTTTCCGGTGAAGGGTTTGAGCCGTCCGGCTTTGAGGTCGGCGTCCAGTTCCTTGTTCGCGCGCGCGGCAAACTTGTTCAAATCGTCGCCGGTCACGCCGTATTCATGCTCGGCGTAATCTTCGGAATAAATTTTCACGGGACGGAACGCGACAATCGCGCCGTCAATCATCACGCCGACATCTTCGCCGCGCAGCGTTCGCTTGAGCCAGTCGCCGAGATTTTGACGGGCAGCGGTAACGGTTAAAGTTTTCATAAAGACATTTTAATGTCGCTAACGCGCGTGTCAAGTTTTGTTGCCACATTTTCCCTTGAATCAAAGACGGCGGGCGGGCAAGTTGCGCGGCTGTGAACCGGAATTTATTTATGCTGATTTTTTTGTGCGTCGCGTTTTGCGCGGGGACGGCGCGCGCGGCGTTCATCAACGGCCAGGATTATGTGCCGCTGGCGGATTGGGCGGGTGCGAACGGCCTTAAAATTTCCTGGCCCGCGCGCAACCAGATCGTCCTGACGAACAAAAATTCGCGGCTGGTTTTCGGCGTGGATTCGGCACAGGCGGAAATCAACGGCGTGAATGTGCGGCTCTCGTTTCCGGCGGCGAAGGACAAGGGCGGCGCGCTCATCGCGCAATTTGATTTGAATACGGCGGTGCGTCCATTGCTGTGGCCGTCGCGCTACGTCGAGCCGAAAAAAATCACGACGATCTGCCTCGACCCCGGACACGGCGGCAAGGACACAGGCAATCGCGTTGGCTGGCATTATGAAAAAAATTACACGCTGCCGCTGGCATTTGAATTGCGCGACCAGTTGAAAAAACTCGGCTTCAACGTGATGCTCACGCGCAGCACGGACACTTATGTTGATTTGCCCGCGCGCCCGGAGATTGCAAACAAGGCGGGCGCGGATCTGTTCATCAGTTTGCATTTCAACGCGGCGCAGACAGATAAAGACACCGTGCATGGGCCGGAAACCTACTGCATCACGCCCGTTGGCGCGGCGTCGTCGAATTCGCAGGGCGAAGGCGCGGATCACGCCGCGACTGTGGCGAACCGGCTTGAAGACAAAAGCCTGCTGCTCGCGTATCATATCCAAAAATCACTTGCGCAGAATCTTCATGCCGAAGACCGTGACGTGCGGCGCGCGCGGTTTGCCGTGCTCCGCGACGCGACGATGCCCGCGATTTTGATCGAAGGCGGCTACATGACGAATCCGACGGAGGGCAAAAAGATTTATGACGCGAATTATCGGAAGCAAATGGCGGCGGCGATTGTGAAGGGGATTTTGAATTATCAGAAGTTGACCGCGCCGGCCGTCGTGCCGAATCATCCGGCGGTGAAAATTCAGCCGGCAATCTTGTCCGGCACGAATAAAATTTCAAATGCGAAAAATGCGAAAAAAATTTCGCGGATGAGAATGAGAACGATCAGGAATTGAATGAGCATCGTGACAAAAACGGGGGATTCTGGGACGACGGGTTTGATGTATGGCCGCCGCGTTCCAAAAACGCATCCGCGCGTGGAGGCGTGCGGCGCGGTTGACGAATTGAACGCCGCGCTCGGCCTCGCGCGCGCGACGGCGACGGAAGATTTTGTCAGCGGGAATCTGTTTTGGATCCAGAAGACTCTCGTGAACTTGATGGGCGAGGTCGGCGTGCTGGCGGAAGATCTGGCGCGTTACATAAAGGACGGGCATTCGCTTGTGACGCCGGAGATGACGGCGAAATTGGAAAAACTGGTGAAAGAAATTGAGTCACAAAATATCAGCTTCAAAGGATGGGCGACACCGGGCGCGACGAAAAGTTCCGCCGCGCTGGACGTGGCGCGGACGGTCTGCCGCCGGGCGGAGCGGCGCGCGTGCGGTTTGCAGGAGTCGGGCGAATTGAAAAACGGCGAGATAATTATTTTTCTGAACCGTTTGTCGGATTTGCTCTGGCTCTTCGCGCGCTGGGTCGAAGCGAATTAAATTCCGACTGCCTGCGATCACGGATGAAGCAGCCTGAAGAAATTATTTTGTGAAGTCACCGGAATGGTGACTTGATTCTGACAGGCAAGGCCAAGTGATTTAACAGTCGCATCCGCCAATCCGTCAAGCGGAACATTATTTCACTTTCATGGCGGCAAACTTCAGCGATTGAATAAAGTTGTCTTTTCCAGCGCGGATTGTTCAATGAGCGCCGTGGCTTTGGATGATCCCCGACTGGAACCGTCCCGCTTTGCGGAATTGTGGCCGAAGGCGGCTTTGTTCGGCGTGGCCTATGTTGTTTGCGCCGTGGTTGGAGATCATTTGTCCGTGCGCGGAAGCCCTTTCATCACTTTCTGGCTGCCAGCCGGTTTATATCTTGCCGTGCTGCTGTTGTATCCAACCCGCAACTGGCCTTGGATGGTGCTGACGGCGCTGGCCGCAAACCTCGTGTTCGATCTTCTGCATGGAACGAAGTTCCTGCTGACCTTTTGTTTTTTTTGCGCGAACACGGTTCAGGCACTGACCGGCGCTTGGCTGCTGCGAAAACTCGTGGTGGAACGGCCGACACTGGCAACGCTCAAGGAATTTTTCGGGCTGGCCGGCTTTGCCGCCCTTTTCAGCACGATGCTAGGTGCGGCCATCGGTGTGGCAACTCTGGTTCATTTTGGGTTCAGCCATTCGTTCGGGCAGTCGTGGAAGATCTGGTGGGGCAGCAACGCGATGGCCATCCTGCTGCTGACGACGTTCATCTTCGTGTGGCTTCCAAAATCAAACGGAGCGGGCAACGTCTTCCGCAGACCGGAAAAACTGGCTGAGGCGATTTTGCTGTTCATCGGATTCAGCCTTTATGTCTGGTATTTGCTGACCACGGAGAAAGGAATCATGTCGCCTAACAAAGCATTGGCGATACCGCTTTTGCTGTGGGCGGGGCTGCGCTTTGGGCCGCGCGGCGCGACGGCGGCCAGCCTTTTTATCGCGCTGCCACTGGCGTTTTTCACCACGCAGTTTTCCATCGGCCTCACGCCGGCGCAGATTGCAAATGGCGATTACATCTTTCCGCTGCAAACGGTCCTGGCAATGGCAAGCCTTGTGTCATTGATTCCGGCAATCGTCCTTGGCGAACGCAACCGGACGCTCGTGGAATTGCGTGAAGGCGAGGAGCGGTTAAAAAACCTTTCAGCGGCGGCGTTTGAGGGAATCTGCATCAGCGAAAACGGAAGGATTTTGGACGCGAACAACCAGTTTGTCGCCATGTTGGGATATGCACGGCAGGATGAAATCATCGGGCGTCAAATTATCGAATTCGTCGCGCCCGAATGGCGGAATACTGTGGCCGAGAGAATCCGCGCCGGGCAGGAAACAATTTATAGACACCAGGTGTTGAGCAAGGACGGCAGCATTTTTTCTGTGGAATCGAAAGCGAAAACAGTTCGCGTTGGCGAACGCACGTTGCGCACGACCGCGCTGCGCGACATCACCAAACGCAAGCGCATCGAGGCCGAACGCGCAACATCCATCGAGCGAGAACAACAGACGCGCGTGGAATACACCTTCCAGCTCATCGCGTCGCAGGAGGCCGAGCGCACACGCATCGCGCGCGAACTTCACGACGGCCTCGGCCAGAACCTTTTGCTCATCAAAAACCGCGCGCAACTGGAAATGGCCGGGGGAAAACTGCCGAAGCATTTGCGCGAGGAATTTCAAAGCATCAGCGACATCGCTTCGCAGACGATAGCCGAAATCCGCCAGATTTCGCACGACCTGCGTCCGCCCCAACTTGACATTCTCGGCCTGATCCGCGTGCTTCAATCGTTGATTGAAAATGCCGGCGAATCCAGCGCGATTGCGATTACCGAAAAATTTGATGCCGTGGACGATGTTTTTTTGCGCGAAGCCGCGACC
>DATCDZ010000040.1:0-14939 GCA_036510395.1 Verrucomicrobiia bacterium
AACGAAGGCAACCGTGTCGGCTTCCGTCTCGCCGACGGTTTCGGGAACATCGAATTTCGAGCCGCCAATCATCACCGCGCCGTCGCGCACGCGGCCGCTGAACAGATTGACGTTGCCAAGAAAATCATAGACGAACGGTGATGCGGGATGGTCGTAAATCTCCTCCGGCGTTCCGATCTGCTCGATTTTTCCGTCGCGCAAAATCGCCACGCGGTCGGCGACTTCGAGAGCTTCTTCCTGGTCGTGCGTCACAAATAGCGTCGTGATGTGGATTTCGTCGTGAAGTTTTCGCAGCCAGCGGCGCAATTCCTTCCGCACTTTCGCGTCGAGCGCGCCGAACGGTTCATCGAGCAGCAAAACCTTCGGCTCGACGGCGAGCGCGCGGGCGAGCGCGACACGCTGGCGCTGGCCACCGGAAAGCTGCGACGGAAATCTTTTCGCGAGCGGTTCAAGCTGGATCAATTTCAAAAGTTCGCCGACGCGCGCCTGGATTTTTTCTTCGCTTGGCCGCGTCGTTTTTGGACGCACGCGCAAACCGAACGCAATATTTTCAAAAACGGTCATGTGCCGGAACAGCGCGTAATGCTGGAATGCAAAACCGGCCTTGCGCTCGCTCGCGGGAATCTGCGTGACGTCCTCGCCGTAAAACAAAACCTGCGCCTCGCCGGCGTTGTCCGGAAATTCCAGGCCGGCGATCGTGCGCAGAAGCGTCGTCTTGCCCGAGCCGGACGGGCCGAGCAGCGCGACGAGTTCGCCGGACTCGACCTTGAGGCTCACGCCGTCGAGCGCGGTGAAGCTGCCGAATTTTTTCGTGACGTTTTTTACTTCAACACTCATGTAAAATTTATTTTTGTCCGCAGATTTCACAGATTCACGCAGGTTTTTTAATCTGCGAAATCGGCGGCAGCGGCGGATTCATTGTCTTTTCCCAGTCGGCACGGGCGTGAATGCCGTTCCGCGCAACGCATCGTTTTTATATTCCACCCACGTTTTTAGGACGAGCGTCACGAGCGCAAGGAACGTCAGCAGCGACGCCACGGCGAACGCGCCGGCAAAATTATTTCCTTCATACAAAATCTGGACGTGCAACGGAATCGTATTCGTCTGGCCTTGAATATGGCCGCTGACGACGGAGACCGCGCCGAACTCGCCCATCGCGCGGGCGTTGCACAAAATCACGCCATAGAGCAATCCCCATTTGATGTTCGGGATCGTCACGCGCCAAAAAGTCTGCCAGCCGCTCGCGCCCAAAACTCGCGCGGCTTCTTCTTCCGTGCGGCCCTGCGCCTGCATGAGCGGGATCAATTCGCGCGCGACGAACGGAAACGTGACGAAGATGGTCGCGAGCACGATTCCCGGCACGGCGAAAATTATTTTTATGTTGTGGTCGGAAAACCATGAGCCGAACCAGCCTTGCGCGCCGAAAACGAGAACGTAAATCATGCCGGAAATCACAGGTGAAATCGAGAACGGCAGGTCTATCAGCGTGAGCAAAATGTTTTTGCCGTGAAAATCGAATTTGGCAATCGCCCACGCCGCCGCGACGCCGAAGATGCAATTGAGCGGAACGGAAATCGCGGCGGCGATGAGCGTGAGCTTGATGGCGCTCAACGTCAGCGGGTCGCGCAGCGTTTGAAAATAAAAGCCGAGACCCTGCCGCAATCCCTCGGCGAAAACGGAGACGAGCGGCACGACGAGAAACAGCGCCATGAACGCCAGCGCGATTCCGATGAGCAGCCATCGCACGAACGGCGGCTCTGTCCGGCGATGCGGCGCGTTGATTTTTTCGGCGGCGGTCATGCGAGGTTGTTGGTGTTGTAACGGTTGCTCCACCATTGCAGCACGTTGACGGCGAGCAAAAGCAAAAATGAAACGACGAGCATCACGACGGCCAGCGCGGTTGCCTTCGCATATTGAAATCCGTCGAGTTCGTTCATGATGAGCAGCGGGACGATCTGCGTTTTCATCGGGATGTTGCTGGAGATAAAAACGACCGAGCCGTATTCGCCGAGCGCGCGGGCGAACGCGAGCGCGAAACCGGTGAGCAGCGCGGGCGTGAGCGTCGGAAAAATCACGCGCCAGAAAATCTGCCAGCGGTTCGCGCCGAGGCTCGCGGCGGCGTCTTCAAGTTCAGGATCGAAATCTTCGAGAACCGGCTGAACCGTGCGAACAATAAATGGCAGGCCGATAAATGTCAGCGCGATGAAAATGCCGAACCGCGTGTAGGCGATTTTAATTCCCAGCGGCGCGAACAATTGACCGATCCAGCCGTTCGGCGCATAAAGCGTCGCGAGTGTGATGCCTGCAACGGCGGTCGGCAGTGCGAACGGCAAATCCACGAGCGCGTCCACGAGTTTTTTTCCAAGAAAATTGTAGCGCACCAAAACCCACGCGACGATCAGGCCAAAAACCGCATTCACAATCGCCGCGAAAAATGACGCGCCGAAGCTCAAGCGATACGCCGCAAGCGCCTGCGGCGAAAAGACGGTGTGTGAAAATTGCGCCCACGTCAGCGTGCTGGTTTTGATGAAAACCGCCGACAGCGGAATCAGCACGATGAGGCCAAGGTAAAACAGCGTGAAGCCGAGCGTCAGTTTGAAGCCCGGCAACACCCTCAACTTTTTTGCTCCGATTTTTTGGGTCGCCACAATTTGAGTTTCGATGCGGAAATGCAGCCGCGCAAATTTTATTGCGGCTGGTAAATCTGATCAAATGTTCCGCCGTCGGCGAAATGGGCCGCCTGCGCTTTTGTCCAACCGCCGAATTCCCGATCAACCGTGACCAGTTTCAGTTGCGTGAAACTGGCGGCGTATTTCGCGGCGATGGCTTCGTTGCGCGGGCGATAGAAATTCTTCGCTGCGATTTCCTGGCCTTCGTCGGAATAAAGATAATTCAAATACGCCGTGGCAGCTTCCGTCGTGCCGTGGCGTTTTGCATTTTTGTCAACGACGGTCACAGGCGGCTCGGCGAGGATGCTCAACGACGGTGTGACGATTTCAAACTTGTCGTCGCCGAATTCTTTCAGCGCCAAGTGCGCTTCGTTTTCCCACGCCAGCAAAACGTCGCCGATGCCGCGCTGCGCGAACGTGATGGTCGAGCCGCGCGCGCCGGAATCGAGGATCGGGACGTTTTTGTAGAGCTTCGTGATGAAGTCCTTCGCCTTCGCGTCGTCGTGCCCGTAAGTTTCCAGCGCGTAGGCGTAGGCCGCGAGATAAGCCCAGCGTGCGCCGCCGGAAGTTTTCGGATTCGGCACGACGACTTTCAAGCCTGGCTTCACAAGGTCGTCCCAATCTTTGATGCCCCTCGGATTTCCTTTGCGCACGAAAAAAACAATTGTGGAAGTGTAAGGCGTGCTGTTGTTGGGCAGACGCTTTTGCCAATCTGCCGGCAATAATTTCGCCTGCTGTGAAATCGCGTCAATATCATATGATAACGCGAGCGTCACAACGTCCGCTTCGAGTCCAGCGATTACGGATTGCGCCTGCTTGCCCGAACCGCCGTGCGATTGCGAGATGGTCACGTCGTCGCCGGTTTTTGCCTTCCAGTATTTTGCGAACGCGGCGTTGTATTCGGTGTAAAGCTCGCGCGTCGGATCGTAGGAGACGTTGAGCAGTTTGATTTCCTTCGCGCTCGCGGAAATTGCGAGCGACGAAGCCAGGAGAATTTTCAGAAATGTTTTCATGTTCGTAAATTTTAAGCTTTCAATTTGTTAAAACGAAAGTTGCACGCGTGTGAAGAACACGTCTTCGGGATGTGATGAGACGCTGCCCGGCGCGCTTGTGGCGATGATGTTGGCTGCCGCGCCGCCGGTGAACGCCGTGTGCGAATAGCTCGCGTTGACGCGGATGTTTTTATTGAGATACCAGTTCAGACCGAGCGACCATGCCTGCGCTCCAGAAGCTGAAAGTGTCGGGTCGGCAAACACAGGGAACGCCGCCTTGTCCACGTTCAGTTCCGCGTAGCGCGCGACGACTTGCAGCGCGCCCCAGCCGCCGTTGCGCGGGTCAAAGTTGTGTCGCGGCGTCACGCCGTTGAACGTGGCGTCCTCGCCCGTCAACACCCAGCCGCCGGAAATTTCCCACGCGGTGTTCTGCAAATCGACGGAAGCCGCGCCTTTGCTGACCTGCTGGCCGGAAATAGCATATTCGCCCAGCAAACTCAACGGCCCGTAATAATAATATGCCTGCGGTGAAAGCCTCTTGTGCGTGCGCGCGGCCACGACGCCGGAACTGTAGGCGAAAAATTGCTGCTGTCCGTCCGTGTAAAAACCGGGTTGAGAGCCGCCGGTCGTGTTCGGCAGGCCAAGCGTGTTGGTGATGGACGAACTGTCCCAACTGCCGCCGGCGCCGAATCCAAAATTTTGCAGCGCGGCGATGCCCGTCGCCTTGAACGGCTGGACGAACAACCGTCCGTCAAATCCGCGGTTGTTCTGGAAGCCGATGCTGGTCGTGTTTTTCTGTCCGTCGCCCACGCCGTTGAAAATTCCCGCCGCATAGCTTACCACGCCGCCGGAAATGTCACCGTGCAGTTCAAACCCGAGGTCGCGTCCTGGAATCAAGTCCGTGACCAGCGAACGCTCGTTGAACGACGTGTAGGTGTCAGACTGCAAATATTCCAAGCCGACCGGCGGCTTGAATTTGCCCGCTTCAACTTGGAACCAGGGTGAATAACGATAGTTCAAATATGCATCATAAATGCTCGGCGTGGTCGCCGCGCCGGGCGTGCCGTTGCCGAATTCCGGAGTGAAGTTGAAATCGAAATCACGAAAAACCGTCCCCGTGATGATCGGACGCGCACGCCGCAGCAATATGCTGTCGTTGCCCTGGACATGATCGTCCTGCGAAAACGTCCGGCTGTCCACCTGGATCAATCCATGGATTGTCGCAACGAAATTGGAATCTGCAGAACTGAACCCAAACCCGCTTGCGCCAAGCGTGATTTTTGGCTGTGTTTTGGCCGTCGTCGCAGCAGCGTCCTGGTCAATCTCGCGCTCACGTGAAAGTATCCTCACCTTTTGGTCGAGGTCTTGGATTTGCGCGGCGTCGGAACTGGCAGTCGCAGGTTGCGCCACCTGACTCCGGCCTTCGAGATCCGAAACTTTCTGGTCCAGCTTTTGGATTTCTTGTTTCAATGCCGCTATCTCGGCGGCCTCCGTGGAATTGTTTGTCGCGTCGTCTGCAAATGCGGCGACTGCGAATTGCGCTCCCACGAATGTCACTATCAACAACTGATTTAATTTCATTTTCTTGTTTTCGTTTCATGCCGCTTCCGATGGAACGGTCAGATGCAATTCATTTTTGTTTTGCGCCTCCGGCTTTCCGGTTGGCTTAATTTTTATTTGCACGGTTTGTCCAGCCGCACGCGCTCGGTCTTCTCAATCTGCGTCACCTGCGAATCATGCACGACTATCTCCACCACGCCGTAACGCAGCGAGCCGACCTGCCGCGGACAATTTCCAGCCAGCCCCGCTTTTCGGCGGAATCCCCGTTCGATTTGTTTTGCGTTGCGCTCATATCATTTTGTTTCAATGACGACTTATTTAGTCGTTATTATCCATGTCATTCAGAAACAGTCAACTGTTTTTTGAAAAAAACTTTTAGATGCCTTCTCCGCCCATGAAACCGGAGGAAACTTCGCGTTTTGTAACCGGCGAATGTTTTGCAATCTCCGCCAGCGTCGCCTTGTCCATCACGCCCGCAACATAATTCCTCGCGTCCAGAAAGACGCGCCTGAATTTGCAGACCGTTTCCTGCGAACATCGTTCGTAGCCAGTGACAGAAACACAATCAATTGGCGCCAGAATACCGTCAAAATGCCGCACCACCTCGCCCATCGTGATTTTTGCCGGATTTTTTGCGAGCACATAACCGCCGCGAAGCCCGGCTTCGCTGCTCACCCAGCCTTGCGCTTTAAGTTGGAGCATAATCTGCTCTAAAAATCTTTTTGGAACATCATTGCGCCGCGCGAGTTCGCGAATCGGAATGGGTGCGCCGCCAAAATGATCCACGAGCGTGAATAACGCGCGCAAAGCGTAATCGGTTTTCTTTGAAACTCTCACTGTTAATATACGATATTTTTAGTCGCCTTTAAGTTGATAATAATTCGGTGTAGCGCCAACGCTTCCATTGTCATTAGCTGACAATCCGGCGGCCTTCGTCCAGGAAAATCCCTTTGAAATTCATTTCCAGCGCCTGTGCGTTGTTCGCCTTGGACATCGCCTCCTTTTCCGTCACGCGGCCTTCCTTGACGAGGTTGAACAGCGACTGGTTGAATGAAATCATTCCATCGTCCGTGCCGGTCTCGATCGCGACGGGCAATTTATCCAGACGATTCTCCTCGATCAGTTTTTTCACCAGCGGCGAATTGAGCATGATTTCCATGGCTGGCGTCATTTTTCCGTCCACCGTCGAAACCATGCGCTGGCAAACCACGCCGCGCAAGGTTCCGGAGATCTGGCGGCGAACCTGTTCGCGCTCTTCCGCCTGGAAAAAATCCAGGATGCGCGAGACCGACTGCGCCGCCGTCGTCGTGTGCAGCGTTGACAAAACCAGATGCCCCGTGTCCGCCGCGCTGATGGCCGCCGCGAAACTGACGCTGTCGCGCATTTCTCCGATCATGATGATGTCCGGGTCTTGCCGCAAAACGTGCTTCAGCGCGTGATGATAAGATTGCGTGTCGAGGCCGATTTCGCGCTGCTCGATCACCGACTGGTTGTCTTCAAAGGCGTATTCGACCGGGTCTTCGAGCGTGACCATGTGCTTTTTGAAATTGCTGTTGATGTGTTCAATCATCGCCGCGAGCGTGGTGGATTTGCCGCAACCGGTTGAACCGGCGACCAGCACGATGCCACGCGGCGATTCCGCGACCTTCTTGATTTGCGGCAGCAGGCCAAGCTCCTCGAAACTCGGCACGGTTGTTTTGACATAGCGCATCGCAAGGCACCATTGGCTGCGCTGTTGGAAAAGATTCGTGCGGAACCGCCCGATTTCCGGAATGAAATAGGAAAAGTCAATCTCGCGCTCCTCTTCCAGCCGCTTTTTCAAATGAATCGGAGTGATGGTCTCGACAATTTTGTTCATCCAGTCCGCCGTCGGGTGCGGACATTCGATGGCGACCAGTTCGCGGTTGATGCGGAAGATGACCGCCGCTCCGATCTTCAAATGAATGTCCGACGCATGGCCGTCAACGGCCGTCTTGAGGATTTTGTGAAAGAATTCCATGCCTGAAAAAATAACAATTCCTCCCGCAAACGCCAGCCAAGAAAATTCGCTGAATCATCCCGCTTTTTTTCGTGTGTTGCGCGCCTTTCGCGGTTAAAAATTTCCAATGTCGAAACACAAAATCGGAATCATCGGCGGCACGGGGCTTTACAACATCGAAGGCTTCACCCATCAAAAATGGGTTAAAGTCAAAACGCCCTTTGGCAAGCCGTCCGACGATTTGCTCACCGGAAAAATCGCCGGACGCGAAGTCGTTTTCCTGCCGCGACACGGACGAGGCCACAAAATTTTGCCGAGCGAACTCAATCATCGCGCGAACATCTGGACCATGAAAAAACTCGGCGTCGCGTGGATCATCAGCGTCAGCGCCGTCGGCTCGTTGCAGGAAAAATACAAACCGTGCGACATCGTTCTGATTGATCAATTTGTTGACCGCACCAAGCAATCGCTCAATCACACATTTTTCGGACGCGGCATCGTCGCGCACATCGCGTTCGCCGATCCGATTTGCGAGGAACTGCGGCAGATCATTTTGCAAACCGCGCGCGCAGCCAAAGCGCAAGTTCACGACGGCGGCACTTATGTCTGCATGGAAGGCCCGGCGTTCAGCACGCGCGCCGAATCGCTGGCGAACCACCGCGCCGGTTACGACGTCATCGGCATGACGAATCTCGGTGAAGCCAAATGCGCGCGCGAAGCCGAGATCGCCTACGCGACGATGGCGATGGCGACCGACTACGATTGCTGGAAAACGGACGAGGAACACGTCACGCTCGAAATCGTCATCGCCAACCTGCACCGCAACGCCGACACGGCGAAAAAAATCGTCGCGCAGGCAATCGCAAAAATTCCGGTTGAACCAAACTGGCACTGCCATTCCGTGCTGAAAAATTCATTCCTGACCGACAAAAAATTCTGGCCGAAGAAAACCGTGGCTGAGTTGAAACCTATAATTGGGAAATACCTTTAATTTCCGGCAGGTTTGCCACAGAGTCACCGAGACACAGAGAAAAAATGATTTCTGAAAATTTCCAATCCTCTGCGCCTCTGTGTCTCTGTGGCAAAAATTTCAGCGAATGAACAAACGCGCCATCATCAAAAAAATCATCGCCCGCCTGACGGACGAACTGGAAATTTATTTCCGCGCCGCAAAATTCTCGCGCGCCGAGGCCACGCACGAATCCAGCAAGGCCGAGAGCAAATACGACACGCGCGGCCTCGAAGCCTCCTATCTCGCGCGCGGCCAGTCCAAGCAGGCGGCGGAACTCGAAGCCGCCATCGCCGAGTTTGAAAAGCTGCCCGCAAAAAAATTCGACGCCGCCGAACCAATCGGTCTCGGCGCATTGGTCGAATTGGAATACGGCGGCGAAAGTTCTCTTTACTTCATCGGCCCGCGCGCCGGCGGCACGGAAGTGTTGCACGACAAAAAAGAAATCCTCGTCATCACCCCGCAATCGCCGCTAGGCGAACAACTCCTCGGCAAAAAATCCGGCGACAAACTGCAACTGAAACTCGGCGGAGAAATCCGCGCGGCGGAAATTGTCGGCGTGGAATGATCGTAGGACAGGCGTCGCGCCTGTTTCTATAAAAAGCATCAACCGCGAAATACGCAAACACGCGAAAACGAAGTTAATTGCCGTCGCAGAAAATTTTCGTGTAGTTCGTGTGTTTCGTGGTTAAGTCGCGTTGGGTTTTGATTTGAGACAGGCGCGACGCCCGTCCTACCAATCCGTCTCGCGGTAATCCTTCAGAAATTTTCCCCAGACGTGTTCGCCGGTGTTGAAGCCCGCGATGATCGGGTCCACGATGCGCGCCGCGCCGTCCACGATGTCCAGAGGCGGATGGAAGCGATGCTCCGCGACCTTGCGCTCGGCGATGTGCGCCGGGTCTTCGTCCGTCACCCAGCCGGTGTCCACGGCGTTCATGTGGATGCCGTCGGCGTGGTAATCGGCGGCGGCGGTGCGCGTCATCATGTTGAGCGCGGCCTTGGCCATGTTCGTGTGCGGGTGCCGCGTGGTCTTGAACTTCCGGTAAAACTGCCCCTCCACCGCCGAGACATTGACGATGTGCTTGTCACGCTCCGGCGAGCGGAACATCAATGGTTTCAATCGCGCGTTCAAAATGAATGGCGCGATGGCATTCACTAATTGCACTTCCAACAATTCGACCGTCGGAACTTCCGCCATGAGCAAGCGCCAGGAATTTTTTCCGCGCAAATCTATTTGCTGCAAATCCTGATCTAATTTTCCTTCGGGAAATAAACTTTTTTGCGCCGCAAGTTCTTCAGGCAACAATGCCACTTGCGACAATTCCGCCGCGTGCGTAAGTCCGGGCAGGACAGGCATCTTGCCTGTCTCAAACTTTTCTTTTTCCAACGGAGACAGGCTGGAAGCCTGTCCTACAATCGGACCTTCCGGCAAAATGTGATAACCGCGCAAGCCTTCGTAAGCGCCGAGCAACGGACGGACTTCCGGCGGCAAATCGTGCAGCGAACCATTTTCACTTTCCATCATGTGCGCGTAAAAATCCGGCGGGCGGCGAACCGTCTGGCACGCGTTGTTCACAATGAAATCAAGGCGATTTCGCGTCGAAAGCAAATGGCGGCAAAACGCCTCAACACTCGGAGTGTGGCGCAAATCCAATCCAAAAATTTCGAGGCGATCTTTCCATTCCGCAAAATCTGGTTCTTGTGAATAACGCATCGCCGAGTCGCGCGGGAATCTTGTGCTGACAATCAAATGCGCCCCGGCGCGCAACAGTTTTATTCCAGCCTGATAACCAATCTTCACGCGCCCGCCGGTGAGCAATGCCACGCGCCCGCGCAAATCCGCCGTCTCGGTGCGTTTGACCCAATTCAATCCCGCGCATTTGGGACAAAGCTGGTCGTAGAAATGGTGGATGGTCGAGTAATTTTGTTTGCAGACATAACAATTCTGCGGCTCGACAACTTCTCGGAAATCGGGATTGCCGGTGACTTCGTGCTGCTGAAAATCTTTGGGCAGCAAAATATTCGGCGTGATAAAAACTTTTTCGCGGCGCAATTTGCGGATGCCCGTTCCGTTTAGCTTTGATTCGTCGCGTGAAATTTTTTCGGCTTTGCGCTGGCGCACCTTCGCCTTCACCAAACGGCGGCGCTCGTTCACATCGGGACAATAAATCGCGCCCGCCGCCGTGAGCAGCCTTGTCCGTTCTTCTTCAGAAAGTTCCGCGAGCAAGGCGCGATTGCCCACGGTCTTTTCCAAAATCTCGGCGGCGGCCTTTAGTTGCGCCGCAGCTTTGCCGGCATCGCCGATGTTATTTTTATGAGCGGACATTTTTGTTCGGGCGTGGAAGATAGCAGCCGCGTTCCCGGCGGGCGAACGAAAAGCAAACCACCGCACCTTGACGCTTACAGACAAAACCGGCAGACTTGCCGCGCAATTTCTAAAAAATTATGGCAACCAAAAAAATCATCAAACCCGCGAAATCTCCCGCCGCCGTCGGCCCATACAATCATGCCGTGTGCATCGGCGATTTGCTTTTTTGCGCCGGGCAAATCCCGATTGACCCGGCGACTGGAAATCTGATTTCCGGCGACATCAAGGCTCAAACCGAACGCGTGCTGAAAAACGTGAAGGCCATTCTCGACGACCAGAAACTCACGTTCGCCAACGTCGTAAAGAGCACGGTGTTCCTGACCGATCTCGCGAACTTCGCCGGCATGAATGAAATTTACGCAAAATATTTCACGGAAAATTTCCCCGCGCGCTCGACGATTCAAGTCGCCGCGCTGCCCAAAGGCGCGAACGTGGAGATAGAAGTTGTCGCGCATTTTTAATTTCATGTCCGCTGTAATCTATCTGCTGATTGGGTTTGTGGCGGGCGGAATAATTTTCTTTTGCCTTGGCTGGCTGCTCGGTTCGCGGAAGCAAACCGCAGCACCTTTGGACTCGCGACTGGAAAATGAATTGCGCCAGCATCTCACGCAGCGCGAAGCAGAACTGGGCCAGACCCGCGAACAACTTTCGCAAACCAAAACCGCGTGCGCCACAGCGCAGGCAAATCAGGCGGCGGCGGAAATAATTCTTGCCGAGCAGAAACAGCTTCACGAACAAATCTTGCGCGATGCAAAACTGGCGCAGGAAAAGGCGCTGGCTGATTTGCGCGACACGTTCAAGGCGTTGAGTGCCGACGCGCTGAAGCAGTCCGCGCCGGAATTTCTGCGGCTGGCGGAACAGAGTTTTGGAAAATTTCAGGAAACAGCCAAAGGTGATCTCGCCCAGCGGCAGGAGGCGATCAAAACTTTGGTCGAGCCGCTGAAGCAGCAGTTGGAGACTTACCAAAAGCGTTTGCAGCAAAGCGAGGCGACGCAAACTTCCACGCTAGGCGAAGTGAAGAAACAACTGGAAATGCTCTCGCAATCCAACGTGTCGCTCGCAAATGAAACGCAGCAGTTCCGCATGGTCTTGAAATCAAACCAGGCGCGCGGAAAATGGGGTGAGGAAACTTTGCGGCGCGTCGTCGAAGCGGCAGGCATGAGCGCGCATTGCGATTTTACTGAACAGACGTCGTCAGGCGAAAATCGCCCTGACCTCGTGGTGAAACTTCCCGGAGACCGTTTCATCATCGTGGACGCGAAAGTTCCTGATTTTGATTTTCTGAACGCGCTGGAATCCGCCGAGCCGGTGAAACGCGCCGAGGCGCTGGCCGCTCACGCAGCCAAATTGAAGGCGACGATCAAGGCGCTGGCCGACCGCGATTATCCGCATCAGTTTCCAAACGCGCTGGATTACGTAGTGCTGTTCGTGCCGGCGGAATCGCTGTTCAGCGCGGCGCTGGAGGGCGACCATGATTTAATTATTTGGGCGGCGGAAAAAAGAATTTTGCTTGCCACGCCGGCGTCGCTGATCGCACTGCTGCGTTCGGTTTCCGTCAGTTGGCAGCAGCACGCGCAGACGGAAAACGCGCAGAAAATCGCCGAGGCGGCGCAAGAATTTTATGCGCGCGTGGTAAAGTTCACGGAGCATTTTGAAAAAATCCGCGCAGGTCTCGACCGCGCCAACTCGGCGTTCAACGACGCGGCGGCGAGTTTTCAGACGCGCGTGAGACCTGCGGGCGAGCGATTGACGGAACTCGGCGGCGCGGTTTCCGGCAAGGAACTGGCGGATGTTCAACCGCTGGACGCGACGTTGCGCTTGCCACCGGAATGAATTTTGGCATGATTCGGCTCGTGCAAAAAATCTTCGTTTTAGTTCTCGCGCTGTTCTTTTCCTTCAACACGTTCGCTCGCGAAGACACGCTGCTGGATTCGGGCTGGCGCTTCATGCAGGGCGATCCCGCCGGGGTGTCCGGGCAGGCCATGAGTCCGGCGGACGTGAATTGGATTGATTCCAGTTGGCAGGCGGTTTCGATTCCGCACAATTGGGGCTGGTTGGAGGCGCAAGAGGGAAAGCCTTATTATCGCGGGCCGGGCTGGTATCGCCGCGAACTGGACATCGCGCCGGAAGTTGGCAAAAGATTTTTTCTGCAATTCGAGGCGGCGAGCCTGGTGGCGGATGTTTATTTGAACGGCAAACTGCTCGGCGAACATCGCGGCGGCTTCGGCGCGTTTTGTTTTGAAATCACCAAACAGCTTTCTGATTCCGGCACGAATCTGCTCGCGGTGCGCGTGGACAACACCAAATTTCCCGACATTGCGCCGTTGAGCGGCGATTTTTCCGTTTATGGCGGATTGTATCGCCCGGTGCATTTGATCGTGACGGGCGAGGAAGATTTTGCGCTCACGGATCATGGTTCGCCGGGCATCGCGTGGCTACAGACGAGCGTCACCCAAACGCAGGCGGTGCTGGATGTGACAGCGCAAATCTCCAACGGCACGCAAAAGAAACTGCCGTTGAAACTCGTCGCCAGCGTCGTTGACGAGGACGGAAAAACCGTGGCCGGCAGCAAGCAGGCCATCACGCTCGCGCCGCGCGACACGGCACCGTATTATCTGCGCGTCATCGTGCCGCAACCGCATTTGTGGAACGGGCGCAAGGATCCTTATCTCTATCAGGCGGTAATTGAGCTGCGTTCGCCGGATGATGCGTCCGTGGACCGCGTCGTGCAGCCGCTGGGATTGCGCTATTATTCGATTGACCCGGACAAGGGATTTTTCCTGAACGGCCAGCCGTATAATCTGCACGGCGTGGACCGGCATCAGGATTTCATGAACGAAGGCTGGGCGACAACCGAGTCGAACATGGATGAGGACATTTCACTGCTCAAGGAAATCGGTGCGACGGTGGTTCGCTGCGCGCATTACCAGCACAGCGATTATTTTTACAGCCTGTGCGACCAGGCCGGCATTCTCGTCTGGGCGGAAATTCCGCAGGTCAACATCATCCGCGACACTCCGGAATTTGAAAACACCTCGCGCAACCAGTTGCTCGACCTTATCCGCCAGAGCATCAATCATCCGTCCATTTTCGTGTGGAGTCTGGGCAACGAAATCGGCGCCGGCAGCGACGATCCGCATCGTGAACTGCAGGATCTGGCCAATGTGGCGCATGGCGAAGATCCGACGCGGCCCACGATTGAAGCCACAATGACGGAGGCTCGCCCGCAGATGAACAAAATTCCCGACTTGCTGGGCTGGAACATTTATCCCGGCTGGTATGGCGGCTCGATGAATGATTACGGGCGCGAACTGGATTCGCTGCGAAACACCAGCCGTCACGGCGGTTTTTGCTTGAGCGAATACGGCGCGGGCGCGAATCCGGCGCAGCACGAACAAAATCCAAAACAGCCGAGGGCTGACGGCCAGTGGCATCCTGAAGAGTGGCAGGCCGAGGTTCATGAGGCCGCATGGGCGGCCATCAAGTCGCGGCCGTTCGTCTGGGGCAGCTTTGCGTGGTGTATGTTTGATTTCGCCGTCAGCACACGGCATGAGGGCGGCACTCCCGGTCTGAACGACAAGGGACTCGTCACGCGTGACCGCAAGACAAAGAAGGATGCGTTTTATTTTTACAAGGCCAACTGGTCGGAAGAACCTGTGCTTTACATCACCGAACGCCGTTTCACGGAACGCACCAACGCGGTGACGAACGTGAAGATTTATTCCAACGCCACCAAGGTGGAACTGCTGCTGAACGGCTTTTCCCAAGGGGAACGCAGCGACGGCACGAACTGCGTGTTCGTCTGGAAGGGAGTAACATTGTCGGCGGGAGAAAATCAGGTCGAAGCCCGCGCCGAACGCGATGGAAAAAGTTTGAACGACACTTGCGTCTGGATGCTGAAATAAAACCCCAAAACGCTTAAGGCTTAAAGTAAAAATCCCGAAGAAAATTCTCCGGGATTTTTATTGAAAGACTGGCGGCAACCTACTCTCGCGGAAGCTATACAACCACTACCATTGGCAAGACTGTGTTTGACGGCCGTGTTCGGAATGGGAACGGGTCGGACCACAGCTTTATGGCCACCAAATTGTTTAGCACGGTTTGAGCCGTGCAAAATTAAAAAGATCAATCCAAAGTGAATCGGCGATTCTCTGAAAACTACACATAGAAGTCTATTGGCACTTACAACTCGCGAGTTGAAATTCGCTTTCCCATGAAAGGGAAAAGCGATCAAGCCGCACGACCGATTAGTATTAGTCAGCTAAATGCTTCACAGCACTTACACCTCTAACCTATCAAACGGGTGGTCTGCCCGTGGTCTTTAGGGACTTGCGTCCGGGAAACATTATCTTGGGATGAGCTT
>DATCDZ010000041.1:0-10833 GCA_036510395.1 Verrucomicrobiia bacterium
CGGAGGCTTCGGCTCTTAAACCGTAATCACAATTAACACCGGACTGTCGGTTGTGCAAACAATATGAATCGGCCGTCCTTCCCGCGTCGCGCATTGAACAAAGCGCAAGCGCCGCGTTTATGGTCAGGATAATTTTCCAGCATTTCGCAATCGCCCAATGCGGCGAAAACGTCGTCTAAAGAATAATTCTCGGCGACCATTTCCTGATGCGCATGAATGGTCAGCCGTATTTGGTCCGCGCGAATCTGCCGGAC
The DNA here is from genome assembly GCA_036510395.1 of Verrucomicrobiia bacterium. Classification (GTDB taxonomy): domain Bacteria; phylum Verrucomicrobiota; class Verrucomicrobiia; order Limisphaerales; family UBA11358; genus UBA11358. Next base: position 255 of record DATCDZ010000041.1, read on the forward strand.
AATTTGTGCTTTGATTTCGCCGGCGTTGGACTTGCTCATGACTTAATCTTCCGAAAAAAGATATTCCAAATCCACCGATGTGAGGCTGCGGGCAAAACCTTCCTCGCCGAGCACGTCGGCAATCGTCTGCGCCTTGCTCTGCTGCAATTCCCAGATTTTTTCCTCGACCGTGCCGGGCGCGATCAAGCGATACGCGTTCACGGTTTGCGTCTGGCCGATGCGATGTGAACGGTCAATGGCCTGCGCCTCGACCGCCGGGTTCCACCACGGGTCGTAAAGCACGACGTAACTGGCGTTCGTCAGGTTCAATCCGGTTCCCGCCGCGCGCAGGCTCAACAGGAAAACGCCCGGCTTGGTGTCGGCTTGAAACGCGTTGACGACCGCCTGCCGGTCTTTGGTCTGGCCGGTGAGGATGTGCGTGTGGATGTTCCGCGCCGCGCAATCTTTTTCGAGAATTTGCAGCATCTGGACAAATTGCGAAAAGACGAGAACCTTCTGGCCGTCGGCGATGAGCGGGTCGAGCAATTCAAACAGCGTGTCGGTTTTGCCGCTGGCGGTGTCGCTGCCGACGAGCGACGGATGGCAGCAGACCTGCCGCAGGCGCGTGAGCGCGGCGAGGACGTGCATCTTGGATTTGTTCAAGCCCTGCGTCTCGACGGCATTCATCACCTGGTCGCGGCTGCGGCGCAGTTCGGCGAGATACAATTTGCGCTGCTCGTCGCCGAGCGGACAATCGCGGCGCTCCTCGATTCGATCCGGCAAATCTTTGGCGACGTGTTTTTTCAAGCGGCGCAGCAGCAGCGGACGCAATTTTGCCGACAAGCGGCGTCGGGCAATGCGTTGTTCGCTTTCGGCGTTCTCGCCGCGCGGCTCGTAGGTCTCCAGAAATTGTTCCTGATTGCCGAGGTAGCCGGGCTGGATGAAATCCACGATGCTCCATAAATCGAGCAGCCGGTTTTCCAGCGGCGTGCCGGTGAGCGCGATTTTATTTTCGCACTTCAACTGCTTGACCGATTGCGTGACCTGCGCGCCGGGATTTTTGATGAACTGCGCCTCGTCCAGAATCACGGCGCGGAAGGAAAATTTGTGGAATTCCTCCAGATCGCGCCGGAGCAGCGCGTAATTCGTCACAATCAAATCGTGCTGCGGAATTTGTTTGCGCAGATTGTGCCGCGCCGCGCCGCTTTCGAGAACGAGCACTTTCAAATTCGGCGTGAATTTTTCCGCCTCGCGCCGCCAGTTGTGCAAGACGGACGCGGGACAGATCACGAGCGACGGCTTGTGGTTTTTTTTGTTCTGGTCCTGCAACCACGCGAGCCACGTCAAGGTCTGCAAAGTTTTTCCAAGCCCCATGTCGTCCGCGAGGATTCCGCCGAGTTTGATGCGGACAAGGTGCGCGAGAAAATCGAATCCGTCTTTTTGATACGGACGCAATTCCGCCTGCAGCATTTTTGGCAGATCAATGCTTGGAACGCCCTTGAATTCGGAAACTCGCCTGCGCAATTCATTGGCCTCGGGCGAATCGGCAAAGCGTGAAAATTCGTTGTCATCCAAATGTGCGACATTTTCCAGCCCGACTTTTTGCGGCACGGCAATCAAACCGTCCACGCCCATGTCGGCCATCGCCTCGTGCGCGCCTTGCACGGCGGCGGTGTCGAGTTCGACCCAGCCGGAGTTCGGCAGTTTCACAAAACGTCCCGTCGCGCTCGCGAGTCGTTCCAAATCCGCCTTGCTCAATTTCAAACCTTCCTGCTCCCACTCGGCGCTCACGGAAAGCCAGTCAATGCCGCTGCTTTTGACGATCAATTTTGGTTTGAGCTGGCGTGGCGTGAGGAACAGGCGGTGAAACGCGCCGTTGCCAAGAAATTCCGAATCCGCCGGGCGCGACGCCCACGCCTCGGCGAGCGCGCCTAGAAAATTTTCATTCGCGTCGCCGATCCACAAACCGGGTTCGGGTGTGAACCAGTCCAGTTTGCGGAGCCAGTGCGTCGCCGGTTCGAGCCGCGCATCGTCGAGAATTTCCGGTTTCGTAGGACAGGCGTCGCGCCTGTCTCCATGTAAAACTTTTTCAGCTAGAGACAGGCGCGACGCCTGTCCTACAGACTGTGGATTTTTTTGCCATTCGTGTCCATTCCAAAACCAGACGCTCTGGTCGCGTTCGCTTTTTGCGAGCAGGCGCAAACGCACGGTGTCGTCGAGCAATTCAAAAACAAATTGCGGCGCGGCCTTGTGCGTGACGCAAAGCTGCTCCCAGTCCACGCCGCAAGCCGATTGAGTCTTGTGCAAATGCAGCAGCAGGCGATGGCTCAATTTGCGGACGGGCACGGACGGTTTGTGCGCGAGATATTTCAGGACGCGCGACGGCGGCGCGTTTCGCAAAAGGAAAAAGGCGTTGCCGACGAGCGCGAGCGGCGGCTGATGATTAAAAAATTTCGCGTCGGCCACGGAATGATTTTCGCCGCCGGGCAGATTGAAGCGGTGCGTGAACGACAATTCCTTGTCGCCATTTTCCAGATGCGGCGCGAGCGAGATGATCTGCCCGGGAAATTGCAGCGGCCGGCCGTTGTCCGCGAATTCCAGATGGTTCGTGCCGCCCCAGCGCGCGAGCCATTGCAGCAATTCGCCGTCGGACAAAATCAAAGTGTCGTTGCCATCCTGCCGGTTGCGGTGCGTGTCGGCGATCCACTGGATGAATTCCCAGTCGTGCGGCGGAAAAAGTTCCTGCTCGTGCGTCGCGCGGACGACGAGGTCAATGAGTTCGCGGAGCGTGCGCGCCTTTTCGCCCGTGCGCGGTCGCGACAAAAGAAACTGGACGGCGAGGCGATGGCGCGACGGCTCCAGATCGTCCGGCCGCGCGCGGCAGACGACGCGCAACGTGGCGCGCGGCGTGTCGAGCAGCGGCATCGTGGGGGGCGAGAGCCAGTTCTCCAATTCCTGGACGAGCTTCACTTCCTGCTCGGCTTCCTCCGCCCTGGCGAAACGTTCGGGGCTCGCGTGCGGCTGGAGTTCCGGCGGCACGGAACGTTTCGCGCGCAGAAATAAAAACGCGAGCTCTTCCAGACGGGTTTTGCCGGTCGCGTTGAGCAGGCGCGGCCACCAGTTCGTGTCGGGAAAATCCTTGCGCGAGAGCAGGAGTTTTTCGAAATAATCTTCGAGCAGCAGCCACGAACGCTGCGAATCCGGGCAGGTTGCGAAACTTTTCAAAATATCTTCGCGCCCGCAGACGGTTTCCTTCGAGTCGGAAAGCTCGCGGCGCAGGTCCGCGAACGCGCCGTAGGTTTGCGACAGCACCTTGTGGTGCGCATCGTATTTCGTCCCGCCCGACCTCGGGCCGTTTGGATTTCTGATTGCTACTTTCGGCATCTCAAAAGATATAGGCTTATCATTTCGTCATACGCCGCGCCTCCGGTCAATCTGAAAGTGGAAATTTTTTGGCCGGGATGAATTGCGGATCAAAGAGGCGGGCTGGTTTCAATGCGTGCAAATCAGCCAGTTGCGCCGGCGAAAGGTGGTTCAGCCGGCCTCGAACGGCATTTTTGTGTGGATTTGGATTGGCACGCGCGGGGAATACAATAAATTCTGACGCGCGCCATGCCGTTGCTCGAAGTCAAAAACCTGAAGGTGCATTTTCCCGTGAAGCACGGGATGTTCAGCCGCGTCCGCGAATCCGTGAAGGCGGTGGACGACGTGAGCTTCAGCATCGCGCCGGGCGAAACGCTCGGCCTCGTCGGCGAAAGCGGTTGCGGCAAGACGACGCTCGGCCGCGCCATCGTCCGGCTCGTCGAACCGACGGCGGGGGAAATCTCGCTCGACGGCGAGGACATCTTGAAAATGAGCGGCGCGGCCTTGCGCGCGCGGCGGCGCAAATTCCAGATGATTTTTCAAGACCCTTACGGCTCGCTCAATCCGCGCATGACGGTCGAGCAAATCGTCGGCGAAGCGCTGGACATCCACAAATTGACCGACAGCAAATCCTCGCGGCAGAAACGGATTTTTGAACTGCTCAAGGATGTCGGACTCGACCCGGTTTATGCGCAGCGTTATCCGCATGAATTTTCCGGCGGCCAACGCCAGCGAATTGGAATCGCCAGGGCGCTCGCAGTCGAACCTGAATTAATTATTTGCGACGAGCCGGTGAGCGCGCTGGATGTTTCGGTGCAGGCGCAGATAATAAATTTGCTCGGCGATTTGCAACAGCAACGCGGCATCGCGTATCTTTTCATCGCACACGATCTCGCAGTAGTCGAACACATCAGCCATCGCGTGATGGTAATGTATCTCGGAAAAATTGTGGAAACTGCCGACGCGAAGGAAATCATCCGCGACCCGCAGCATCCTTACACGCAGGCGCTGATTTCCGCCGTGCCGGAAGTTGATCCTGAATCGAAACGCAAACGAATCGTCCTGCCGGGCGATGTGCCGTCGCCGATTCATCCGCCGGGCGGTTGTCCGTTCCATCCGCGTTGTCCGATTGCGCAATTGCCGAAGTGCAAAGATGAATTTCCGGAATCACGGGAAGTCCAGAAGAATCATTGGGCGGCGTGCCATTTTGCGGGAACGAAGATTGACGCGCCGCGTAACCTGGCTGCGGCCAAAGTTGTCCAAATTGAAAAATGATTACGGGTTTGTGGCCGTGCTGGCCGGCCGGGTGCCAAGTTGAAAATCGTGCTGGCCTTTGGCTTTTCCAGCCGTGACGAAGAGGCGGTAAGTGACACCAGGCTGGAGCGGTTGCGCGCGCGCTCTGGGCACTTCGGGCTTCATTCCGGCAATGCGCTGGCCATAATAAAATGGGCGCGTTATCGGGGCGGAGTTTGTATCGGCGACCAGATGCCAGAGGGGAAGGCAGTTTTTATTGGTCTGCCATTCGTCCAGATCCATGACTTTGATTTCCGTGGGTTTGTAGGGCCGGCCCAGCTTGAAAATGACGAGAACGGTTGTCGAGGCGGCATTGGCGCGGTTGATCCGGCTGGTGCGGGCGTTGATGCTGGCAATGTGAATGATCTGCGGCTTGAACCAGTCGGTGAAATAAAAAACATACGCGCCCGCCAGCCCGATCAGGGCAACCAACACCAGCGAATTCTTTTTTGTCATAATTTTTTTGAAACGTGCAGATGGCGGCGCGCGTCCATCCATCAAGACGTGAGGATGAAACAAAAGGTTATGAAAATAACGGGGCGCAAAAATGTTGCGCCGGCATTTACCTTGATTGAACTGCTGGTGGTCATCGCCATCATCGCTATTCTGGCGGCGATGCTGCTGCCTGCGGTGTCGCGCGCGAAGGAGGCGGGTCGGCGCATTTCCTGCCTGAATAATCTCAGACAATTGTCCCTCTCCGCGCAAATGTATGTCAACGACAGCAACGGCCGTTATCCACAGCGCAGTGGCACCGACCGCTGGCCGGACAAGTTTTATGACAATTACGGGAAAAATCCGAAAATGCTGCTTTGCCCAAGTGAACCCGCCACCGCCACACCTGCCACCGAATTCGACTCGACCGTGGCTGACAGCGCGCCGCGCAGCTACATCATCAACGGTTTTAACGATTATTTCGACGCCCAATTCAATCATCCCAACTGGAACACCCTCGAAACGGACATGGCCACAGTCGGCTTCAAGGCAGACGCCATTGCCCATACATCCGACACGGTTATCCTCGGCGAAAAAACCGACTTGAACGGGGATTTCTACATGGATTTTCTTGAAGGGACGGCTGGTAACGATTTTGGGGGCATTCTTAATCAAAGCCGTCATGATTCCACTTCGCAAGCCAGCACAGCGGGCTGGGGAGCCGGCGGCTCGAACCATGCCATGGCGGACGGGAGCGCCCGCTACATCAAGTTTCCGCAAGCGGTATATCCTCTGAATTTATGGGCCATAACCGATGCGGGCCGAACCAACTTCGTCATTACTTACTAGGGAATTCGAAATCCGCAGATTAACCCGCAGGCGTAACCGCATCCGCTTGGACGGCGTCTAATGCCGTTGATGGTCAATCGCCGATTACGGTCACCGACAGCAACCGGTTGAATTTTTTCCCACGAAACAAGTTATTAAGAATGGGCAAACATAGCCGCCGTCATTTCAAATTCGCCGGGTTCAACGGCTTCAAATCTTTCGACAGAAAAATCCCGTCTTTGCGGATGAGTTCGTCGTCGAACCATACTTCGCCGCCGCCCCATTCCTTGCGATGGATCAAAACCATGTCCCAGTGGATCGCGCTCTTGTTGCCGTTGCCGCAATCCTCGTAAGCCTGCCCCGGCGTGAAATGCAATGAGCCGGCGATTTTCTCGTCGAACAGAATGTCGCACATCGGGCTTAAGATATACGGATTGAAACCGAGCGAAAATTCGCCGACGTAACGCGCACCCGGATCAGTGTCCAAAATTTCATTGAGCCGCTTTGTGTTGTTAGCCGTCGCATTGATGATTTTTCCATCCTTCAATTCCAATTTGACGTTTTCAAATTTCGTTCCCGAATAAAGCGTCGGCGTGTTGAATTGAATCACGCCGTTCACGGAATTTTTCACCGGGCAGGAAAACACTTCGCCGTCGGGAATGTTCCGGTCGCCCTTGCACATTTTCGCGCCGATGCCTTTGATGCTGAACCTCAAATCCGTGCCCGGCGCTTTCAGATGCACTTTGTCCGCGCGCTTCATCCGCTTTTCGAGCGGAACCATCGCGCGCGCCATTTTTGCGTAATCCATCGTGCAAACGTCGAAGTATAAATTCTCAAACGCCTCCGTGCTCATGCCCGCCGCCTGCGCCATGCTCGGTGTGGGCCAGCGCAGCACGCACCAGCGCGTCTTGTTCACGCGATAATCCTGCACGGGCCGGATGACTTTGGAATAAAGCTGCACGCGGTCGCTCGGAACGTCGGAATTCTCGTTCATGTTGTCCGCGCCGCGAATGGCGATGTAAGCCTGCATCTTTTTCATGCGGAACATTTCGATGTCACGGATGTCGCTCGCCTGCTTTTCATCAATGCCTAAAAGCTGCTCGCGCCCGACGCGCGTGTGGCGTGTCTCGACGAACGGCGTCGCGCCCGCCGCGCGCACGGCGCGGATGAGTTCGACGGTGAATTCGTCCGGCACGTCAATCATGTCGAGCAGGATGCGGTCGCCCTTTGTGAGCGCGGTGGAATAGTTCACGAGCAACGCAGCCAGTTTTTTGTAACGCGGGTCGGTCATAATTTTTGGAAAGGGTAAAACGAATTATTTGGAGAATCAAACCTGCGGCGGTTGTTCACCATGTTCAAAAAACCATTGCCGGAGAAAAACCAAATCGCCCGCGTCTTTCTCGCGATGCGTGACAATTTTCATGCGCCAGAGCAATCGCGGCGAGGCAAACGGAATCCGCACGCCGGACAATTCGCGGACAACCACATCCTTCGCGGCCTCTGCATAATCAATGCCGCCCGCCGAACGCATCAAGTCTACCAAAATTTCATCGCCGACACGGATGACATTGTATTGTTGCAATTCACCGGGCTGGAGTTCCCGCACAGCGTTATCCGGCAAAGTTGCCAGTGCGGAAAAAACTTTCGCTTCATTTTCCAGATCAGCGGCCACCATTAAATCCACGTCAGTGGTCATGCGCGGATGTCCGGCGGCAATAATCGCCAAGCCGCCAACCACGACGTATTTTGCACCGCGCTGGTTTAATTCACGGCAGAGGTTCACCAAATCCGCTTCCGTCGGCGGACGGCTGATCAGATTTTCGTCAGGCCGCTGCGCGCCAGCATTTTGGTCATCCATGCGTCTGCCTCCTCGTGAGTTTTGAAACGATAGACACCTTTGGGCATCCAGCGATGCTTGAAAGCCTTGTGCAGTTGCGCCGCCGTTTCCTGCAATTGCATTCCCGCCCGCAAGCTGTCCGGCGTTTTGGTGCGACGCCCGACGAAGCGGTCAATCTTTTCTTCAACGTTGACGAAAGGTTGTTTCACGACGGCTTTAGGATAAACCGATGCGCCGGACAAAGCAAGCAACGGCGAAAAACGTAGCGATAAACAATTAAAGGCAACTATTTATCGTTTTTCGATAAAAAAGACTTGACTAACGGAATTGATTGGTTTATTCTTTGCGCCATGAATGCGAATGAAATTTCTTCAAAGGCCAACGCTCGGTTGAACCGAATTAAAATCGTCAGTCGAATTGCCAAATTCATGGTCTTGGGTTTTTTTGCTGCTTTCCTTTGGCGATTAATTTTTTTGCAGGTCGCAAATTCATTTCCAACAGTCCACGAATTGATTGACGTTTCCGCAGCCATCTCGGCGAATGTTCCAATCTATCTTTCCAAAGCTGATATTCTTGATGATTTAATTGTTAGGCCAACTATGGCAATTCTTCTGGCAGTCTGGTGTTGGAAATTGATAAATTTATTCCGTTATTATGAACGCGGTTTAATTTTCGATGGCAAAACCATTCATTGCCTAAGGATTTTGGGAATTTTATGCGTCGCGGGTTGGATGCTAAATGGTGTTAGCCATTATTGTTCAATTCTGGAATATCAACAGCTTCGTCCACCTCCCAATTTATCACATTCTCCAATCGAAATCGTCCACGACATTGACTTTTATGGATTAACATTTTTCTATTTTGATTTTAGCCTCTTATTTGCCGGAATTGTAATCGTTTTGATTGCTTGGATCATGGACGAAGGCCGGAAAATTCAAGAGGAACAGGAATTGACGGTTTAACTTTTAATTTTATGAAAAATTTTCAAAACAAAACAAAAATCATCAAGGTCAGCAAAATCATCCAGCATATTCTTTTCGCCGGGTTGGTGCTCTGGGTTGGACTTGGAATCCCCATAGCTTTGTTACAAGCCTTCAATTTGTGGAATAAAATCGGCAGCCCGGCAGCGCTGTATTTGCAAGGCGGCGCAATCGTAATGTTGCTGCTTTCCTTCACGGTAAATCTCAAACTCTTCCGGTTTTTTGACCGGCTCAAGAATGGAAATCTGTTCGACGCGCAAACCATCGGGTATTTAGCTGGGGCCGGCAAATGGTGGGTGATGTTTTCGATTGTTGAAGGATTATTTTATGCGGTTGGACAAGAGTTTTTCAAAATTGGACAGGCTTGGAGTTTCGGCGGTTTGTTCGCTGGCTTGACGTTGATTTTTGTCGCATGGCTTTTGAAGGAAGCGCAGGAACTGCAAGAGGAACAGGAATTGACGGTTTAAGTTTATGCCCATCATCGTCAATTTGGACGTGGTTCTCGCGCAGCGCAAAATGCGGCTGAACGATTTGGCCAACGCCGTGGACATCACGCCGCAAAACCTGTCCATCCTCAAAACCGGCAAGGCCAAGGCCATCCGCTTCTCCACGCTCGAGGCGATCTGCGAAACGCTCGATTGCCAGCCGGGAGAAATCCTGGAGTTCCGCCCGGAAACTTCCAAAAGAAAAAAAGTTTCAATCACGGATGGGCACAGATAAACACGGATGGAAAAAGATTTTGTCCGCAGATTTCGCGGATTGACGCAGATTGTTTCAAGGAATTTTTTCTGCGAAAGTCTGCGAAAGTCTGCGTGATCTGCGGACGTTTTTATTTTTATCCGTGTCCATCTGTGAAAATCTGCGACTGAATAATTTTGCCGCTTTACTCGCCCGCGAACGCAGTTCATTTTGGCGGCCTAAAATGAACCGTGAAGCATTGGACAAATTTTTGGAGCGCGGAATCCTGGCGCTCGTCCTCGCCATTTTGGTTTTCGGGCCGCTGGCGATGGGCGCGGTGGACGCGTGGGCGTTCCTCGTCGTGCAGGGATTGACGATGGGCGTGATGCTTTTGTGGGCGGCGCGGATGTGGTTCAGCCGCAGGCCTCAATTGCTCTGGCCGCCGGTCTGCTGGGTTGTGCTGGTGTTCGCGATTTACGCCGTCGTGCGTTATTTGACGGCGGACATCGAATATGTCGCGCGACTGGAAATGATCCAGGTTCTAATGTATGCGTTTCTGTTTTTCGCCATCGTCAACAATCTTTACCGGCAGGAATTTTCGCAGGTCATTAGCTTCACGCTGGTTTTTCTTGCGGCGGGAATCTCGTGCTTCGCAGTTTATCAATTTTTGAGGCACTCAAACCGGGTCTGGGAATTCAACTCGCCTTATCCGGGGCGCGCTTCGGGCACCTACATTTCGCCGAATAATTTCGCGAGTTTTCTGGAAATGATCCTGCCGCTGGCGGTCTCCTACATTCTGGCCGGGCGCATGAAGCCGGTGACGCGGATTTTGCTGGGCTACGCGGCGCTGGTGATCGCGGCTGGAATGGTGGTGACGTTTTCGCGCGGCGGCTGGGCGGCGGGCGCGGCGGCGTTGCTGGCGTTGCTGGTGATTTTGATTTGTCACCGCAACCATCGGATTCCGGCCCTGCTGCTGCTGGTCGTCTTGGTCGGCGGCGGCGCGGTATTTGTCAAAAATTATATGTCGAAATCGGTGACTTACATGAACCGCGTTGAGAAGCCGCTGAAAAGCGGGCATGACGTGCTCGATTACCGGCGCGATATGTGGGACGCTGCGGAGCAGATGTGGCGGGACAATTTTTGGTGGGGCGTCGGCCCGGCGCATTACGATTATCGCTTCCGGCAATAC
>DATCDZ010000042.1:0-3929 GCA_036510395.1 Verrucomicrobiia bacterium
TCATCCAGGGTTTTTCCGTCCAGAAAATCGTTGGCGGCCTGGACTTGATGAGGCACCGGCGAGATGCTGCCAAGCGCGACGCGCGGCCGGCTCAATTTTCCGTCCGCAATTTCCGCCGCCGCCGCGCAACTGACCAGCGCCCAGTCGAATGCGTGTTTGTCGCTGACCTGCATATAAGCGCTGCGGCTGCGCGAGGTCGGGATTTCCACGCGCAAAATCAGGTCGCCGGGGTTGAGCGAATTGTGCGCGGCCGTGTCCGTGAACGCCTTCTGATAAAGGTCGGCCATACTCATGCGCGTCTTTTGGCCGTCCCGCAGCACAATCGCCGTGGCGTCGAGCGCGGCAAACGTCGTGGCCAGACTTGAAACGACAGGGCTGATGCAGTCGGTGCCGGTGAACAGGCTGTGATAGCGGTTTTCGCTTTCGCGGGCGTAGCAGAGATCGCCGCCCTTCTTCATGCAAAGCACGTCGCGATGGCGGAAATACCAGCAGCGTGAATGTTGCGCGAGGTTGCCGCCGACGGTGGCGACGTTGCGGATTTGCGGCGAGGCGATTTCCGATGCGGCGTCGCGCAGACCGGGGAAAACCTTCCCGATTTCCGCGTTGCGCTCGATTTCACCAATGGTGACGAGCGCGCTGATGGTCCAATTCTTGTCGCCGCGTTCAATCTGGTTCAGACCGGGGAGCGACTTGATGTTGACGAGAACGTTTGGGCCGGGGACGAGATAATCCTTGAGCAGGCCGAGCAGGTCGTTGCCGCCGGCTAGATAAGCGCCGTGGTCGGCGACCAGTTCGCGGGCGCTGTCGGGCGAGAGCGCGGCGGCGTAGGCGAAGGCATTCATGATTTTGCAACGGTTGGAACTTTGCCAAGCGCGGCCAGCACTTTGGCCGGCGTGATGGGCAGGCTGCTGGCGGGACATTTCCGCTGGTGGGATTTGCGGAACATGACGCGGAAATTGCGCCTTGAAAAAATCTGGCGCGATTAGGAGGCGGCGATCCCGAAATTTTTGATCCATTCGGAAGTGCCGGCAGATTTGCGGCCTTCGACGGAACTGGAAAAGTTCTGGCAATACATATGCGCCGGCAAGACCGGGCCGGAGTTCGCCAAACCGGAAAGCGACGCGCCGACAACGCCCGTGGGTGCGCTAGAAATGGCGATGCTGCTGCATTACGTCCGTTCGCTGCCAAAATCGAGGCTGGATGAATGGGGCGCGAGCGAACTGGACTTCCCGATTGCCGTGGCGCGGTATGAGTATTACACGCTGCTGGAATCGTAGGGCAAAGTTACGTTGAAAAGTGATTTTGTGCAGTCGTTCTCCGACTGGTGCAATGAGATGGAAGAAAAAATAGCGCGCGGCGAGGTCAAGTTGCCGCCGATGGAAATCAAAGAAGAATCGCAGCCAGCGCAAGCATGAAAAAGAAACTGATGACGATGCACAAACTGCCATGCACTTTTTTTTTTTGCGAACAAATAAAGTCCCGAACCGAGTCCGGCAATCGGAATCAGAAGGACAAGACGTAACTGCAAATGATTGTGCTTCTGGCGACTTGGGTTTGCGGGTTCATGGTGAAAACAGAGTAATCGAAATTGGATTTTTGTCAATATGCCATCGCTAAATGCAACATTTTTAGGGGACACACGCAATCTCGATGCTGTCTACACCAAGTCGGCTTCCGGCGCGAAAGCCGTTTCCGATGCCATTGTCGCAGGCATGAATAAAACGGCAGCAGCTTTGAAGCGCCAGATAGCATTGTCTAAACTTGAAGGGAAGTCTTATGCGGAATCGGCGGCGGCACTGGCGATTCTGAACAAGGAACGAGCGGCATTTCAGGTGAATCGCCCAGGTTCAATAAATAACACAGGAATTTTCGGCAATGCGGCGGCAAAACAGAACGCAATAGATTCTGGCGCAGTGGTGGATATGTCCACGCTTGGACAATACAAAGCCCGCCGTCTCGCGCACGCAAAGGACGAGGAAGAAATTTCAAGATACGAGGCGGCATTGGCCGCAGGCGGTCAGAATTTAAGCACAGTTGGCAAAAATCGTCCATCAGCATTGCTGGATGATCCAGAGTGGACAAAGAAATTTGCCGAAGCCAAAGCGCGCGTTGCCGCGCGCAAGGCACTTGAAAAAGAAAGCATTGATTGGGCGTTGACTCAAAAGGCGGCGCAAGGAGCGCTTTGGAGTGAACAGGCAATCGCCGCCGGAGCAATGCTTGAAAAATTCGAGAAAGACAGGCTTGCTGCCCAAGAACTGGCGAAATTGACCAAAGTGGCGATGCTGGAACAGGCTTCGATTTCCGCAAGAGGTTTTGGCGGTGGACGCGGATTGCTTGGATCGCACAGTGGCTCAACAAGTTTTGGAGGTCGTGTTCAGGAAATAGCCGTTTTGTTCCATGAAGCGATTCAGGGTCGTGGAACCGGCAGAATAATCGGTTCTGTCACGATTTTAGGGCAGCGCATGGGATGGCTTCGGAAAATCATCAAGACGACCGCCGACGCGGATGTGGACGCGGCAATGGCGGCTGGAAAACTGGAGCAAAAACTTGGACAAGAGGCTGTCGCCTTGGAAGCCGTGGCTGTCACAAGCAAAGAAGCCGGATCAGCGACCGCCGCAAATGCCAAACAAGATCAAATGGCTGCTGCTGCTGCCTTGGAAAATTATGAGGCTCAAAGATTAAAAACCAAGGCGCTCACGGAACAGGCGCAAGTTTCTTTGGCAAACAACAAATTTGCCGGTGTCGGGCCGATTGGCGTTGTGCTTGGAATTGTCCTTGCCGTTGGCGTTGGAATGTTTGCGGCCTACAAACTGTCAAAGGCGCTTGTTGAAAAATTGTCAGGCATCAAACCACCGGATTGGAAGCCGGAATACATCGCCAAGTATCTGCAAAAGGCGAATCAGGCTTTGGAGGTGCAGCGTGCCATCAACGACGAGATCAAAAAGCAGAACGATCTTTACGACAGCGCAGCGGAAAAGGCGGCGCGAATCGCTGAAATCACAAAATCGCATTTTGACCATCTGCGGAAGATGAATGAATTATCGAACCTGACAGAACGCCAAAAAGAACAGCGCGGCGCCGTGGCGATGTTTTGCTTCAAAAACTGCTCGCGCATGATGCGCGCCTTGCGCCGGCTGCCGATCAGCCCCAGAAATGCGAACGGAAAATGAATCCATTCCGACAATGCCAGCGCATCATGCTGATGGCCGCGCGTGACGATGAGGCCAAAGGCTTTTTCCGGCGGACGGAATTTCAACAGTTCGTGCCAGCCGCCGACGCACAATTTCACGGCGGCCGGGAAAAATTCGTGGTTCGCAAGTTCCGGGCGGTCGTCGAAAACGGTGACGGCAAAATCCAGTTGCAGCGCGAGCGGCGCGACGGCCTGCGCGACATGGCCGGAACCGGCAATCCACAATTTCACCGGCGGTGAAACCGTTTCCTGATAAAACCATTCGGAAGATGTTGAATCGTTGAATCGTTGAATCGTTGAATCGGCGTGCACGATGGAAAAATCCTTTTTCACGCCCCAGCAGACGGGCGCGGCGACGTTGGGCAATTCCCGCCAGAGATCTTTTGACTGCGCGGCGTGCGGCAAAATCAGGCCGCTCACGCTGCCGCCGCAAATCAAGCCGTCATCCCAGCCGGAATCGTGGTCGAGCAGCAGATCAAACTCGGCGGGCCAGTCGGTTTTCAACGCCGCAAGCGCGCGGGCGTGAACCTCGGCTTCGAGACAGTCGCCGCCCAGCGTGCCAGCGATTTTTCCGTCGGCAAAAAAAAATGGCCTTGGCCCCGGCGCGCTGCGGGCTGGAGCCTTTGGTGCCGGAAATCAGCGCGAGCGCGAACGTCCGGTTCGCGGCGCAGGCGGCGGCGAGTTGTTCGTAGAAACGGGCCATGCAGAAGTGATAGCAGTCGCCGCCGGGCTTTCAAAC
>DATCDZ010000043.1:0-6346 GCA_036510395.1 Verrucomicrobiia bacterium
CGCGACAAGCTGGAAATGATCGCCAACGCGCTGCTCGAATACGAAACGCTCGACGGAACGCAAGTCCAGGAAATCGTGCAGTTCGGAACATTCACGCCACCACCACCCGCGCCGAAGGTCGAGCCGCCCAGCGGCGCGCAGGCCGCCACCACGATGCCCGAAGTTCCGCCCAAACCCGTTCCCCCGAAATTGCCCGGACTCGGAAATCCAGCGCCTGCGGCGGCCTGATTTTCTCCGTCAAGAACCTTTGCCTTGGAGCACGACCCGGAAGCCGTAGTCGTTCTTGCTTTCATCCGGCGGCGCGTAATTGCGAAATTCAATCCGGGAATTGGGTTCCACAAAAGTGTCCCATGCGCCGCCGCGCAGCACGCGATAAGGCTTGTCCTGCGGGTCGAGGCACCATTCCATGACGTTGCCGCGTGTGTCAAAAAGGCCGAGGCTGTTCGCGCCCATGCTGCCGGCCGGTTCGGTCGAGGAATGATGGTTTGGAGGCAGGCTCGTCACGGCCTGGTCAAGGGTGGCTCCGTCCGCAAGCATGAACCATTGATCCTGCGTCGGGAGCGAATAAGCATAACCGCCGGGCAAATTGCGGCTCATTTTTTCCTTTTGCGTGAGCTTCCCGCAAAACGTCATTGCGTCGTTCCAGCTCACCGAATCCACCGGCCTGTCGTCGCCGCGAAACGCGCTGGGATTGGAGTGCATCAGTTTTTGATAGGCGTCCTGCGTTACTTCAAACTTTCCCGCCCAAAGCCCGGGTGAGATTTTCACCAGCACGATGCCGACGGTGTTAGTCACGATGCTGTTGCTCGACATCAATTGGGCGAGCGTCAAATCGTCATTGGTCAGGTTTTCGGTGGAAGCCGTGTTTGTGTCCTGCGCGCGAACCGAAAGCACTGGCAACAACATCAACGCCGCCGCCAAAAACGACGAAAATTTCCGGTTCGATTTCACGACACAAGCAAAACCTGTTTCAGCCAAATGTCAAGTGGCGTGCAAACCGCCCCTTCAGGATTTCTTTTTGAGATTGTTCAAATCCTCGGCGAGAAACCGAGCCACGTCCTTGAACCGCGCGACGTTTTCCTGGTTCATCGCCATCAGAGTTTGATGCGCTTCGAGGCTGGTTCGCGTGATTTCCTCGCGCGACGGATTGACGGATTCAGGCGTGCAGGTTTTCACGTCATCGGGCATCTGCAATTCTCCGCCCGTCGGCTTGAACAGATGCAATGCGCCGAGATTTTCAAGCAGTTCCGTGACGCGGGCGTTGGCGTTCAGCAGTTCGATCTTGCATTCATCCGGAATGCACTTTGGATTCATCTTCAATCCGAATCCGGCCAGCACACCCAGAAATGTGCTGTCCATCAGCACACATTCCGACAGGTCAATGATGAAACGTCCGCAGCCGTTTTGCGCCAGTTCGTCCAGCAGCGTTTTGAAATCGGGGCTGGACGTGAAATTGGCGCGGCCCGCGATTCGAACGCAGGCGAATTTTTTCCCGACCAAAACCGACATATTTGCCGACGACGTGGACATTTTTTTCCAGATAAAATTTCAGGCCGCGACCGGCTGCGGCGCGGCAATCTGCACCAATGCCTGCTGCAACACGAGCGATTCGTCAAGTCCGCTTGAGACCAGCCTCTGGTTGCAGCGCAGCAGCAGGTCCATTGCGCGCACCAATTCGTCCTGGCTGTATTTTTTCACCTGCGGCAGCGCCTTGTAAAGCACATAAGGATTCAACGCTAGCGGGTTGAATTTTCGGTCTTCGGGCAGCTTGTCCCTCGGCACGCGCTCCAGTTGCGATTTGAAATGGCTGTAGTCATTCGTCGCCTTGATCCAGCCTTCGCGCAGCATTTCCTTCAACAACAGCATCGCGCGCACTTTGGAAATCAAACCGTAAAGCAGGCCGATTTCAGATTTTTGCGAATCGAATTTTGTCTCCCACAATTCTTCGTCCAGCCGTTTCAGCAGACGCGGCAAATCGCGGTCGCCCAGGGCGTCACCCAAGGCAAACGCCCGCGCCGTTTTGTTGCGCGGACAAACCGCCGCAACGTCGGCGAACTCGATTGCTTTCCGTTCGCCCGCAAAAATCGAAAGTTTTTCAATTTCATTTTCCAATTGCCGCGCGTTCGGCCCGATGCGTCCGACCAGTTCGGCCAACGCCTCCTCCGAGATTTCGTTTTTACGTTCGCGGATGGCCGTTCGCGCCGCGACCTCGGCCCGCTCGACCCAATCCTTGTCGTCTGCCGAAAGCCCGGCAAAACTTTCAACCGACCCAATTTTGTCGAACGTCTTGAAGAAAGTCTTCCGCCTGTCCACCTTGCCCGCGCTGATCAACAGCCGGACATTGTGCCATTTGAAATTTTTCAGTTCGTCGGCGACTTCATTCAAAGTTTCAGTGACGGTTTGGGCCGAAGCAGCGCGCTCGTCGCCGAGAAAATTGCAGTCGCGCAGCCAGACGGCTTTGCCGGAACCGAAGAAAGGCAGCGTGTTCAGTGCTTCGCGGAGTTTTGCAATCGCGGCGAGCGCGTCGCCGCTGTTGGCAACCTGGGCGTCAATGATTTCGTGATCCATGCCGCCGAGTTCTTCGCACCACGCCTGATATGTTTCCTTCGCGCGCTTTTTAACGGCGAATTCGTCGTCGCCGCAAACGAGGAAAAGTGACGGGTGAAGGGTGGCGTGTGACATGAATTATGCGCGTTGGCTGAAGTTGTTTTTCTTGTCACTTGTCACACGTCACTCTTCACTTTCCGCGCTTCCAGTTTCGTTGATTTTGTCCAGCACCGCGCTCATGTCCTCGACCTGCTCAAAAAGCGCGGCGGCAACGAAGACCGGCTTTTTTTGCGCGGCGGCGATGGCGAGGCAGTCGCTCGGGCGCGCGTCCACCTCGACAATTTTCCGCGCGGTGTGCAGTTCATTCTGCTGCTGCAAAATCAGCCGTGCGAAGTAGGTGGAATTTTTCAAGTCCGTGATGATGACGCGCTCGACGGTGATTCCGAAGCCCTGAAAAACGCGATTGATGAGGTCGTGCGTAAGCGGACGTTCCTTCGGCGTCTGGCGCAGGAACATTCCGATGACCGCGCCCATCTGCGGCTCGACGTTGATGACAAAAACTTTTTCGTCATTGCCGACGAACAGCGCGCAACCGCTGGGCTGCGGAAGAATCCCCCGGATCTGAACCGGCACGACGTCGTTCTTCATGGCGACAATGTATTGCCAAAATTGATAAAACACAAGCCCTGCTGCCGCCGGCGGCTGAACTGCTTTCAACGGGAATGTTGAGCGACGTAATCAGTCGCTGATCCTTGATTTTGTGATTCCTTCCATTTGGTCAAAACCATCGCCCCGGCCCACATCAGATAAATCAGGCTCATCAATGACGCGCCCAAATCCCGCAGCGAGGGGCCGATGACCGGAATGACCGCAAAAAAATCAGCCACCATGAAGAACAGCACCGGCAGGAGCAGTTTCCAATTCATCGCTCGCCCCGGCTCCCGCGCCAGCCCTTGATCCAGCAAGGCCGCAACCATCGGCAGCATCAGCAGATGATAAAAATTATGAACGACGGGACAAATCACCAAAGTCAGTCCGATCAGCAGCCCGGCGATGATGAGGAAGTCCCGCCTCGAATCCTGCCTCCGGATTCCGGCGACGAAGCCAACTCCGGCAAGCATCGCCGCGCCGACGAGATAAACCAGACGGCGTTCCCACGGCGCGGCCTCCTGCGGACGCTGGTCTCGCGGCAGAAAGTAAAAGCGCCAGTTGTGGACGGCTGCGAGCAGGGATTGGTTGTCCGTGCTCGTCATGCCCGTCAATTCATGCAAACGCGAAGTGTCGGTTCCATGACCAAGACCTGGTTTAACCAGAACCTGCACCCATGCTTGGTATAATTCGATTGTCCGTTTTGCTCCCAGCGTGACTCCAGGAAGTATGATCAACAAAAAAAGAAGTCCCGCCGTCACGCCAGCCGCCATTGCCGCCGCCAAAATGGATAAATTAACAAAAACGGGGGGATCAGTTTGACCGTGGCTGGAAACGAAAGCCAAAGGCCGGCCTGGAAGCCGCGCTTGTTCGCAGCCAGATAAAGCCCAAGCGCAATCGTAAAAAGCATGAGCGCTTCCACCTGCCCTCGCGACAAATCCCGGCCCAACGATCCCACGCACACGAGCAAAGGCAGCAGGCGAAGTTTCCACCAGCGCCGCCGCTCATCGCTATTTTCGGGCGGCGGTGACCTTAAACCAGAACCTTCCAACGTGCAGGCCAGGGCGTGTGCGGACACGAAAATAAAAAATACGCTCAACAAATACCATGTCCCGACAATCCAAAAAAAACGCCGGTTCTGATCATGTAACCCATAATAATAACTGCCGTGTCCATAACCGGGATGTCCGCTGAGTTCATAACCCCACGGAGTGTTGGTTTCGGTGTATAGTTCTCCGGGTTTGAGGACGGGAAGTTTGGGAACGGGTTCGGCCAGCGGCAGAAACAGGATCGCCAGCGCCGGCGGATATTGGTAGTGCCAGCCGCGCCAGTCTGTGACCGTGTAAAGATTCTGGCCGCTCCACACGGCTTCGGATGCGACGGCGAAGACGCCCAAATCAGTCATCGGTATGCGGCGAAGCGCCGTGCGTCGTTCCACATAGGTGCCAAAGCCAAGAAGCAGACAGATTCCAACCGCCAGCCAGATGCGTTCGCGGCGGCTGAAATTCCAATGGCGTTTGTTTTCAGGCATTGAGTTCAGTGTTTAGTCCGGCGCGTGATAAATAAACATTATTTTTAACCCGCAATCTTCATCTGGCCGATAAAAGTGAAATCCCCGCTTTGAAATTGTATCAATGCGGAATGCCGCAGGCGCAAAAAACCGAAGATATATTTTTAGCCGGATCATAATTCAACCACGGGCCGAGCCATTTCTCAACTTCCTGCAATGTCATTCCTTTGCGCAAATGATAATCCAGCAACTGGTCGCGTCCGAGTTTGCCGACGGCGAAATATTTTGAATCCGGGTGCGCGAAATAAAGCCCGCTCACCGAACTGCCCGGCCACATGGCAAAACTTTCCGTGAGCTTGATGCCCGCATTTTTTTCAACGTCGAGCAGTTGCCAGAGAATTTCCTTTTCCGTGTGATCGGGACACGCCGGATAACCCGCCGCCGGACGGATGCCGCGATAATTTTCATCGATCAAATCCCCGGGCTTCAAATTTTCGGCTTTGCCAAAGCCCCATTTTTCACGGGCGCGCTTGTGCAAAAATTCGGCGAACGCCTCCGCCAACCGGTCGGCCAAAGCCTCGGCCATGATCGCGTTGTAATCGTCGTTGTCCGCTTTGAATTTTTCGACCAGCTCTTTCAGGTGGTGGCCGCTCGTGACGGCAAATGCGCCAAGATAATCTTGTAGGACAGCCGTCGCGGCTGTCTCATTCTTTTCTGAAATGTTTGAGACAGGCGCGACGCCTGTCCTGCGCTTTGGCGCAATGAAATCCGCGAGACACCAATTCGGTGTGCTATCGCCTTTTTCGATTTGCTGGCGCAGGAAATGGAACGTCGTCAAAACCTTTGATCGTGATTCGTCCGTGTAAAGTTTCACGTCGTCACCGACGCGATTGGCTGGGAAGAAACCATAAACCGCTTTCGGTTGGATCAATTTCTTGCTGACGATTTCATCGAGCAATTTCTGCGCGTCGGCAAAAAGTTTGCGCGCTTCTTCGCCGTGCTTTTCGTGCTGGAGAATTTTCGGATAAACGCCGCGCAATTCCCAAGTATGAAAAAACGGCGACCAGTCAATGAACGGCACGAGTTCAGCGAGCGCAGGCTCAATCGTTTTCGCGCCGGTAAATTCCGGCTTCGCCAAATCATCAAATTTTAATTTTGGCGCATTTTTGCGCGCCGCTTCAAGCGACAATAATTTCACCGTCTGGCTGCTGTGCGTCGCACGGACGCGGTCGTATTCCTCGCGGATTTGCGCGGCGAATTTCGGTTTGTGCTCGGCGCTGATCAGATTGCTCGCGACCGGCACGGCGCGGCTGGCGTCGAGAACGTGGACGACCGGCTGATTAAAATTCGGCGCGATTTTCACCGCCGTGTGTGCCTTGCTCGTCGTCGCGCCGCCGATGAGCAGCGGCAACGTCAGGCCCTTGCGTTCCATCTCGCGCGCGACGTGGACCATCTCGTCCAGCGAGGGCGTGATGAGGCCGCTCAAGCCGATGATGTCCACCTTCTCGTCAATCGCCGTCTGTAAAATCTTTTCACATGGCACCATGACGCCGAGGTCAATGATCTCGTAATTGTTGCAGCGCAGCACGACGCCGACGATGTTTTTGCCGATGTCGTGAACGTCGCCTTTGACGGTCGCCA
>DATCDZ010000044.1:0-3265 GCA_036510395.1 Verrucomicrobiia bacterium
GGCGCGTCAAAATCGTCGCGCGGCGGCGTCTGGACTTTCGGGGCAGGCATGACCCACCAACCGCCGTTTTCGGCGGTAACGAGGTATTGCTGGCGGTTTTTTGTGCCGCGAATCGGAACCCGTCCGCGGCTGTCGGCTTTGACGAGGGTTGTCATGTGGGTAATCTCCCACATTTCCCCCGCCGCTGTCAATTTCAATAAAAAGGGACTGCGCGAATTGTCCGGCATTAAAGTTATTCACAGCTTGACCTTTGGCCCGGCAACGGATTTAATTCACGTTGTTAGCAGGCAAATTCATGTTCGCACAACTTAAAAGCCTTTTTTCCAACGATATTGGAATTGACCTGGGCACCGCCAACTGTCTCGTGTATGTCGGGGGTCGTGGCATTGTCCTGCGGGAACCTTCCGTGGTCGCCATCCAGGCGGGCACGAACAATGTGCTGGCCGTGGGCGAGGAGGCCAAGCGCTGGCTCGGCCGCACGCCGGGAAACATCATTGCCATCCGCCCGATGAAAGACGGCGTGATCGCCGATTTTGAGATCACCGAGGCGATGCTCCGGCATTTCATAAAAAAGGTTCAGCATAAAAAGTTGATTGCCCCACGAGTAGTGGTGGCGGTGCCTTCGGGCATCACGGAAGTTGAAAAAAGGGCGGTCAAGGATTCAGCCACCCACGCGGGCGCGCGTGACGTGATTCTGATTGACCAGCCGCTGGCCTCGGCCATCGGCGTAGGCCTGCCGGTGCATGAACCGGCGGGCAACATGATCGTGGACATCGGCGGCGGGACTTGCGAGATCGCAATCGTCTCCCTCGCCAACATCGTCTTCAGCCGCAGCCTGAGGGTGGGCGGGGACGAATTTGACAACACGATCATCGCCCACATGAAACGCGCCTACAACATGATGATTGGTGAACGCACCGCAGAAGAAATCAAGATACGCATCGGCTCCGCATTTCCGCTGGAACAGGAATTGACCATGGACGTCAAAGGCCGCGACTTGGCGGCAGGACTGCCAAAGACATTGACCATCCGTTCCGAGGAAGTTCGCGAAGCGTTGCAGGAACCGCTCTCGAGCATTTTGGAATCCATCCGTCTCACGCTGGAACGCTGTCCGCCCGAACTTGCCTCCGATCTCGTGGATCGCGGGCTGGTCATGGCCGGCGGCGGCTCGCTGCTGCGCGGAATTGACCGGCTGGTGGCCGAGGAAACCGGATTGCCCATCCATCTGGCCGACGACCCGATGAGCGCCGTGGCCGAGGGAACCGGACGGGTTTTGGAGCAACTGGAATTCATAAAAAACCAGGCCGTCCGACCGAAGTATTGATTTCTTGCAAGTGCGTTTGCCTGTGTGCGCCGAAATTACGGCCGCAAATGCAGGATGTTCAAACGAAAAAATTATTTTGCGCTCGGCGCAGTCGTGTTGGTGACGCTGGCAATCTTCAGCCTGCCGCCGCTCGCCGCTTCCCGTCTCAAGCTCGTCGTCGGCAGTTTGTTTTTGCCGCTTTTCGGCCTCGCCAACGCCGCGCAGCAGGCGTCCGTCTCCGCCGCCGACGCCATCCTGCCCCGCCGCGAACTGCTTAAAAAAGTAGGGAGTCTTGAACAAGAAAATCAACAGCTCAAAATCCTGCAATTGCAATCCTCCGAAATTGCACGCGAAAACGATCAACTGCGCGCTCAAATTGGCCGGCAGAAACAGACGCCGTGGAAATTGAAACTGGCGCGCGTCGTCCTGCGCGACCCGGCGAACTGGTGGCGCACCGCGCAGATTGATCTGGGCAGCCGCAATGGTTTGACCGCCAACCTTCCCATTTTGTCACCGGAAGGATTTTTGATCGGGCGAGTTTCATCCGTTGACCAGTTCAAATCGCAGATAATCCTGATTGGCGATCCAAATTGCCGCGTCTCCGCGCGCGTCGAAAATCCGACGCACGACATCGGCGTCCTCGGCGCAGGCGGCCCGCTCGACGATTCGCTCGTCGGCTTGAGCTACCTTTCCAGCGGCGCAAATCTGAAATCCGGCCAGAGCGTCGTCACCAGTGGCGAAGGCGGAATTTTTCCCGCTGGAATTCCCATCGGCCAGATCGTGGACGCGCAGCAGGTCGATTTCGGCCTCTACACCGAGGCTCGCGTGAAACTTGACGCCAACCTGGGCGCGCTCGAAGAAGTGTGGGTTTTGTTTCCATGAACGTCTTCAATACAATTTTGGTTCTGGCCGCCGCGTTCCTCGCGGTGTTCGGTGAAACGGTTTTTTCCGCGCCGCGCCATCTGTTCGGCGCGCAAATTGATCTGCTTCCCGCGCTGATGATTTACGCCGCGCTGAACACAAACGTCGTCAGCGTGTCAATCCTCGCCGTCGCGGGCGGCTTGTGGTTCGACGCGCTTTCCGCAAATCCGCCCGGCGTGACAATTTTGCCGCTGTTCGCGATTAGTTTTCCGATTTGCGTGCAGCGCGAATTTATTTTGCGCGAACTGCCGTTCGCCCAGCTTTTCCTGGGCGCGCTCGCCAGCGCGGTTGTTCCAGTTTTAACAATTTTGATTTTGTTGAGCGATGGCAACGAGCCACTGATCGGCTGGGGTTCGCTCTGGCAATGGATCGTGATGACGGCGGGCGGCGCGCTTGCCACGCCGGTCATTTTCGCGCTGTTCGACTGGTGCAACCACGCGCTCGGCTATCAGCCGCTGACGGAAACGAGTTTCCGGCCCGACCGCGAAATCCACCGCGACAAGAATGTGAAATGAAATTATCAGCCACAGAGTCACAGAGCGCACAGAGAAATGAATTTCAAAATCTCTGTTCGCTCTGTGACTCTGTGGCAAAAATAAAATGTTAGTCTTTGACGAACTGAAAAAGAACGATCCGCAGCTCCGCCTCGTGGCGGTGGTGCTGGCGGCGGGCTTGTGCATTTTGGTCGCGGGACTTTGGTGGGTTCAAGTCGTCTCGTCGCACATTTATCAGTCGCATTTGGAAACGCAATCGTCGCGCACGGTCAGGATGCCCGCCGCGCGCGGAAAAATTCTCGACCGCGAAGGCCGCGTGCTTGCGGAAAACCAGCCGAGCTACAATTTGAGCCTGTTCCTCGGCGATTTGCAGAAAAAATTCAACGCCGCCTACGACCAGTTGCACAAGCAGGCGCTCGCCGCCCAAAAGCAATCCATCGCCGCCCGCGAGAAACAGCTTGGACATTCGCTGTCAAAAGCGGAAAGAAAACAATTTGCATTTACAACCGCGCAATTGGAGCAGCTTCACGCGCAGGCGCGGTTTGCG
>DATCDZ010000045.1:0-12656 GCA_036510395.1 Verrucomicrobiia bacterium
CGTAGTCGCGCAATCCGACTGATACCGGATAGCCGCCCCACAGATTGATGAATAGCCCGCCAAACAAATGTCTCCGCCAACCGACGGTGTCATAAAATGATTTTTCCCGCGTGGTATAAAACAGCGGCGAAAAGCGCGACCAGAACGGCAGCGAGGCGGGAACGAGAAACGGATCAAGCTCGCTTGGATGGTTGGGCGCAAAAATAACAGGAGTCTTGATGCCATTCAGATTTTCCAGCCCCCGCACTTCCAAGCGTCCGAAAAACCAAAGGATAGAACGGGTCGGAATCCAAATCAGTTTTTGGAGAAGCAGCGGGCTGATAAAATAGAACCTCATTTTGTCCAAGGATTTGTTTTTATGGCTGCCTTTGTTGGAAATTCGGGCTCTGGGGCGTATGAAAGTTTAGACCCACTCAAATGGATATAGAACGGAAGGCAAACCACCAGAATGATAAGCGCGACGAGAAACAAATCTCCGAAGATCGCGGCGTGCGGCTTATTTTTTGGTTTGTGTTGCATACGCATCGCACGTAACTCAAACCACGAGGTAAAAGGGGCGCGAACTCAACGCCCCTCACGAGAGGCCCTTGCGAGGCCCAATGGAAAGAACGCCAAGCCGCGCCCGATGGGCGCGTGCTTTGAGCGGTCTTCCATTTGAAAATTCGCAAGGTTTCTCGTGAGACTCGCAGCCGAAGCTACGCAGAATGTTTTGTAAAAAGTTTCTGGTCGTTTTGATTTATCTAACGCGACAAGTGTGCGCTGGAAATTTATCAGCGTCAATCCGCGTTCATCAGCGGTTGAAGATTTTCGCGTGGTTCGTGTATTTCGCGGTTCACCGCATTTCACAACTTGCCGGTCAGGATTGGGCTGTGTTATGTTGCCGCCATGAAAGCGAAAAGCGTGGTGGTGGTTGACCCGGAAATCATGAGCGGAACGCCGTGCTTCGCCGGCACGCGCGTTCCCGCCCGCACGTTGATTGATCACCTCGAAAGCGGCGATTCGCTCGATGTTTTTCTGGAGGATTTTCCGACCGTGACCCGCAAACAGGCCATCGCCTTCCTCGAAGAAGCCAGCGAACGGATGCTGGCAGTCGCCTAAATGCGAATTCTTCTCGATGAATGTCTGCCCGCGCGTTTGCGACGTGATTTGTCCGGCCACGACGTTCAAACCGTTCCACGCGCCGGATGGGCTGGCATCAAAAACGGACGGCTCTTGCGTTTGATTTCCGACTCCGGCGGCTTTGACATTTTTCTGACGATGGATAGAAACCTACCGCATCAGCAGCGATTCAAAAATCTTCCATTCGCAATCGTTGTCCTACGAGCCAAATCGAATCGTTTTGAAGATACGCATCCATTGATGCCCGAAGTGTTTCGTCGTTTGCTGGAATTTCAGGTGGGTCATGTTTATTTTATTTCACGGTCGGTTTGATTCGATTTGTTCAAATGAACCTGCTCCCCTGCCCGCGCTCGCTGAAAATTCTTCGCGGCACGTTCACGCTGCCGAGGCAGAAACCGCTCGCCGCCATCAAAGTCATCCAATTGAATCGTAGGAGCCGAGGTGACGAGGCTCTGGCTAAAAAATTGCCAATTGAACAGAGACTCCTTACGTCGTCTCCTACAAATCATCCGGAATTTTATTCGCTGGCGATCTCCAAAACCGGGATTGAAATTTCATTCCGCGAAACCGGCGGCCTGCGCGCGGCCACGGCGACGCTGCGGCAATTGCTGCGCGAATATGGCCGCCACCTGCCCTGCCTGCGCATCCGCGACTGGCCGGATTTTCCGCGTCGCGGAGTGATGCTCGACATCTCGCGCGGCCGCGTGCCGAAACTGGAAACGCTGCTCGAACTCGCCGAGAAACTTTCCGATTTCAAGATCAACGAACTGCAACTTTACACCGAGCACACGTTCGCCTACAAAAAATATAAATCCGTCTGGCAAAGCTGGGGCGCACTGACGGCCAAGGAAATTAAAATCCTCGACGCGCGCTGCCGCGAACTCGGCATTGATCTCGTGCCGAACCAAAATTCGTTCGGCCACCTGCGCTATTTTCTTAAAGACTCGCGCCTGAAAAAACTCGCCGAAGTTTCCGAACCTTACGAAAGCGGTGATGCCGCCACTGGCAATCAAGAATTTGTCCGTCATCCGACGACACTCGCGCCAAACCATCCCGGCACGATTCCATTTTTGCGCGGGCTTTACGATGAACTGTTGCCGAATTTTTCCAGCCAGTTTTTCAACGTCGGCTGCGACGAGACTTGGGATTTGGGCCGTGGCCAGAGCAAAAAACTTTGCGAAGCCAAAGGCAAAGGCCGCGTCTATCTGGATTTTCTGAATAAAATCCAACGCGAAGTTTTCGCGCGTGACAAGAAAATGATGTTCTGGGGGGACATCATTTTGAAATATCCGAAACTGATTTCTGAATTGGCAAAATTTTTCCGTAGCAGCCGACGTGAGTCGGCTCAATTCAATCAGAGCGGACTTACGTCCGCTGCTATCGCCGAAATCATTGCTCTAAATTGGGGTTACGAGGCGAATCATCCGTTTGACGCAGAAGCCGCGCAATTCGCCAGAGCAAAAATTCCATTTTACGTCTGCCCCGGCACTTCCACCTGGCAAACACTTATCGGCAAACATGACAGCGCACTTGCCAATTTGCGCGCCGCCGCCAAGGCTGGTAAAAAATTCGGCGCGACCGGTTATCTCAACACCGATTGGGGCGACGGCGGGCATCCACAGCCGCTGGCCGTGAGCTGGCCGATGTTCGCCGCTGGCGCTGCGCTGGCTTGGAATTCAAACGCACTGGATGAATCAACGCTAAAGGCCGTCTTGAGCCGTGATGTATTTGAAGATCCAACCGGTAAAATCGCGGAGGCCGGATTCAAACTCGGTTTCGCACATCAAAAACTTGGCGTGAATGCACCGAACGAAACGCCGCTCGGCACAGTTATCGCCGCACCAAAACCGGAGGACCATGAATTGTTTTGCCGGAACGGCTTGAAATGGTTCGCCAAGATTCCGGCGAAGAAAATTGTCGCCGCTTTGAAGGAAATCCAGAAACAGCAAAAGGTTCTTGCTCGCGCAAAACCAAAATTAGAATCAAGAAACGTCTTTGCGCGCGAACTGGATTTGGCGGCGCGCATGGCGGAACAATCGTGCAAGTTCATGCTGTGGCAGCAGTCCGTTGCCGCCGGGAAAAAGTCACAGGCAAAATTGCTGGCGCAGCAAAGCGTCCGTGAATTACGGAAGTTAAAAAAAGATTTCAATTCATATTGGCCGGTGCGGAACAAGGCGGCGACGAAACATTGCTCGCCCTTTTTGAAATGGCGGATTGAAGAATTAAGAAGAATGAAAAATGAAGAATGATTTTTTCTTCATTCTACATTCTGCCCTCTTCATTTGCCTTTCACATCCCACGCATCGCGCAGGCCGTCGCCGAGAAAATTCAATGCGAGCAATGTTAAAACCAAAACTCCGCCGGGAAAAACGATCAGCCACCAGTAAATACGAATCGGGTTGATGTTGGAAACGCCGTCACTGATCAAGGTTCCCCAACTGGCCATCGGCGCTTGAATGCCGAGTCCAAGAAAACTCAAAAACGATTCGTAAAGAATGATCGCGGGCATCGTCAGCGCCAGATAAGTAATCACGATTCCAAGAATGTTCGGGATGATATGGCGTGCGAGAATCCAATGCGGTTTTGCGCCAAGTGCGCGGCTGGCTTCGACGAAGGCGCGTGTTCGCAGTGACAAGACTTGTCCGCGCACGATCCGCGCCATCGTCAGCCAGGAAATTGCGCCGAGGCCGGCGAACAAAAATATCACGCGCAATCCGCCGGCAAGCGCCGGGGAATTTTGGACGAGGTGCGATTGTTTGATCAATTCGCCGAGAGTAGTGATGAGCACGATGACGAAAATGATTGAAGGCAAAGAATAAAGAACGTCCACGATTCGCATTAAAATGTCGTCGGTCTTTCCGCCAACATAACCGGCAATGGCACCCCACAAAACGCCGATGACCAGACTGACCAGTGTGCCGACGACGCCGACAAGCAAAGAGATTTGCGCGCCGAAAAGCACGCGCGAAAAAACGTCGCGCCCATGCAAATCCGTGCCGAACCAATGTTGCGCCGTCGGCGGGGAAAATTGGACGTCGGAAAGTTCATCGGGGTTATGCAATTGCGCGAAACGGGCGGTGGACATTTTCAGAATGACCGGCCAGATGACGACGGCGGCGAGCAGGAAAATTAAAAACCAGGCGCTGATGACTGCGGCGCGTTTTTTTTTGAAGCGAAGCCATGCGGGTTTAGAGCCGGAATTTGGACTTCCAACTTTCAACCCTGAACTGTCAACTTTGTGATCATTCATATTGCACACGCGGGTCTAGCATGGTGTAGGCAAAATCAACAATCAGATTCAGCGCAATCAACAGGATTGCGTAAAGCAGGGACAGGCCGACGACGACGGTGTAATCGCGGTTCAACGAACTGTTGATGAGAAAAACGCCGATGCCAGGAATTTGAAAAATGCTTTCGATGACAAACGAACCGGTCAGCAAATCCGCGAGCATCGGGCCGGAATAGGAAACGACAGGCAAAATGCCGATGCGAACGGCGTGCTTGAGCAACAGCGTGTGCTCGGCCAGCCCTTTGGCGCGCGCGGCGGTGACAAATTCCGATTGCGCGGCCTGCAACATTCCTTCCCGAAAGATGCGCGCGATTTTTCCGGCGAAGAAAAGGCCAAGCGCAACGGGCGGCAAAATCATGTGCCACGGCGTTTCCCACAAAGCCACCGGCAGCCATCGCAATTTGACTGAAAAAATCAGAACCAAAATCGGTGCGAGAACAAATGCCGGGATGCACACGACGAGAATCGCAAAAAAACTGCCGGCGAAATCCTCCCATTTGCCCCGTTTTGCCGCCGTGAAAAATCCGACGGGCAATCCGACCATCATCGCAAAACCAAATGCCAGTCCGCCGAGCGTCATCGAGACCGGAAGCGCCTGTGCAATGATGTCGTTGACCGTGTGGTCACGATATTTGAGCGAGACGCCAAAATCGCCGTGCGCCAGATCGCCGAGGTAGCGCAGATATTGTTTCCAGAGCGGCTCGTCCAGATGATATTTGGCGCGGATATTGCGCTCGATTTCCGGCGACGCCGGGGCGCGTTCGCGGTCAAACGGCCCGCCGGGCGCGAGCCGCACCAGCGTGAACGCCAGCGCGCTGATGAGCAGCAGCAGCGGAATCGAGAATAAAATGCGCCGGACAAAATACATTGCGATCATTTAACCGCAGAGACGCGCGGACGCGGAGAAAAAAATCATCTTGATTTTATTTTGCGGATGTAATTGAGCGGGTGGTCGTCCAAAATGTTCTGGTAGATGCCCGTGATGTTGGTGTGGTAATAATTGATTCCGGCGTAAATATAAAGCGGGATGATCGGCAGTTCGTCCTGGATTAAAATGCCCTCCGCCTGCTGGAAAAGTTCCTCGCGTTTCTTCAAATCGGTTTGCGCGTTCGCTTCGCTGACCAGTCCGTCGTAACGGGCATTTTTCCAGCCGGTGCGGTTGTTGCCGCTGTTGCTCAAAAATAAATCCAGAAACGTGTTCGCATCATCGTAATCGCCAATCCAGTCACCGCGACCGGCGTCGTAATCCAGATGCGCGGTCTCGCTCAACCACACTTTCCATTCGACCTGCCGCAAATCCATGTTGATGCCGAGCGTGTCGTGCCACATCTGCTGCAGTTCAATTGCGATGTCCTCGTGAACCTTGTCGCCGCCGCCGGCCGGCGCGTTGAAAATATATTCGAAGCGCGGAAATCCCCTGCCGCCGGGATAGCCGGCTTCCGCCAATAGCTTTTTTGCCAGCGCGGGATTGTAATCAAGTCCCGGCGGCGAGGTGTAATTAGCCGTGCCGTCGGGAACGAGATGTGAAATGGGACGTTCCCCTCCGCGCATGACTTTTTTGACAATGCGTTCGCGATCAACAGCCAGCGCGAGCGCCTTGCGGACAAGCGGATTATCGAACGGCTTGCGCGTGACGTTGAAGCTCACCCAATAGATTGCGAGATAATTGAACGGGTGAACATCGGGACGTTTTCTCAAGATGTCGAGCAGTTCCGCAGGCACGACTTCTTTGTCCCAAATAATGTCCACCGCGCCCTGCTCGTATAAATCGAACGCCGTGGACGGCGAACCGATTGGCAGGATGTCAATGATGTCCGATTGCGTGTTCGCGGCGTCCCAATAGCGCGGATTTTTTATCAGGCGGACTTTGTCGTTGAGCCGCCAGTAAGCCAGTTCGTAAGGCCCGCTTGCCGGCAATGGTCTGGCCATCAGCCAGCGGTCGCCGTATTTTTCAATGGTCTGCCGTGGCACGACATACGTCAACGGCATCGCACAAATGTCGAGAAAAAATGGAACGGAACTGTTTAGTTCCACGCGAACGGTGAATTTGTCGAGCGCGTGAATTCCGACGGGCGACGGATCCTGGATTTTTCCGGCGTTGAAATCTTCGGCATTTGTCACATAAAAAAGCTGTCCGGCGTAATCGGAGGCCGTCGCAGGAGCGAGCGTGCGAATCCAGGAATATACCACGTCGTCCGCCGTGATGGGTTCGCCAGTGGACCAGACCAGATTGGTGCGAAGATGAAACGTGTAAATTATTCCGTCCGGTGAAATCTCCCAGCTTTTTGCCAGACCCGGGATCGGTTGGGCCGTTTTCGGACCAAGCCGCGCCAGCCCTTCAAACAAGCCGACATCAATTCGCATTTCAGGAATGCCCGTCAGCAGCGCCGGATCGAGCGTTTCCGGTTCGGCTTGATTGATGATGGTGATGTCGGCGGGCGGCTCATGGCGGCCGCAGCCGGAAATCAAAACACAGGCGGCGAGAAAAAAAACAAAACGCGCCCGCGAAAAAAATCGCCGCGCGCGTTTGGAAATGGTCATCGCGTTATTTGACTGGAACCGGCGCGTTGGTGCTTGCGGCCGGGGAAACCGGAAACGTCAGCAAACCGTTCGTTGACGGCGTGGCAGACGGTTGCGAAGCCAGCGGCGCGGTGGACTGCGGAGCGACCGGCGTTTGCATTTGTTTTTCCTGGACGGCCTTCTCAAATGCGGATGCGTTCGAGCGGCGATGCAAACTGTCCTGCATATGGCCGAGCAGCAAGACCAGCCCGAAAAAAATTCCCACCGTCCATTTGGTGATTTTTGTCAGCGCGTTGCCCGAACCTGCGCCGAACAGCGCGTCCGCCGCTCCACCGCCGAACGCCAGCCCCGCGCCCGCGTCCTTCTTCGGCAGTTGAACCAAAATGAGCAGGATCAACACCACGCAATTCAAAATCATCGCGGCGATTAAAATTCCAACTAATAAAGTCATGTGCAATCCTATATTGAATTCTTGATGATGTCAGCAAAACTTCTCGCCTCCAGCGATGCGCCGCCGACGAGCGCGCCGTCCACGTCCGGCTGGCCCATTAATTCCCTGGCGTTGTTCGGCTTCACGCTGCCGCCGTATTGGATGCGGACTTTTTTAGCGACGGCTTCACCGAAAATCTTTGCAAGCAATGCGCGGATGAACGCGTGCGCGTCCTGCGCCTGCTGCGTCGTCGCCGTCTTGCCGGTTCCAATGGCCCACACCGGCTCATAGGCGATGATGGTTTCCAGCATTTGTTCGCCGGTCAACCCGGCAAGGCTGCCGCCCACCTGCGTCTCCAAAACCTTTTCCGTCCTTCCGGCCTCGCGTTCCGCAAGGGTTTCCCCGACGCACACAATCGGCTTGAGCGACGCCGCGTGAACCGCCGCCGCCTTTTTGGCGATGAGCGCGTCGGATTCCTTTTGATACTGGCGACGTTCGCTGTGGCCGAGAATGACATAGCGCACGGAGAATTCCTTCAACATCCCCGCGCAAACCTCTCCGGTGAACGCGCCGAAATTATTCTCGCTCATGTTCTGCGCGCCGAGCTTGAAGTTTTTGGTTTCAAGTATCGCCTTCGACACCGATTGCAGCGCGGTGAACGGCGGGCAGACCACAATGTCCACTACCTTCACGGAGGCGAGTTCGCGCGTAAGGTCGGCCACCAAGGCCAGCGCCTCGGCGACGGTCTTGTTCATCTTCCAGTTGCCCGCGATGATCAATTTTCGTTCTTTGTTCATTTTTCTATTTTTGTAGGAGACGAGGTAACGAGTCTCAAATTTACTTTTATAGTCAGAGCTTTCTCACGTCGGCTCCTACTTTTCCGACAACGCCGCGACTCCCGGCAAAACAGAGCCTTCCAAAAATTCCAAACTCGCGCCGCCGCCGGTGCTCATAAACGTCACTTTGTCGCCGAGGCCGGCTTTATTCAGCGCCTTCACGCTGTCACCGCCGCCGATGATGCTCTTCGCACCGTTCTTTTGCGTCGCGTCGGCCACGGCCTGCGCCACTGCATTTGTCCCGCCGGCAAACCGCGCATCCTCGAACATTCCCATCGGGCCGTTCCACAAAATTGTTTTCGCGCCTGAAATGATTTTGGCGTAGTTCGCCGCAGTTTCCTCGCCGATGCTGAACCCTTCCGCGTCGTCGGGAATGTCCCCGCGCACGGTTCGGACATTCACAAAATCCATCACCGGCCTGCCCTTTTTGTTCAACTTGCCCGAGTCCACCGGCGTCGCGATGATCGTGTCCGTTGGCAATTGGAAATTTACTTTGAGTTTCTTCGCTTTTTCTTCCGCCGCAAGCGCCGTGCCTTTATGATCGGGTTCAATGAGCGATTTGCCGGTTTTTACACCATGCGCAAGTTTGAAAGTGTAGGCCATCGCGCCGCCGATCAAAATCGTGTCCGCCTTTTCCAGCAACCGGTCAATGACTTTGATTTTGTCGGATACTTTTGCGCCGCCGAGAATGACAACAAACGGGCGCGCGGGCTTTTCCAATTCATCGCCGAGAAATTTCAGTTCACGTTCCATCAACAATCCCGCTGCGCATTTGCCGCCGCGTTTTGCAATCACGCGGGCAATTCCTTCCGTGCTCGCGTGCGCGCGATGCGCCGCGCCGAACGCGTCGTTGACATAAACGTCCGCGAGCTTCGCCAGTTTTTCCGCGAAAGCCGGATCATTCGCTTCTTCTTCGTTGTGATAACGGACATTTTCCAGCAGCGCAACGTGGCCGTCCTTCAATGATGCGACAATTTTTTCCGCGTGTTCGCCAATGCAATCATCCGCGAATTCAATCGGCTGGCCGAGCATTTCATGTAATTTGAAAGCGACCGGGCGCAGCGACATTGAAGGTTCGCGCCTGCCTTTTGGACGGCCCAAATGCGCGGCCAGAATTATTTTTGCACCTTTTTCGATGAGCAATTTCAACGTCGGCAGCGTTTCCTTGATGCGTGTTTCGTCGTTGATGACCATTTTGCCGTCGCGCTCTTCCATCGGCACGTTGTAATCCACGCGCATGAAAACGCGCTTGCCTCGAACGTCCAAATCCCGAACTGTGAGTTTAGCCATAATTAAATGAGCCGGGAGCGTAGCTTGCCGGACAACTTTACGCCAGTTTTTTCTGTCCGATTCCGGCGTTCTGCGGCTGTATGTATGAAAGATGCCCGATGACCGACAACTTTTGCGCCGATTTGCCGCCGACCGTTCCGAAGCCGCTTTCGGCGAACTCGTCGCGCGCCACGTTTCTCTCGTTCATTCCGTCGCGCTCCGGCAGACGAACGGCGACGCGCATTTTGCGCAGGACATCGCGCAAATTGTTTTCGCCGATCTCGCGCGCAAAGCCCCTGCTCTTTCTGAAAATGTCGTGCTCGCCGGCTGGCTGCATCGCGCCACGATTTTTGCCGCGCGGCAAATCCTTCGCGGTGAACGCCGCCGCCGCGCACGCGAACAGGAGGCTGTGACGATGAACGCAATTCAATCCGAAACTGGAAATGAAAATTGGCGGCAAATCCGTCCGCTGCTTGACGAAGCGCTGGAACGCCTGACCAAAACCGACCGCGACGCGCTGCTGCTCCGGTTTTTTGAACAGCAAAGCCTGGCACAAGTCGGCGCGACCCTGGGCGGCAGCGAAGACGCCACGCGAAAGCGCATTAATCGCGCGCTGGAAAAATTGCATAAAATTCTGACGGGACGCGGCGTGACGACGACTGCCGCCGCGCTTTCGACCGTGATTTCCGCGAACGCGATCCAAGTTGCACCCGCAGGTTTGGCCGCGACGCTTACGAGTTCTTCGATGGCCTTTGCGGGGACGGAAACAACTTTAACTTTTTTGAAAATTATGACCATGACCAAACTCAAACTCGGAATCAGCGCGCTCGCCATTGTCGGTGCTACGACGGCTTTGGTGGTTCAACATCAAACGCAAATTAAACTGCGCGAAGAAAATGAATCCTTGCGGCAACAAATGGTGCGGCAAATCACACAACAACAAGCTGACAACGAAAGTCTTTCAAATCGTCTGGCTGCAACTTACGATTTTAAAAAACTGCCTGATGATTCAAACAACGAACTTCTAAAACTTCGGGGCGAAGTCGGCGTGTTGCAACGGCAGGCGAATGAGGCAAATCAAAAAGCTCAAATCGCCGGACAAAAGCTGGCGACGGTTTTATCCGCCCAAGCCAAATTCACAGCGCATGAAACTGCGACAGTAGATAACATGAAAGAACTTGGACTTGCCATGCTTTTATATGCGATGGATAATAATGGCCAATTCCCGACTAATGCGGAATCGCTTAAAAAAGAACTTCCTCCGCAAAACTTTGGTGACTACTTCAGTTTTGAATTTGTTAATGCCGGAGTGGCAAGAAGCATAAATAATCCTGAACACGCCAATATGCTAGAACTCCGTGAACGGATTACCCAGCAAGCTCCCGATGGAACGTGGCATCGCATTTATGGTTTTGCCGACGGCAGCGTGCAAACCGCCATATCATACGATGGAAATTTTGATGCTTGGGAAAAGGCGAACACCTATTCACCACCGCCAAATCAATAAGGCATCTGGAACTTCGCCGGCAATTCGCGCCAGCCAACGGTCAATAAATTTTTAACTTCGTAGCGGCGGACGTGAGTCCGCTCCAATTAAAAATCGTTCAGTAAAAATAATGAGCCGACTCACGTCGTCTCCTGCAAATCACACCGTCATGATTTCCTTTTCCTTGGCCACAACGTGCGCGTCAATCTTCGCGATGTATTGGTCGGTCAGCTTTTGGATTTCCTTCTCCGCCGATTCAATTTCCTCCTCGCCGACGCCGCCGGAAGTTTTCGCCTTCTTCAAAAGTTCCAGCGCGTCGCGGCGCACATGGCGGATCGCCACGCGCCCGTCCTCGGACATTTTCTTGATGATCTTCACGAACTCCTGCCGCCGCTCCTGGCTCAATTCGGGAAACGCGATGCGGATGATTTTGCCCTGCACGACGGGCGAAAGGCCGAGGTTCGCCTTTTGGATCGCCTTCTCAATGGCCTGGATGCCCGTCATGTCCCACGGCTGGACGACCAGCATGCGCGGCTCCGGCGTGGTGATGCCCGCGAGTTCGCGGATGCGCATCTGCGAGCCGTAGACATCCACGATGATGTTCTCTACGAGCGAGGCGGACGCCTTGCCCGTGCGCACGCCGGCGAATTCGTTCGCGACCACCTGCTCGGTCTTGATCATCTTCTCTTCCGCCTCCAGAATAATATCGTCGGGTGACATAATTCGCGCAGGGTAACAATGAAAACGCGCCGGGTCGAATTAAAATTACCGGATCAATCCGGGCTTGCCGTTTCGTGCGGGCAACAATCCTTTCCCGCACCCTCAAAATCAATCTGTGCGGAACAATTTCAGTTCCGTGCGGCAATAAATCGTTTCGTGCGGGCATTTTCCGGTTCGTGCGGGCAAAATTCAATCCGTGCGGGCAATTGGCCGTTCCGTGCGGGCATAAATCCATCTGTGCGGCCATTTTTCGATCTGTGCGGGTAAAATGCAGGTTTTTGATGGTTTTTGACGGATTCAGATGGTCAAAAAGCGACAGTTTGATTGTAGGAGACGACGTAAGGAGTCTCTGATTTGAAATGAGCCTCGTCACCTCGACTCCTACTTTATCAAAAAAAGTGTTGCACACGCTCCAAACAGGCGGATAATCGCCAGAAAAATCCCGAATCGAAAGGGTATAAATATGAACTACCAAGTCACCAGCCTCACCGCCGCCTTCAAAAACGTGGACGCCTTTGGCATCGCCAACGCCGCCGACTTTCTGCCCGCCAGCATGGGCGGACAGCAATTCGCCCTCATCCACGCCGCTGTTCCGCAGACCGCCACGCTCGGCGCGGCGCAGGTTTCCGGCGCGGACGCCGCGCACAGCAGCGTCATGTCCAAGGTCGCCGGACGATTCCACCTGCACGACGATTTGCTTGGCATCACCACCGCCGCGCACTCCCTCGCGTTGCTTGGCACGGCGGGACTCGATGGAAAATTTCTCTTGCCCCGCAGCGGCGGCGATCAGGCGTTGCTCAATTCCGCCCGCGCCTTTCAGACGGACGCGGCGACGTTCTCCGCGCCACTCATCAGCCTCGGACTGCCCGCCACCTTTCTCACGCAACTCGGCACGGACACCACTGCCTTTGAAGCGTTCATAACTGCCAAGGGTGCGGGCATGGGCGCGCAATCTGGAGCGACAGGCGGATTGGAAGATACCGCGCA
>DATCDZ010000046.1:0-10799 GCA_036510395.1 Verrucomicrobiia bacterium
CGAACTGATGTCAGCTACGACCGTCATGACTGATTTGTTTGTTTTCATGTGCTGGATGCGGTCACAATTTGTGACCGCAAACGTCTTCTATCTTGATATCGCAAATTGCGATATCAAGTTGCGGACTTCGTTCAAGGTCACAAATTGTGATCTTGAAGATTTCTGCCATTCAACTTGAAGTCCCAATTTGGCACTTCAAGTTTTCTAATTCATACACTTGTTTACTATCACGAAACTTGAGGTTCCAATTTGGCACCTCAAATTTGTTTATTTCTTCCCATGCACCTTCGCCGCGACTTTCAATCGCAGCGCGTTCAACCGGATGAAGCCGGTGGCGTCGTCCTGGTTGTAGGCCTTGGTCGGGTCGGCTTCCATCGTGGCGATGTGCGGGTTGTAGAGGCTCACAGGGGATTTGCGGCCGCTGACCATGAGGTTGCCCTTGTAGAGTTTCACGCGCACGGTGCCGGTCACGTTCTTCTGGCTCTCGGTCACGTAGGCCTGCAACGCGAGGCGTTCGGGCGCATACCAGAAGCCGTTGTAGACCAGCTCGGCATATTTCGGGATGAGCGCGTCGCGCTGGTGCATGACTTCGCGGTCCATCGTGAGCGATTCCATCTGGCGATGCGCGAAATGCAAAATCGCGCCGCCGGGCGTCTCATACACGCCGCGCGATTTCATGCCGACGAACCGGTTCTCCACCATGTCCACGCGCCCGACGCCGTGTTTGCCGCCGAGTTTGTTCAACGCCTTCATCACGCCGAGCGGATTCAACCTCTTGCCGTTCACCGCAACGCAATCGCCTTTGACGAAATCCAACTCGACGAATTCGGGTTTGTCCGGCGCGTCTTCGGGCAGCACGGAGAGCGTGGTGAAATACTGGCGGTTCTTCAGGTCATAGGAATCAAACCACGGGTCTTCGAGAATTCCGGCTTCGTAGGAGATGTGCAGGAGGTTGCGGTCGCTTGAGAACGGCTTCTTCGCGCTGGCCTGCACGGGAATCTTGTGCTTGGCGCAGTAATCAATCATCTCCTGCCGGCCGGGAAATTCCGCGCGATAACGTTCGTCGCGCCACGGGGCGATGACCTGCAAATCCGGCGCGAGTGCGGCGGCAGTCAGCTCGAAACGGATTTGGTCATTTCCTTTTCCCGTCGCGCCGTGCGCGATGGCGTCGGCTTTTTCCTTCTTCGCGATCTCGACCATGCGCTTGGCGATGAGCGGCCGCGCGATGCTGGTGCCGAGAAAATACTGGCCTTCGTAAATCGCGCTTGCCTGAATCATCGGAAAAATAAAATCGCGCGCGAATTCCTCCTGCAAATCGTCAATGTAAATTTTCGACGCGCCGGTCTTGAGCGCCTTGGCTTCGAGGCCGTCGAGTTCTTCTTCCTGCCCGATGTCGGCGCAAAAGCCGATCATCTCGGCGTTGTATTTTTCCTTGATCCACGAAAGCAGCACCGAGGTGTCGAGGCCGCCCGAATAAGCTAAAACAATTTTCATCGCGGAATTAAACCGCCAAGCCGCCAAGAACGCAAAGGGGAAATGAAATGGCCGAGACCTTCGCTGCGTCTCGATCACGGCGCGATGGGCAGCCGGCTTTGCAGCGGAATTTCGCCGCGCAACATTTTGCCGGCTTCGTTCGCGAGGCGCAGATACCAGTCGCCGGGCAGATTCACGCCGTCAACATCCAACGGCACGAACGCTCCTTGCGCGGGCAGTTGTGCGGGAGTGGGCGCAAGCTTGAACATCGCCGTGCCTTCGTCCACTTCGTCGAACATCGCGCCGTAAATCATCGTGCAACCGGCGGCGGTGGCGTTGAAAACCTGATGCCAGAAAAAATCACCACCGCGGCGGGGAATTTGATTCAACGGGCCGCCGTTCAGGTTATGCCAGGAGAAACCGGGAAAAACGACCGGCATATATTCGCGCCCGGCTTTGGTTGCTTCCGCCAGATCGGGCGTGATGACATTTTGCCGGAAGGCATCCGCGCCCGCGTCGTCGCCGTAACGCCCGACCGACCACGGGCTGATGACATCGAACGAGCGGAAGACCGCCGCCCAAGCGGAATTGGTTTGCGCGTCGTGGTTCAACGTGCGCCAGCAGGCCGGCACTCCGCCCATCACGGTGCAGCCGGCGGATTTGAAATAATTGATGACCTGTCGCGCCTGATCCGGCGTGTCTTTGCGCCCGGCAAATCCAAAACCCCAAACCGCCACCACCGGCTTGCCGTTGTGCCGGAGATAACGCGGGCTGTCCGCGACGCGCATCGTTTGGACGAGATAATTCCAGTCGTTCGTCAGTGTGCGGACAAGATTGTTCGTCGGCTGGCCGGAGATGTCATACATGATCGCGAAGACGCGTCCGTATTTTTCCGCGCCGGCCCGCACGTTCATTGTCGCCCGGTTGCGTAGCGCAAAAAATGCGGGGTCGGACAGCTCGGATGTGAAGCGCTGGAGAAAAACCCCGTCCAGTTGGTTGTCCTTCATCCACTTGAAATGCCGCAGCACGGTTTTTGGCGTGTAGGCGGAATAAAGTTTCGCCGGCGCGCCACCGGGCAACGTCATCCGCGTGGTGAAGAGTTCGTCTGCGTCCATCTCGGAAACGTCCGGCCAGAAATCCACCGTGGCATTGGTCGCGACCGGATTGTTCCCGCGAAACCAATGCACCCAGCGGTTTGGCTGCGAGCCGTCGCCGGGACAAGCGAACCAGCCTTGATAACCCATCAGCAACTTGTGGTTCATCGTGCCGGCGTCAACTTCGGCGGCGGACGGTTTCAGATTCGTCTGCGCGGGCGCGGCGATTGCGAGTCCCATGACGAGCAGTTCGATCAACGTGAAAGCGCGCGGTGATCTCCATGGGACAATTTTCATTTCACTGGTTCATTGCGCGAGCGGAAAATGCCCGTCCGGGCTGCCGGGGTAGCACCACAATTCATTCGGGCCGTCCTCATTCATTTTTTCCGTCCATTTCACGATCTGCATCAATCCGGCCGAACCGTCGAACGAACTGATGACCGCGACGTTGCCGTGCCGTCCGCTGGTGTTTTCATCAGGGCTGCTCGCGCCATCATTGAAAAGCCGCTGGTTGTCATCCTCCGTGGCGTTGTTGCATTCCCAAAACTCCACGCCGGCGGGGGAGAGTTGCGTCAATTTCACCACATTAGTCAATGCGCCGCCGCAGACGGCACCGTTCATCACATAGCTGGAACTCTGCTGGGGCCGCAACTGGAACATCGCGCTGTTGGTGTTGTCGCTCGGACAGAAATACATTTTCGGACTTGCCAGCGTCGGCCAGAAACTGCCGGTCTGAACCTTGAATTGCGCCGGGCCGCTGGCGGTGAGGTCGCGCGCATAAAGCCAGCCTTGGGGAGTCGGGCTGCTATCTTCACCGGAAAGCCAGTTCGCCCAGGGCATGACATCGTTGTTATCCGATGCGACGAGATGCGTGGCGATGCCGAATTGTTTGAGATTGTTCAAATCCACGGCCTTATAGCTGCTTTGCTTGGCCTTGGACAACGCCGGCAGCAGCAGCGCGGCCAAAATGGCGATGATGGCGATGACCACGAGCAGTTCAATCAAGGTGAAAGCGCGCCTCGTATTCATCCTCAATATGACACCGCCGCAGCCAATTCGTTTCAAAGGATTTGAGTTTGAAGGGAATCTTATGGTGTCCATGACAATAACGACGCGCCAGCCGCGGCTTTTTGTCCAGTGCCAATTCAGGCGGCAAGCCAGGTGAAACATTCCGTTCAACATCCACCATTTATCAGTGTCCGCCCAAGGCAAAAGAGAACAAACTATTTTCAATTATTTTGCCGGCTGAACCAAGAACCCGCGCTGTCTCTCCAGAGCCGCGAAATCGCCGTCTAAAGAGCTGATTACTTCAACGTGTCCGTCGGCAAAGGCATAAACCTTGGCAAACTTGCCGCCGGGAGACGGCCTCAATTCTTTTTCCCGGAACAAAATGGTTTTGGACACATTAGCAAAGCCGTGCAGGTTGCCGCCGGACACAAACTCCCAATTTGAAGATGAAAGGCCGTTTCCCCGCACATAGGGCTTTAACTGCTCAAAGTTTTTCGGCAATTGGTTTTGATGATCAGCGGCAAACATGATGCAAGCCAGCGCCCATTGTTTGGACTGGTTCATGCGCGCGATGGATTCCTGCCGAAACAAATCTTTCTC
The DNA here is from genome assembly GCA_036510395.1 of Verrucomicrobiia bacterium. GTDB lineage: Bacteria > Verrucomicrobiota > Verrucomicrobiia > Limisphaerales > UBA11358 > UBA11358. The sequence continues at coordinate 4,176 of DATCDZ010000046.1, forward strand.
GGCAGGAGTCCACTGCAATTTCACCCGTGGATGATGCCCGTAATTTTTTACAATCACCGTCGTTGTTCCGGCTGCCAGAATCAGAACTACTCCTGCAAACACAGTTGTTTTAACTTTTGTCCATGCCATAATTTTCAATGCTCCTTTTACCAAAGCCAGGGTTGATCCGCCCGCCGCCGCGCCTTTGGCAATCGCGACTGCGGAAATTGTCTTCGCCAGGCCAGCCGGCGCGGCCTGGACCGAATTTGCAGAAACGGCAGACGCAATAATTGCCGCCGAAAATGTCGCGCCGCGCTTCGCGAAAAATTTCCGCAGTTTTTCCAGCGCGCGGTTCACGCGCATTTTCGCCGCGTCCTCGCTCGCGCCCAAAGCCGCGCCGACTTCGCCCAAACTTTTGTTCTCGAAAAACCGCAGCACAATTGCGTCGCGGTCTTTTGCGCCGAGCTTTGAAATCGCGTCGTCCAGCAGCGGCGCGATCTGCCGCCACGCTTCATCTGCCGTTTCGTTCAAAGTGGATTGCATGAATGTCTCCTGTTCGCGTTTTTGCCGGCGGATTTCGCCGCGCAGATAATTCGCCGCCGTCAGCCGCGCCGTCCGGTGCAGCCAGCCGGAAAGAATTGTTTTCGCGCCCAGCGATTTCGCCTTGCGCGCGAGGATGATGAAAACGGCCTGCGAAATTTCCTGGGCCGCGTGCGGATCGCCAGCGCTTCGCAACGCCGTCGAATAGACGTGGTTCAAATGGCGCGAAACGATTCCGGCAAACGCCGGTTCGGAATCCGTTTCAGCGAATTGCTTCAGCAGCGCGATGTCGTCCAGTTCCGGCATTTACCTATAAATGTCCGCCGGATGGAAAAAGGGAACAAAATTATTTCAATTCATTGTAGGAGCCGAGGTGACGAGGCTCCAATTAAACCGAAAATAATGAGGCTCCTTACGTCGTCTACTGCGATTTTTCCGCCGGAATGTCCAGCGGCTCGATGTGAACCAGCACGTCGCTGACTTCGGGCATCGTCTCGCGGATTTTGTTCTTCACGGTGTGCGCGATCTCATGCGAACGCAGCACGGTCATCTGCGGGTCCACCTGGACGTGCATTTCCACGAAGTAAAGATGCCCGGCCTTGCGCGCAAAACATTTTTCCACGCGCTCCACACCGGGCGTGCCCGCCGCAACCCCTCGGATGCGTTCAATGACTTCGCTGCCGGCGGCCTTGTCCATCAGCTCGCTCAACGCCGGGCGCAGCAAAAGCCAGCCGTTGACGGCGATGATGAGCGCGCAAAAAATAGCCGCGGCGTCGTCCGCCCAGGTGAACTTTTCCCCGCCGACCAGCGCGATGCAAATGCCGATGAACGCGCCCGCCGACGTGATCGCGTCGCTGCGATGATGCCACGCATCCGTCTTCACGGCAGAATTGTCCGTTGCCTCGCCTTCGCCGATCACAAAACGAAACAACCCTTCCTTCACGGCAATCACCACCACCAAAATGACCAGCGTGAACCAGCGCAACGGTTCGTGATGATAGTGAAAAGTTTCTGGATGCAACGATTCGTAAATGTCCAATATCCCTTTTCCAGCAATCCAGACCGCCGCCGCCGCAAGCATCACCGCGCCGAACGCGGCGGCGAGCGGCTCGGCCTTGCTGTAGCCGTAGGGATGATCCTCGTCCGCCGGCGCGGCGGCGACGACGATCCCGCGCCAGACGACTAGCGAATTGAAAATGTCCGCGAACGATTCCGTCGCGTCCGCGATGAGCGCGTGCGAATGGCCGAAAATTCCGGCGGCGAATTTCACCGCGCCCAAAACGATGTTCACCGCGATCCCCAAAAAGGTCGCGCGCAGTCCGCGTTGAAGACGGTCTTTTGCCACGCGCAAAATTAAACAGGTTTGGAACGGAATGAAATGCGAAAGCAGCGGCAGATCTGCAACTTCAATTCAAGGAGTCAATAACGAACGCCATGGCATTTGTGGATTTTGCCGATGTTCAAGAACGTCTCTTTGCAAACGCTGCTGCGCGACCCACGCTTCAATTTCGTCCCAAGTCAAAACGCGGACGCCATTCGCGTCGGGTTTGGATGAATTGTAATTCGCCACGCGGAACTGCCATTTGTCCAAATCCTTCACGCGGTCGAGCGCGCCGAGAATCCGGAGCGATTCAAAGGCGGCGATGGTGTCGCGCGCGCTGCCGTCAATGTGATATTCGTTTTCGCCGCCGGAACTGGGCGAGGTGAAATAACCTTTGCCTTGATGCCTTTTCAAAATTCCTGCGATGCACGCCTCGCGGTCAATCTTGTCCAGACCGCCAAGAATTTCCAACGCGGCGAGCGAGCGATAAGTATCTTGCAACGCGGGAAAACCAGACGTGAAAAAAAATCCGCGCACGTCGCGCCAATCGTGAATCGGCGGATTATTTGGCGGGTTGGCGGAAAGCGTTTGCACGTCGGCGATTTGTTGGATGAGTTTTTCGCGTTCAACCAAATCGAGAGAATTTATTTCACTCAAAAAACGCAAGTCCCATACACCCCAATTTTGAATCCGCATCACGTCATAATGTTGTGATTTGACCCATGACCACGCATCGCAACGTGATAAGAAACGATCCCAATTTGTTCCTAAAATTGCTCCGGAGAAAATCAAAGAACGATTGGTGTGCAAAAACGCTTCGCAATCGGCGGGTTGCAAATTCAATTCCGGCCAGCTAACCCAGCCCTCGTAAATCGCGCGATGATACTGGCTGTTCATAAATAATTGCAGACGCCTTGGATTTTGCCGCCACACCTCAAGATTGTCATTGCCAAGAATTATTGAATGTATAGCGTCCAATCCACGCATTGTGAATAAATTTGTTTCTGGAAGCACGAAACAATTGAACAATGGCATCACGACATCAAATGGATAAGATTTTTGACTGTGACCGATGACTGGATTTGGATTGACCGAAACGTGGCTTAAAAATTCGCGCACTTGCGCTTCGGTGAGATTGACAGGTTTCAACCCGTCCAACCTTGCGATCCAAGCCGGCGGCAAAAACCGCAACATCATTCCCGTCATCATCAACACCACTGATACGCCGATAAAAATGCGCCACCAGCGCATGGATTTGGCGTGCGATGGCGGCATGATAAACACATCCGATTCCGGTGAGTCGCCCAATGCCCGTTCCGCCGCCGCAAAGTTTCCGCTGCGAAATTCCAGCCATGCCTGACTGACAATTTCAGCGACGACGCTTTCAAGTTCTCCGGGATCAGCAAGCTTTCCGGTTTTCAGCGCCGACAAATCTTTCAAATCCGTCCCGCCGCAGTGCGCGCTGACCGTTCCGTCGAAGCCCAAAGAAATGCGCGAGCAATTCCTGCTGATTGGCGACATAAACAGGCTGGCCATTCCCGTCAGAAACCGGCTTGCGACCGGCGGCAGCCGCAACGCCAGTCCGTTTGTTTCCCATCGAAAATTGCCCACAAGAAGATGTGCGCCGAGAAAGCGCGCAAAAGATTTCAGCGCACGGCGGTCAAAATGATTTGCTGTCGGCGCGTCATCCATCCCGTCGGAAATTTTCAACTGACCATGCGCGGCGCGGAGAAACAAATTGTAATCCATCCGCATCGGCCGTTTGAATGTGAAGGCAAACCAAATCGTCGCGAGCAGCAATGGCAGCGATGCAAGGCTTGGAGGGAACCAGCCCAGGTCAAATGCAATCGTGCCGACCATGATGATGCAGCAATAGACAAATGAATTGATGGCTTGCCGGTTGCGAAAGAAAAAAGTGCAGCGCGCTGCAATCATCGTCGCGAGCAGCAAAAAACAGCCGAGGAAAAGTTGAGAACCTTTGATTCCCCAAGCGGCAAGAGTGGACTGGTTCATCACCGCCATCAACACAATCACCAGCGGAAATCCCCAGATGAAACTTCTGAAAAACTGCCGGTGCAGTTCTGGGCGAAAACCCTTCGCGTCGCGGAAATTCTGCCGCTCCTTCCGCACGATGACGGACATCACAAGCAAACTTGGCAGCAACATGACGAACGAAATGAGTGGCACAACCCATGAAAACAGAAATGTGTTTCCCAGCGCCGACAAAATTTTTGCGCCCGCCCCGACGGCAACCGTTCCGCCCGCCGCAGCCTTGGCCGAAGACGAAACCAGCACCGCCGCCATGATTGCCGGAACAAGCGTTTTTGCCGGACGCAAATTCGCCAGCGAGCCTTCCAATTTTTCTTCCAACCGTTCGCGCATGGCCGCGCGGGCGCGGTGCAGGCGCACGCGCAACGCGGCTTCGGAAATGCCCAGCGCCGCCGCCGCTTCCGCGCCGCTTTTGCCTTCGAGATAAAACAGCACCAGACATTCGCGGTGCGCGGCGGGCAGTTCGGCGAGCGTCTGGCGCAAAGTTTCCGGCGTGTGCAGTGGATCAGTTTCGTTCGCGGAATTTTCTCCGGCGGAGGTTTCGGGATTTTCCAGCGCCCAGCGTTCGCGCTTGTTCAGTTCACGACGATGGCGCAGGCCGGAATTGATGGCGAGGCGGCGGGCGATGGTGTTGACCCAGCCGGAAAATTTCGCGCCGTCGCCGAGCAGCCACAGCCGCCGATACGCGCGGATGAACGCCTCCTGCGTGGCTTCTTCCGCAAGCGCGGCGTCGCCCAGCCGGCTCCAGGCGACGGCATAGACGCGGCGTTCGTGGCGCTCGACGAGTTCGCGGTAACGCTCGGCATCGCCGCCGCGCACGGCGGCCACGGCGGATTCGTCCTGTTGCGCGCTGGTCATTTCGGGTGGCGTCATTTAACCGCAAGACAGCCGCGAAGGGAAATTGTTACAGCGAACCGTGGTGGTTCACGAGAGATTGTAGCCGCGCTTGTGAAAGTGCGGATTCGGCGTTTTCACAAACGCCGCTGCTAAATCAAATGGCAGAACATCGCGTCGCGCAGCTTCGGCTCGAACCAGGTGCTTTTCGGCGGCATGATTCCGCCAGCGTCTGCAATCGCCATCAAATCCTCAATGCTCGTCGGGAACATTGAGAGCGCGCAGGCGTATTCGCCGCTGTTGACGAGTTTTTCCAGTTCCGCCGTGCCGCGTATGCCGCCGACAAAATTGATTTTTTTGCTCGTGCGCGGATCGTCAATGCCGAAGACTGGCTCGAGAACAAGCTTTTGCAGCAGCGACACGTCGAGTTGTTCAATTGCGTCCTTGCCGGCGGTCAGCTTCGGCTTGAACGTGAGCGTGTGCCAGCGACGGTTCATGTAAAGCCCCAGCTCGTGTTTGCGCGCCGGCGTGGCGACGCCAAGACGGATGATGTTGAAAACCTCCTCCAGTTTTTTCAGCAACTCGGCGGGTGTAAGTCCGTTCAAATCCTTCAGCACGCGGTTGTAGGGCAGGATCTGCATCTGGTTGTGCGGAAAAATCACCGTCAGAAATTGTCCGCTATGTCTCCCGCCCTTGCGCGATTGAAAAACCCGCGCCGCCGCCGCACTGCGATGATGTCCGTCGGCGATGTAAAGAAACGGAATCGCGGCAAATTGATTTTGCACAAACAAAATGTCCAGCGGATCGGAAATGTTCCATGACGAATGGCGGACGCCGTCCTTGGCCGTAAAATCAATCGCGGGCGTCTCTGCAATTTTCTTCGCGACAAATTCGTCCAGGGCGCCGACTGCTTTGTAAGTCAAAAAAACCGGCCCGGTCTGCGAGTTCAAAGTTTCGATGTGCCGCACGCGGTCGTCTTCCTTGTCCGGTCGCGTGAGTTCGTGCTTCTTGATGATGTTCGCCAGATATTCCTCGCAACTTGCCGCCGCAACCAGGCCGACTTGCGAGTGCTTGCCCATGATTTGCCGGTATAAATAAAAATTCGGCTGCGAATCCTGTTTCAACGCGCCTTGCAAAATGAGTTTCTGAAAATTCTCCGCGCCCTTCGCATAAACTTCCGGCGCGTGAACATCCGTGCCGCTCGGCAGATCAATTTCCGGCTTGCTGACGTGCAAAAAACTCAATGGATTGCCCGACGCCATTTCGCGCGCCTCGTCCGACGACATCACGTCATAAGGCAGCTCGCAGATTTGCGAGGCAAGTTCAGGTTTCGGTCGCAGCGCGGCAAATGGTTTCAATGTGGCCATAAAAGAGGCGTGAAGATACGGACACAACCGCCCCAGCGCACGGAGAAAATTCAAATCTCGTAATTCGGCCGCTCCACGGTTCTGCCCCAAGAAATTTTGTGCCAGACGCGTTCGTGGACGTAATACAGGAAAATTTTCGTGAACAGTTCCACGCCGCTGATGGTGAACGCCCACTTCAACTGTCTCGTAATGAGAAAAGAAATGATCAGCGTATCAATGCTGCCGGTAAGCCGCCACGAGACGGCTTTGACGAGACTGCGATAATGTTTTTCGGCCATGCCGGAAGCTATAGAAAATCCGCGCGGAACTAAATGGAAAAATCTTCCTGGAAAATTTTCACGTTCTTCAGTTCAACAAAAACATTCTCGCCAGACTTCAATTGCAACTGCTGGAATTCTTTCTTGCTCAACTGTGCCGTAAATTGTCCACTGCCGTCGAGCCGTTCCAGTTCAAGATTCGCCACCGGCCCGGCGGCATTGGAGCGGGTGATGCGTGCGGGGAAAGCTTTCTCGTTCGACTCGCGTGTGATGCGGA
>DATCDZ010000047.1:0-27955 GCA_036510395.1 Verrucomicrobiia bacterium
CCGGCAGATGTCCGCAATGCTTTTTTCACCGCGATCCGCCTCCCGCAAAATGCGGATCTTGTCTTCCGTCGTATATCGTTTGCCTTTCATTGTCTGGTCCTTTCTTAAGTCCCAGACTAACACATCACCTGGCCCGAAAAAGCGAAGTCACGTCAGCGTCATCCTGCTGGGTCTGGCCAATAACGTCTTGATCTACGCGACGCCCTCGCCGGCTTTGCCGGTGATCCAGGCGGCGCTGGATGACTTTTCCGCGACCCTGGCAGCCGTGGCGGACGGCGGGCCTTCCGCCACCTCAAGAAAGAAAAACAAGAGGCTGATTCTTACCGGCCTGATGCGGCAGCTTGCCAGCTATGTGGCCGTGGCCTGCAAGAGGGACATGACCAACCTGCTCTTGAGCGGTTTCCCCGTCCAAAAGCCGGTGCGCACGCCCGTCGGGCCGTTGCCCGCCCCGCAAAATCTCATCCTTACCCATGGAATGTTGAGCGGCGAGCTTGACGCCAGGGTCAACCCGGTCTTTGGCGCGTCCACCTACAACTGGACTTGCACGGCGAACACACCGGACGCGGTGCCACAAACCGCCCAGACTACGGCGGCCGGCAATGCGTTCAGCGGCCTGACGCCGGGCGTGTCCTACATCATCATGGCCAATGCGGCCGGTGCCGCCGAGCCAAGCAAGTGGAGCAGCCCGGTCAGCCAGTTCGCCACCTAAACTGAAATCCCGAATCTTTCAAAATCAGGGCGCGCCGGACAAATGCGGCGCGCTCTTTTGTTTTCGTTGGCGTCAATGTTCACCCCGTTTTTTCACATGATGGTTATCAACTGGACAGAACGGGAATTATATTTGAAGCTGTGCGGAATAATTCACCATGTCACAAATGGAACCGTCTCATTTCACAACAACTGTCTTTCGCCGTGCCGTGCTGGCCCTGTCAACAACCGTTCTTGTTTCATTCGCGCGCCATGCGTCGGCCCTCGGAGAAACGCCTTTTGTGGATACGGCATTTGCTCCGGGAGATTTCGTGCTGGTTGACGCACAGACGGCGGACATTCTTATAGCTACAAACGACTGGCCGGGAGTGATTCGTGCGGCAAATGATCTGGCCACAGATGTAAATCGCGTCAGTGGAAAATCGCCGGTCATATTCAACGACCCGAAATCCGCAGGAAAAAACGCCGTCATAATCGGCACAATCGGCAAAAGTGAAATCATTGACCGGCTGATCCGCGAAAAGAAAATTGACATTTCAGAAATCAGCAACCAATGGGAATCGTTTTTTCTTCAGGTCGTCCCCAATCCGCTTCCCGGAGTTGACAGCGCGCTGGTGATTTGCGGCAGCGACAAACGGGGGACAATTTACGGCATTTACGATTTGTCCGAACAGATCGGCGTTTCGCCGTGGTATTTCTGGGCGGACGTGCCTGCGACTCATCACGACCAGCTTTTTGTGAAAGCCGGGAAATTCGTTCAAGGCCCGCCGTCGGTGAAGTATCGCGGCATCTTTCTCAACGACGAGGCGCCCGATTTGTCGAACTGGATTCACGAAAAATACGGCAATGCCCCCGGCTATTCTGGCGCGGCCAATTATGGTTCCGGATTTTACACCAACTTGTTTGAATTGATGCTCCGCATCCGCGCTAATTACCTCTGGCCGGCGATGTGGAACAACGCCTTCAACGAGGACGACACTAACAATCCCCGGCTCGCGGATGAATACGGCATCGTCATGGGCACCTCGCATCAGGAGCCGATGATGCGCGCGCAAAAGGAATGGGACCGCAGTCTCGGCAGGCAATACGGCAGTTGGAATTATGCGCGCATTCCCAATGTGGTTTCAAACTTTTGGCGCGAAGGCATCGAGCGCAATAAAGATTACGAAAATCTCATCACCATGGGTCTGCGCGGCGCGAACGACACGCCGATGGCTCCGGGCGGCCCCGAAGCGAACCGGTCGCTGCTCGAAAAAATCGTGGTTGACCAGCGAAACATCCTTGCCGATGTCATCAATCCCGACGTGACTAAAGTGCCGCAGGTCTGGTGCCTCTACAAGGAAGTGATGGATTATTACAACGCCGGCATGCGCGTGCCGGGCGACGTGACCCTGCTCTGGGCGGAAGATAATTGGGGTAACATCCGCCGCCTGCCGACCGCTGAAGAACGAAAACGCAGCGGCGGCGCTGGAATTTATTATCACTTCGATTACCACGGCGGGCCGCGCAGTTACCAGTGGATCAACACAGACCCGATTCCGAAAATCTGGGACCAGATGTCGCTCGCGAAACAATACGGAGCGGATCGGGTCTGGATTGTCAATGTCGGGCACTTCAAAGGCTACGAACTTCCGCTGGAATTTTTCATGGACCTCGCGTGGGACACGCCGCGATGGTCCAGCACGAACCTGGATGAATACACGCGGCTGTGGGCGGAACAACAATTCGGCCCGGAATACGCCAGCGACATCGCTGACATCCTTTCCAAATACACGAAATACAACGGACGGCGCAAACCGGAGCTGGTGGACGCGAACACTTACAGCCTCGTGGACTACAACGAATTTGAAAACGTCGTCGCCGATTACGATGCCATCGCTGCCAAGGCGCAGGAAATTTCCGACAAATTGCCGGAAGACGAACGCGGGACATTTTACGAACTGGTTTTGTTTCCCACCAAAGCATCCGCGCAATTGAATGAAATGTATCTGGCCGCCGCAAAAAATAATTTGTATGCACTGCAGGGCCGCGCGAGTGCAAATTATTTTGCCGATAAGACGCGTTCGCTGTTCGGTGCGGAAACGAATTTGATGGATTATTTCAACCGCACATTTCTTGACGGCAAATGGGATCATTTTATGGATCAAGGCGTCATCGGTTATCGAAGCTGGCAGGATCCGCCGCGAAATACCATGGCTGCAATCCGCCTGACGGAAATCCAGGCGCCGGACGCGGCGGCGATGGGCGTGGCCGTGGAAGGCTCGACTGCTGCGGTGACAAATGGTGAAGTGACGCTGCCGCAATTTGATTCGTTCAACCGGCATCGGTATTACATTGACGTTTTCAACAAAGGTAAAACGAATTTTGATTCCACTGTTATGGTGAGCGACCCGTGGATTAAAATCGACAACATGCTTTACAATGGTTTGCTTAAAGGGTCGCTAACTGGACCTTGGACATCCGAAATTGAAAAAGACCAACGTCTATGGGTCAGCGTAGATTGGAATAAAGTTCCGAAAGGTTCGGCAAATGGATCAATAAAAATTTCCGGCGCGGGCGGCGAGGTGACGGTGAAAGTTGCCGCGTTCAATCCGTCTGAACCGACGCGCGATTCGTTACAGGGATTTGTCGAAGGCGACGGCTATGTGTCCATCGAGGCCGGGCATTTCACCAAAAACGTGGCCGCAGGCGCGAATCGCTGGATCAATATCCCAGATTATGGCCACACACTTTCCGCAATGCGCGCGGACGGCCCGGTGGATGTGCAGGCCGCGCCCGGAAAAGATTCGCCGTGTCTCGAATATAAGATGTATCTGTTCAGCGCGGGAAAAGTGGAAGTGGACTCCATGGTCGGCCCTGCTTTGAATTATCTTCCCGGACGGTCGTTGCGCTACGCCGTTTCCTTTGATGACGAAGCGCCGCAAACAGTCACGATTGTTCCCGCGAATTTCAATGCGCAAAACGGCAACCGCAATTGGGAGGACTCGGTGAGAAATAATGGCCGCCACGTCAAATCTGAACACACGATTTCGGCGCCGGGCTACCACACGTTGAAAATCTGGATGGTGGATCCGGCCGTCGCCGTGGAAAAAATCGTCGTCAACACCGGCGGCGTGAAGCCGAGCTATCTTGGGCCGCCGGAAAGCTTTCACAACTGACGCCAGACAAACCGATGCTGCAACCAATAAGTTCGGACACAACGCATCCATTGAATAATCCAACAAAAATGATCAGTATCTGTTTTCGCAACTGATTTTCCCTTGAGTCCTTCCTGAACGGGGCATGCTTCTTAATTTGTAAATGCAATGGGATCCGCCGGACACTGTCAATTCGCGAACAAGATGCCAGTTACTGGGAGGACAAATTTCCAAGCGCTTCCACTTCCGCAAGGGCGGCGGGTTTGGCATCCGGTGTTCCAACAAACGTCACGCGCAGAAAGCGCCCGCGTGCGCCGGTTGCGGCGGACAGTGTCTGGTTTTTTGCGCTGATCGCGGTTTGGGTTTGATCGGAAATCATTTTCCAGTTGCTGCTGCCGTCATCCGATATTTCGACGCGATAACGCCAGTCGCGGTCGAACGGGAACGCGAGCTTGACCGAGTTGACGGCCACGATGCGTTCCAAATCCACTTCAAACCACGCGTTGGTGTCGCCGCTGGCGGCCTGCCAGAATGTGGCGGCATTTCCGTCGTTGGCGAGACGTGCGCTATGATCGGGATCTTCACTGCTCGCGCGCGTTGGATTATTCATACCCAAAGCAAGGAGTGAGCCGGTCGGCGGTGGTTCGGTGAAGCGCACATACGGACGCGGTTTTACGGATGCCGTTTTGCCGAGGATGAACTTCGGCGTGCCCAACGAGGTGATTGCAATCGTCGCGTCCTTCAAACCGGGTGACGTGGCGCGGATCAGCGTCTTGCCGGCGTAGTAAGAACGAAATTCCATTGCAGCCTCGCCGTCTCGAATCGTGATGTCCGAATCCGGTGCGAAAGCGATGCTCGCCCCGGTGGGAAATTCGCCCGGCCCAGATTCAATTGCAAGCGTTACGGGCGGAGAGTTGCTGATCGGCGTGCCGTTTTTGTCAACGACAGTCACGATGATTTGCGCGTCGTCCGTGCCGTCCACGGAATTCAAAGTGGTTTTATCCGCCGTCAATTTCAGCGCGGCGGGAATTCCGTTGCTCGGCCACGCTGGCGGCGGGATGTGCAGGTAGTCATTTCGATACCAATACCATTGACGTTTCGGCAGCCGGAAATAATCCACCATGCCCATCGCGCCAAATCGCCGGCCGGCGAGGCTGCCGTGATCGAACGCGCACCAGATCACCTCGCCGCTGCGCCACGGCAAACGCCAGGAACCTTCCACGCCCCGCTGCGCGCCGGGCGTGCCCGGCAAATCGCCGAAGCCCGGATCATATTTGCCGGGGCGATCTGTCATGGTCGAACCGTATTCGGTGATGACGCTGGGAATCCCCGGATTCACAAACAGCCGCGCGCCGTCGCCGTTGTAGCCGGCGATGTCGCCGAGCTTGTCAATGTCGCCGCGCTGGGCTCCGCCAATGGCCGCCGGCCGCGTCGGATCCAGTTCGTGCGTGTAAGCGACGAGTTCCTTCAAAAAATTCCGCACCTTCGGCATCACCGAGCCGCTGCTGAAAAAAACTTCGTTGTCCATGCTCCAGACGATGATGCTGGGATGGTTGCGATTGATGCGGATCATGTCGCGCAGGCCGGCTTTCACGCTCGCTTCAAACCCCGCATCGTCCGCCGGGTCCGTCGGATACGCGCTGGCAGACCACGGACTGCGGAACCCGGTCGTGCCCCAGAAACAATTTTCCGACCAGAATAAAATCCCGATCTGGTCGCACGCCGCCGCGAACGCCGGCGCGTGCGGATAATGGGAGCCACGAATAAAATCAAACCCTGCGTCCTTCACCAATTGCACGTCGCGAAAAAATCCGCTGTCGGCCACGGCGTCGCCCCAGCCGGCGTGGTCCTGATGGACGTTTGCGCCCTTGAAATAATAATGCTCGCCGTTGAGAAAAAATCCCTGGTCGGCGGTGAACTTGAACCAACGGAAACCGAGCGGCGACGTGAAATCGTCTGCCGGCTTGCCGCCGTCCAGCACGACGGTTTTCACCGAATACAAATTTGGATTTTCTGGCGACCAAAGTTTTGGATTCGGAATTGGCGGAGCGGTTTGATCGAAGGTGTTGGTCGTGGCTGCCGCGATGGTTTGCGTTGATTCCACTTGCGCGACTGTCTTTTCCTTCGCGTCCAGCACGCTGGTTTTCAGCGTGACGGATTTCGCCAAGCCCGAATCGTTGACCACTTCGGTTTTCACGTTCACCGTGGCGGATTCTTTTGAAACCTGCGGTGTGGTAACGAACGTGCCATACCAAGTGACATGCACCGGCGCGGTGACGACGAGCCGCGCGTCACGATAAATGCCGCCGGAAAAAGTATGTTCGCCCGCGCGCGGCGCGAGCTGGGCGTCCCAATTGTTGTTCACGCGAACCGCCACGACATTGTCGCCGGGCTTCACCGCATCGGTGATGTCGAAGGTGAAACCGGTGTAGCCGCCCTTGTGCTCGCCGATGCGCTTGCCGTTGACGAAGAGTTCCGCCACTTGAAACACGCCGTCGAATTCCAGGTTGACGCGCTTGCCCGACCATGCCTTCAGCACGTCGAAATGTTTCCGATACCAGCCGTAGCCGACATAAAATCTATCCGCCGCGAAATACGGCATTGAAAACGAGTGCGGCAGGTTGGCGTCATCCCATTTCGAGTCGTCAAACTTGATGGCATCCGCATCCGCAACATCGCCGAGTTGAAATTTCCATTCGCGATTGAAGTTGTCGGTTTCGCGCAGTTTATCGGCTGCCGCCACGGGAAGCAAAGTCGCGAGCAACATGGCCGACAGAAGCAACAGATTGCGGAAATGAAGCCGGTTCATGGAAGATAAGATTAACCCGCTGGCGGGAACACGCCAGACGAAATAGTGGCGTTCATCGCTCATAAGGTTGCAGGGCGGCAATGTCTTTTTCAAGGAGCGTCTTGAGGGCCGGACGGTCTTCCGGTCCGATCCGCAGTATTTCGACCTGACGGGTCGGCAGTTCATGCAGCGGCACAAGCTGCGCGGACTCCATGAGATTGGCGGCGACTTCCGCGATGTCCAAGCCCGGGTTCCAACCGGCGTCCGGGTTGGCCAGCCAGTTGCGGGCGTCGGCAATCGTGCGTGTGACGCGGCCTTCGCGATCCGGTTGCTCGAGCACCACGTCCGGCCCGCGATTGCGGAAAATGCCCATGACGGCCATGGGGATTGACGGATCGCGGATGGTGCCGTCGGGATAAAAAATGCCGTGGACGTCGGCCCAGCCGCGAGCGCGACCGGTCCCGATCATCAGCTCAAAGAGATAGTAACCCGTGTGGTCGTTCAGGTGTTCCTGAATGGTCATGTCATAAGGATTTGCCCGGCAGACGCAGGCCATTTCATCATCCATGACCTGCTTTTTCGCCTTCGCGCCGGCCAGACGGGCCAACTCGATGTCGGTCCGCACTGCTTCCCGCGTTTGCAGATAGTCGTGGAAGGCTAGGACATCCACGTCATCCGGATACTTCTCCGTGTTGGCCTCGTAAGCAAAGCCAATCGTCACGGGCGTATGGCCGTCGAGCCTGCGAAACACACCAGCCATGTGGCGCGCAAACGCAATGCGGTTGGCGGGACGATTGGTTGGCGTGGGCGGGTAATCCGGTTCATTGAACACATCCCAGAAGGCCAAGCCGGGTTCTTTTCCCAGCAGATCCACATAGAATTTGGCGTATTCCTCCGCTCCCGGATAACCTTCGGCCTGCATTGCCGGGCTGTATCCGATCACGGGCATGATGCCGATGCCGCGCTGGTCGGCGGCGCGCACGAGGTAAAGGAGATTCTGCCGGAGGGTGTCGTTGGTCTGCGCGGCACGGAAGAAAACGCGGAGCTGGTTGATGCCCAATCGTTGGGCATAATCCAAGTCGCGATCCACGGTCGCCGTTGAAGAACTATTCCACTCGTAATTGGCGCCGCGAATGGTGGAGGTATCCAACGGCGTGCGCGAATTCGCCCGGCGCACAATGGGATACACGACAACCGGAGCCACGTTCGCGGGCATGGTGGCGGAGCGGACGCCGGTGGACGCGGAAGCGCCGGACCGTTCAAAAGGTTCCAGCAGTTTGATGTAATTGGTCATCTGCTCGCGCAGAGCGTTGGGGTTGGGCTGCCCCTGCCGCAACAGTTCGATGGTGCGGCTGGGCGGCTCGCGCATGGCGATCAATTGCGCCGCCTCCAGCAGGTTGGCGAGTTTCTCCGCCGCAGTGAGTCCATCCTTCCAACTGCCGGCGGAATTGGTCAACCACCCTTGAGCCGCTTCGATGTCGGTGTTGACCCAGTTTTCGCGATTGACGTTTTCCAGGATGGCGTTCGTAGTTCGGTTGCGGAACAAACCGAACATCGCCGCAGGAATTGACGGATCGCGCACGGTGCCGTCGGGATAAAACACTCCGTGAACGTCACCCCAGCGCTTGGTGATCATCAATTCCCAGATATACCAACCGACGTGGGCTTTCATGTGTTCCTCAATCGTCACGTCGTAAGGGTTCGCGCGGGCGATGCATCCGGTTTCCGTATCCATCACCTGCTTGCCGGTTTTGGCGGCAAATGCCTTGGCGCGAACAATGTCGTTGGAGATGGCGGCGCGGGTCGGAAGATAATCGTGGAACGACAATACATCCACCGCATCGGCAAGCGTCTCCATGTTGCGCTCGGAAGCCACGCCAATGGTCACTGGAGTTTTCTTGTCCATCTCGTGCAACGCGGCGGCAATCTGGCGGGCGATCTCAAAGCGTTTCTCTTGCTGACCGCGCGGAGAGCCGGCGGCATTGTAGTCCGGTTCATTGGAGGCATCCCAGAAAGCCAGGGCCGGTTCGCCGCCAATCGCGGCGACCAATGCTTTTACGAATTCACGGATTTGGACGCTGTTGATTGTGCCATCCTTGCCGATGAACGACGCCGAATCGCCGACAGTGATCAGCAGCCCGATGTGATGCCGGTTAGCCGCGCGCGCGAGGTCAACGAGATTCTTTTTGAACGCCGCGTTGTTCGTCTGCCACGAGGTGTAATTCACAAAAACGCGCAGTTGATTGAGTTTCAACCGGTCGGCATAAGTCAGATCGCGCTCGGTTTCGGCGGGATCGTAATGGAGCCAATAGTCCGTCGTGTTCACGGCGCCGGCGGCGCGGTAGTTGGCGCCGCGGATGGTGGATAAATCAGCCGGAGTCAGCTTGGTCGCGTTATTCGAGCCGCCGGGAGGAGGCTGGTGGACGCAGCCGCAAATGGCCAGAACCGCCAGCAACATCCCGGCGCATGACAAACGGAACTTCATAATTCGCTGAACTTTCATTTCGTCGTGTGCGAACGCCAGGTCATTCGACCGCTTTCCACTGGAAGCATGGTTTTATTTTTCGGTATATCAGGCCAAATTGACCTTAAGGACGCAGGCGAAGTCACACGGTTTCTCCGCAGGTTTTTTCACCGTCAAAGATTCGGCGGTTTGGTTCCAGTCGAGTTTTGCGTGGCCGCCAAGCAATTCGACGTTTTTCACGCCACCCGGCTGCGACGAAGAGGCGGTGCCCAGGTTGTTGATGACAAAGTCGCCATCCGGCCAGCCGAGCACGATGGCATAAACTACGTCGTTGTTTTTGTTGCGGGTGAAGCGGATATCGCGGGCGTCCAGGCGGCCGGCGCCGCCAAACGCGCCGCCTCGGGACTGGTGCGCGCCTTCGCCGAAAATCTTCCAGGGCCGCGTGGCGTAGATCGCCTCGCCGTTGATCTGCAGCCAGTTTCCGATGGCATCCACAATGGCCTGCTCATCGGCGTCAATCGTGCCGTCGGGTTTACCGGGGACATTGAGAATAAATGTTCCGTTCTTACTGACGGCGTCAATCATCCAGTGGATGGCTTCGTCGGGTTTCATGTAGGAATGATGAAGCAAGCGGCTGCGGTTGTAATGCCAGTCGCCGAGGCAGGTTTCCGACTGCCAGGCGTAGGGCATGATGCGGTTGGTCACGCCGCGTTCGTAATCGGCGACGACGGCCTTGGCGTGGTTGTCGGGCACGTTCTTGATGTTCAGCACTGCTTCCATTTTGCCGCCGCGCGCCTTGAGATTATGATTGTAAAAATAGGCGCCGATGTTCATGCCGGCCCAGCCCAACGGCAGACCGGTGTTGTCGAAGTAGAGCAGGTCAGGGTCGTGTAGGTCAATCAAGTCGCGGATGCGGTTGTAAAAATTGCGGACATAGGCTTCGTCGGGTTGTTCCCGTATGCCATGCTTGCGGCAATATAATTGTTGCGGATCGTAACCTTCCCACCATTGGCCTTTGCCGTCTTCCAGCGTGAGGTGGCCGTCGTAAGGAACGCCAGCCTTGTCGCCGGTGCGGTCGCAGATGTGCGCCACCTGCTGCCACCACCAATTCCGCGCGGCGTGAGACGTCACGCCGAAGCGAAGTCCCTGGTTGCGCGCCGCCGCCGCCCATTCGCCGACAACGTCGCGGTGCGGGCCAATGTTCTGGGAATTCCAAGCGTGATATTTGGAATTCCACGCGTCAAAACCGTCGTGGTGATGGGCCAGCGCGAGAAATAATTTTGCGCCGGCTTTTTTGTATCGTTCGATCAACGCTTCCGGTTCCCAATTAAGCATCGTCCACTGCGCGCAAAGGTCCTTGTAACCGAAAACCGAAGGATGCCCGTAGCGTTTGATCTGGTCGCGATATTGGCCCTGGTCCTGGATATACATATTGCGGGCATACCAATCGCCGTCCTCCGGCACGCACTGCGGACTCCAATGCGCCCAGATGCCAAACTTGGCGTCGCGATACCATTCCGGCGCGTCGTAGCCGAGCAGCGATTCCCAATCCGCCTTGAACGGCCCGTCGCCGGTCAGATCGGAAACGCCCGATGGCGTTTGCAAGGACACACCGTCCCATGTGCCCGGGCCAACGCTGCCGCCGTTGGGTCCAAACCCCAAGTTTTGGACCGCCTGGCAGTCGGCGATGCCGAAACTGGTGGGCGAACCGCCGCCTGCAAGCGAACTGCCGCGCACCGGAGGTTTGGTGGCGCAACCGAGGTTGCCCGCCAGGGGCAATGCCGAGGCACCCGCGCTCGCGGCCATCAACTTAAGAAAATTCCGTCTTTGCATTGTCATTCCTTTCATTTATTGCGTTGGTTTGTTCTGTCCGACATTTTCAAAAATCCGGCGTTCAAGATTGCAGTGTCGCGTCGAAGCATTGTTCCACTTACATTCACCACAGCTCGATCCCGGCTTTCGGATCAAAAGATGGGCGTCGTTGACAACGTTGATGATTTAACGCGCTGGAACAAATATATGCGGACGGTGCCACGATTATTTTGTCGTCTATTTAAGTTCGGAATTCAGTTGAACGGTGTCGCCGGACTTCACGTTTATTTCCGCCGTGCGGTCGCCGTAACGGACAGCGGCCGTGCGACCGCCCACTGATTTGATTTTAATCTTGGTCAGCTTGCCGGCATTCCAAGCCAAATCCACCTCGAAACCTCCCCGCACTCGCAGACCTGTAACGCTGCCATCCGGCCACGCGGAAGGCAACGCCGGCAACACTTCGATTTCAAATTTCTGCGCGGCACCCTCCGCTTCCAACGGCCGGCTTTGGAGCAGCATTTCCGCAATGCTGGCCGTGCCGCCGAAATTGCCGTCAATCTGAAACGGCGGATGAAGGTCGAACATATCGGTGGCGGTGCGCCCCGGACTCAAAAGGAATTGCAAAATTTTGTAAGCATGGTCGCCGTCCTGCAATCGGTCCCACAAGTTGATGCGCCAGGCCGTGGCCCAGCCGGTGGATTCATCGCCGCGCTTTTCCAACGAATATTTCGCCGCCGCCGCCAGTTTCGGCGTGTCATAAACGTTGATCTGCCAGCTTGGATAAAGTCCGTAAAGGTGCGACACGTGACGATGATGAACATCCTGGCCGGGCGAGTAATCCCAATCCTGCAGCCATTCCTGAAGCTGTCCCTGCGAACCGATTTGCAACGGTGCGAGGCGCGCGCGCGTGGCGGCAACTTGTTTCTGGAAATCGGCGTCCACGCCGAGAATTTCCGCCGCCTTGATCGTGTTCGCAAACAGGTCGCGCAAAATTTCCAAATCCATCGTCGGCCCGGCGCTGACCGCCGAACCGCCCGGATGGCCGTTCTCCGGCGAAACGGACGGATTGGTCACCAGCCAGTGGTTCGTCGGGTCTTCGACGAGCGTGTCGAGGAAGAATTGCGCCGCGCCGCGCATGACGGGATAGACTTCCTTCAGATAATTCGTGTCGCCGTTGTATTCGTAATGATCCCACAAATGGTCGCACAGCCACGCGCCGCCGCTGGGCCACATGCCGGAATCCGCGAAGTCAATCGGGGCGGTGGCGCGCCAGAGGTCGGTGTTGTGATGCGCGACCCAGCCGCCCGCGCCATACATCTCCCTGGCGGTCCGCGCGCCGGTCACGGAAAGGTCTTTGACCATTGAAATGAGCGGTTCGACACATTCGCCGAGGTTGCATTCCTCCGCCGGCCAGTAGTTCATTTCCGTGTTGATGTTGATCGTGTATTTGCTCTGCCACGGCGGGCTCATGCTGTCATTCCACAGACCCTGCAGGTTCGCCGGCTGGCCACCGGGACGCGAGGAGCTGATCAACAGATAACGTCCGAATTGAAAATAAAGGACTGCGAATTGCGGATCGTTGCCATTGTGAAAATTCTGAATCCGCTCGTCGGTCGGCAGCTTCATGGCGTCACTGGTGCCCAAATCAAGCGCCACGCGCCGGAAAAGCCGCTGATGTTCCTTGATGTGCGCGGCGAGCAGCTTGTCGAAACTCTCGCGCGAGGCGGTGGCGATTTGGTCTTTGACAATCTTTTCAGGGTTGCCGCTCACATCGTCGTAGCTCTTGTAGCTGGTCGCCAATGCGATCAGGATTGTGACTGAATCCGCATTCGTGACCGAAATGGAATTGGTATTGGCGCTGACCTTTCCGCCGTCGGCCAGCACGCGGGCACGCACCTGGAATGTCAACGCACCTTTGATGCCTGACGCAGACGCATTCGTGCCGCGCATCACCAGGGTGTTTCCGGATTCGGGTTCAACGCTGACTTTTTGCGGCGTATTGAATCCAGTCGCAAACGAAATCGAGCCTTTTTTGTCCGCCGTGAGACGGACAACGATCACCTGGTCCACGGGACTGGCGAAGACCTGTCGCGTAAAATGTGTGCCGCCATCGGTGTATTCAGTCGTGGCGACTGCGGTGTCCAGATTCAGGTCGCGCCGGTAATTTTCAACGGAGGCGGAGTCGGGAAAAATGATAATCAAATCGCCGGCAGTTTCATACGGCATCTCGCTGGACGGGCGGGCGATGACTTTCGAGTTGATGAGGTTTCCGGCCTGGCGGTATTGACCATCGAACACCAACTGGCGCACTTGCGGCAACGCGGCCTTGGCCTGCGGATTGACCGGATCATAGGGGCCGCCGCCCCAAAGTGTGTCCTCGTTCAACTGAAGCCGCTCGCGATTGACGCCGCCAAAGACCATCGCTCCAATGCGTCCATTGCCGACTGGCAACGCATCGGTCCATTGCCCCGCCGGCTGGCGATACCAGAGGCTCAATGGCTCGCTTGGCGCCGCAGCGTTTCCGGTCAACTGTGGTTCGGCAAATAGTTGGAATGAGAAGCCCGTCAAGATAACAGAAAGAGCCAACCGGAGGCTGCGGGCATTTGTTTTGCTGGTTAACATAATTATATGGCTTGTGGGCAAAATAGAATCATAACCGTCAGATTATCTCTCAAACGAATATGGCGCTTCAATGGATTTCTCCATAAAGAATCTCATTTCTGCGAAACAGTCCTCAATATGATACTTGTCATATTTCATTCATGCACAGCCAGCATCATAAACTGCGTTTCCATCATCTGCGGCTTCAGGCGGCGGACACATTCGATGCCGCTCATGCCGGGCATATTAATGTCCATCAGAACGACGGAGGGGTTTTCCTGCGGCAGGGCGGCAAGCGCAGTTTCAGCGTTTTCATGCACGCCAACGACGCCTTGCCGGCGGAGTTTTTGGCGGACGCGGTAAAGGTGAATTCTCCGGTCTTGGCCAATGTGCCGTTGATAATGCCGGTTTTAGAATCAAGCGTTAGTCCCGCGCTCCGTCAGTTGGGAATCTGGAGACACCGTTTGAGCGGACAACAGGTTTGCCGTCAACAACAGCAGGGAAAATAAACCGGTGAATTTCATAAATAAACGCAAGTCAGCGCGCCCCCTTTCGGGACGCACGGTTCTTAAAAATTTGGTCGGCCAGCACGCCCACCAAAACGACCGCACCCATGACGGCAAAGTTGAGCGAACTAGGAATGTTGAGCAAATTGACGAGATTTTGCAAGACCAGCAGCAACGTCGTGCCGATGAGAATGCCGATGATCGAACCTTCGCCGCCGCGCAAACTGCAGCCGCCCAGCACCGCCGCCGCGATGCCGTAAAGTTCGTAGAAATTTCCGTGCGTCGAAGGCGAAACCGAGTTCGTGTAGAACGCGAAAAGAATTCCCGAAATGCCCGTCAGCAGCCCGCCCAAAATGTAGGCACTGGCAACGACCCATTTGGTGTTCACGCCGGAAAAGCGCGTGGCCTCCTCGTTGCGCCCCACCGCCAGCAGATAGCGGCCATAAATCGAGCGGTGCAGGACGACCCACATGATGACGGCGATGACGACAAGCATCAAGAACGGCATCGGCACGCCGACACTTGCGCTCCACCACGGCGCGGGGATTGGCGGCATATTCGGCGGCGTTACCGGCGGCGGTGGCGGAAATGTTCCGCTGGCCAGATATTGCAATGTCTTGAAACCGGCCGCATCGCCGAATCCCTTCGTCATATCATTGGCGATGAAGCGCGCGGCGCCGCGATAGAGCAGCAGTCCGCACAAGGTCACGATGAACGGCTGCATCTTGAACCGCGTGATCAGCACGCCGTGGCCGAGACCCAGCAGCATCGGCACCGCCAGCGCAAACGCCACGCCCAGCGGCCAGAACCAGTGCCATTCCGTCAGGGCCAGCACCAGCAACATCCCGTTTAGCGCGATCATCGAACCGACCGACAAATCAATGCCGCCGGTGATGATGATCATTCCCGCGCCGATGCTGAAAATGCCGAATAGTCCGATCAGATTGGCGGTGTTGGACAAGTTGGCCTCCGACAGAAACCGGGGCAAATGCAGAGCCTCTTTGCTGGCAAGCTGGTTGTAAAATTCCACGCCGCAGACTGTGGCGCAAAGAACGATCAACAATATGAACAGCCCGGATTCTTTTTTCATTTTTCTAAATTCAATTCATCAACGCCGGTTTGGCGGCGGGAATTTTCTTGCCGACGGCAAGCTGCATCACGTTGTCCTCCCGGCAGTCGGCGCGTTCCAGCACGCCGGAAATTTCGCCCTCGTGCATGACGGCGATCCGGTCGCTGACGTTCAAAATCTCCTCCATGTCGCTGCTGATCATCAAAATCACCGTGCCGCCGTCGGCGAGTTTCCGCATGAGCCGGTAAATTTCCGCCTTCGCGCCGACATCAATGCCGCGCGTCGGCTCGTCCAGGATCATCACCTTCGGCGTCATCGCCAGCCATTTGCCGAGCACGACCTTCTGCTGGTTGCCCCCGCTCAAATTCAGCACGCGCGTTTCAATCGTCGGGGTTTTGACTTTCAGCGAAGCCACCTGTTCCGCCGCGATTTTCCGTTCATGCCGGCGGTTGATGAGGCCGAAGCGGGAAGATTTTTCCAACGATGGCAGGCTGATGTTTTCACGAACGGTCATTTCCACAACAAGTCCTTCGGTCCGGCGGTTTTCTGGTGCCAGATAAATGCCGCTGTCAATTGCGTCGCGCGGTTTGGCGATGGAAAGTTTCTTTCCGTCGAGAAACACTTCCATTTGCGTCGACTCATCAACACCCGAAATAGCCCTGGCCATTTCCGACCGGCCGGCCCCGACGAGACCGGCGAAACCGAGAATTTCCCCCCGCGCCGCATCAAAGGAAACGAATTTGCCCGGATGCAACGACGAAGTGGCGTGACGCACCTTGAAAAAGCCTGGTGCTTTTGTGCCCTTGGGCTGGACGTAAAAATTTTTTATCTCGCGCCCGACCATCAGGTTCACCAGCTTGTCATGCGAGGATTCTTCGTCTGTCAGCTCACCCGCGTTTTTGCCGTCGCGCAGAACGACTACGCGGTCGGCACATTCTTCGATCTCGCCGAGCCGGTGCGAGATGTAAGCGACGCTGACGCCCCGTCCGCTTAATTCACAGACGAGTTCGAGCAGGCGTTTTGTCTCAGTCAACGTGAGGCTGGAGGTCGGCTCATCCATGATGATGAGCCGCGCATTGAGCGAAAGCGCCTTGGCAATTTCGACCATCTGCTGCTGCGCGATGGACAAATCGTCAAGCCCCTTGCGCGTGGCAACTTCCAATCCAAGCTGCTGGATGAATGGCACCGTGTCAGCGTGAATTTTTTTCCGGTCTATCAGGCCCAGCGCGTTCCTGGGTTCACGGCCGAGAAAAACATTCGCCGCCACGTCGAGGTTGCCGAGAATGTTTAATTCCTGATGAATAAAGGCGATTCCGCGTTTGATGGAATCGTTGACGCCGTTGATTTTGAGCGGCTGGCCGTCCATGAGAATTTCCCCGGCGTCGGGCTGATACACGCCGCCGAGGATTTTCATCAAGGTGGATTTACCCGCGCCGTTTTCGCCGCAGATGGCGACAACCTCGCCGCGCCCAATGGTCAGGCTGACGTTGTCCAGAGCTTTGACGCCGGGAAATCCTTTGGAAATCCCGCGCATTTCGAGCAACGGCGCGCTGGTCGTCACGGAGTTGTTCAACTTAATTGCCGAGAATTTTTTTCACTTCGACCTGATAATCGGCGATGTTGTCCTTTTTGATGTCGCGCGCCGGAATAAAAATTTTTCCGCCCAACTGCGACTTGTCGCCTTTGAGATATTTTTCCATGCGGGTGACGGACTGCCGCCCGAACTCAAACGGGTTTTGGACGACGGTGCCATAAATATCGCCTGCAGCAATGCCTGCGAGCGTGTCGGCTTCATCATCGAAGCAGACGATTTTCACCTTGCCGGTCTTGCCCGCGCCACGGACGGCGTTCAAAATCGCCGGCCCGTTGTAATTCCACAGGCCGACGAGGCAGGCGATGTCGGGATATTTCACGAGCGTGTCCTCGGCGTTTTTCTGCGCGCGGACAGCGTCGGTGTCGTCCGTGCGGGTGTCGAGGATGTGGACGTTCGATCCCTCCAGCGCCTTTTTGATTCCGCTGGCGCGCTCGACTGCGTTTTGCGCGTCACTGTGGCCGACGAACAACATGATGTCTCCGCCGTTGGGCAAACATTCCTTGATCATTTTGCCGGCCTCTTCGCCCGCCGCCTCGTTGTCAGTGCCAATGTAGGCGACGCGCTTGCTCGCCGCCGCGTCGCTGTCGCAGCAGACCAAAAGCGTCTGGGCGGCGATTTTGTTCAGGAAATCCGTCTGGTTGTCCGGGTCGTTGACGCTCACGGCGACGCCGTCAACGCCTTTGGCCACGAGGTCGTCGAGAATCTGCCGTTGCACGGCTGAGCTGCCGTCCTGCGTGATGCGAAAATCCACGTCCACGTCGCCCAATTCTTTGGCTGCCTGATCACAACCCGCACGGGCGAAGGACCAGAAATTCGCCGCGTTGTTGCTGACAAAGGCGAGTTTATATCGTTTGGCGGACGTGGCGCCGCCAGCGGGAGTCATAATGTTTTCATCTTTTTTGCCGCAGCCGGAAACAAGTCCGGCTATGCAAATCGCCGTGAGAAGGAGTTGGAATTTTTTCATGTTTTGATTTTGGTTGTGGTGAATTTTTACTTTGTGCCAAATTTGTAAATGATGGTGTTGTGGTAGGTTTCGCCCGGCTTCAACTCGGTCGTCGGAAACTCCGGATGGTTCGGCGAATCGGGAAAATGCTGCGGCTCCATGGCCAGGGCGTCGCGGAATTTGTAAACCCAGCCGCCCTTCCCGGTGAGGGTGCCGTCCAGGAAATTGCCGGTGTAAAACTGCATTCCGGGCGAGGTCGTCCAGACTTCCATGGTGCGGCCGCTGGTGGGTTCATAAACACGCGCGGCGAGGCTCAATTCGCCCGGCGCAGTCTTGTTCAGCACCCAGTTGTCGTCGTAACCGTTGGCAAATTTGATCTGCTCGTCATTCGTCTCGTTGATCCGGGAGCCAACGGCCGTCGGCGTGAGGAAGTCAAATGGTGTTCCCGCCACCGGACGCAGTTCGCCGGTCGGAATTAGCGTGCTGTCCACCGGCGTGAACTTGTCGGCGTTGATATAGACAATGTTGCCAAGAATGTCGCCGCTGCCCGCGAGGTTGAAATAGGAATGATGCGTGAGGTTGATAATCGTGTCCTGGCTGGTTGTGGCCGTGAAATCCAGGCGCAACGCATTGTCCTCCGTAAGCGAGTAGATCGCGGTGACGGACAGCGTGCCCGGATACCCTTCCTCGCCGTTCTGGCTCACATAAGTCAGGATCAGCGACGGGCCGTGCGCCGTTGGCAGCGGACGCGCCGTCCACACGACCTTGTCGAAGCCTTTCAGCCCGCCATGCAAGGTATTCACGCCGTTGTTCGTCGCCAACTGGTAAGTGACGCCGTCCAGAGAAAATTTCCCCAGCGCGATGCGGTTGCCGTAACGGCCGATGAGCGCGCCGAAATACGGGCAGTTTTTCACATAGTTGTCGGCCACATAACCGTCCAGGCTGTCGAAGCCGAGCACGACATCGCCGTAATTGCCGTTTTTGTCCGGCATCGTGAGCTTCTGCACAATTCCACCGTAGGTCATGATGTGCGCCTCGGCACCCTTGGAGTTTTTTAGCGTGTAGATTTCAACGGGCGTGCCGTCCGGCGTTTTGCCAAAATCGGCCTTGGTGATGGAGGAGCCTGAATGTGAGGTGGACATGGCCGCGCAGCCTACAAGAAATGCCGCGCCTAGTCCAGCCATTGCCAATGTGGTGAGTTGCATTATTTTCATGGTGGGTTTTGTTTGTTTATTGTTGGCCGTAATACGCTCCCGGCCCGTGTTTCCGCAGGAAATGTTTGTCCAGCAACACCGGTTGCATCGGCGGCGTCCTTGGATTGATGCGCAATGTCTCGCTGTTCAGCCGCGCGATAAATTCCAAAACGCTCGCATTGTGAACCGCGTCGCGGGCATCCTTGCCCCAGGTGAACGGCCCGTGGCTCGCCACCAGCACAGCCGGGTGTTGCATAGTATCCACTTTCTTGAACGTCTCCACGATGACGTGGCCGGTGTTCGCCTCGTAATCGTTTTTGATTTCCGCCGGCTTCATCTTGCGCGTGCAGGGCACCTCGCCATGCCAGTAATCCGCCTGCGTCGTGCCGCAGGCCAGCAGCGGTTTGCACGCCTGCGCCCAAGCCGTCGCGTAAAGACTGTGCGTGTGGACAACGCCGCCGATGTTTTGGAACGCACGATAAAGCACAAGATGCGTTGGCGTGTCGGAACTCGGCTTGAGATCACCCTCAACAACTTTGCCGTTGGGGAGCGAGACGACGACCATGTGTTGCGGCTTCATGCCGGCGTAAGGCACACCGGATGGCTTGATGACAACAAGACCCTGTTCGCGATCAATGCCGCTGACGTTGCCCCACGTTTGGATGACCAGACCTTCCTTGACCAAATCAAGGTTTGCCTCGCAGACCTGGCTCTTCAATTCCTCAAGCATCGGGATTTGCAAATTATTTCCGAACCCGGTTGCGGATGTCAATTAAATCCTTCATCACGGCGTGCAAATTTCCGTGCCACTCGCGCGTGCCAAACGCCTCATGCAATATTTTGTAAATCGGATACAATTCCCGGTAGACCGCGTGCGCTTTCGCGTTTGGGTTGTAAACTTTCGCCTTCAAGCCGGTCATTTTCCTTTGCGCCGTGGCGAAATCCTTGTGCGCGCCGGCCACCACCGCCGCCGCGATCGCCGAACCCAAAGCGCAGGTCTGCGCCGAGCGTGAAATCTTCATCGGTCGCCCCGTCACGTCCGCGTAAATCTGCATCGTGATGGCGCTCTTTTCCGCGATGCCGCCGCAGTTGACCACCTGTGAAATTTTCACGCCGTATTCCTCGAACCGGTTGATGATGGTCAGCGCGCCGAACGCCGTCGCCTCGACCAGCGCGCGGTAAATTTCCACCGGCGTCGTGTATAGCGTCTGGCCGACCAACAGTCCCGTGAGCCGCTGATCCACCAAAATCGTGCGGTTGCCATTGTTCCAATCCAGCGCCAGCAAACCGCTTTCGCCGGGCTTCAATTTCAGCGCCGCCGCGTCCAGTTCCTGGTGCGACAACGGTTTTTTTCCGCCGGGCCGGACGTAATTGACCCACCAGTTGAAAATGTCGCCCACCGCCGACTGGCCGGCTTCGAGTCCGAAATATCCCGGCAACACGCTGCCATCCACGATGCCGCACAGACCGGGCACATCCGCGAGAGTTTGATTGTTCGGCGAAATCGCGATGTCGCAAGTGCTGGTGCCGATGATTTTCACCAGCGTTCCCGGTGCCACGCCCGAACCGACCGCGCCAAGATGCGCATCGAACGCGCCGACGGCCACCGGAATTCCAGCCGTCAATCCGGTTTTCTTCGCCCAGCCTTCAGTGAGTCCGCCAGCGGATTTGTCAATCGAGTGAACGCGCGGAGTGAGGCGATTGCGAAGCTGCGCGAGCTTTGGATCAAGTTTGCCCAAAAATTCTTCGTCGGGATAACCGCCCCATTTCGCGTTCCACATCGCCTTGTGACCGGCGGCGCAAACGCCCGCGATAAATTTTTCCGGCGCAAGCGTGCCAGTCAATTCGGCGGGAACAAAATCAGCAAGTTCAATCCACGAATGCGACGCGCTGAAAACTTCCGGCGCGACGCGCAGGCATTTCAAAATTTTGCTCCAGAACCATTCGCTCGAATAAACGCCGCCGCATTTGTCGAGAAATTGCGGACGCATTTTTTTGGCGAGCGCGGTGATCTCGGCGGCTTCGGTGACGCCGGTGTGATCTTTCCAAAGCCATGCCATCGCCGCCGGATTGCCGGCAAATTTTTTCTGGAACGCGAGCGGCTGGCCGTTTTCATCCACGGGCAATGGCGTGCTGCCGGTCGTGTCCACGCCGATGCCGATGACCTGGCCGGCGCTGAAACCTTTCACGGATTTCTTCGCCGACGCCAGCGCCTGCTTGATGGTGATTTCCGCGCCGCCGACGTAATCTGCCGGATGCTGCCGCGCGAGATTCGGGTCACGCGACAAGATCACGCCCGCAGTGCCGTGGGCATAATTCCAGACCGCCGACGCGATTTCCGCGCCGTTGGCGACGTTGACGACGAGGCAGCGGACGGAGTTCGTGCCGTAATCCAAGCCGAGTGTGTATTTTGCCGGCATAAAATTTAATTTGCAGGTGAAGCGACGCCGGACTGCGCCTTCCAATCAGATTCGGAAATCACTTTCCAATAAACCGAGTAACGTTCGTGATGCACCTGGTAAAATGGAATCAATGTGATGTCCTCGGGCTGCCCGATGCCGCTGGTGCGAAACATCAGTTCCTTGCCGGAAACTGGTTTGACGTGCTTCAGCAGGTTCGCGGCGGTCGTCACCAGCACAGGCACCGCCGGATCCTGCGTTCTGTTAAGCTGGTTTTGGTCCCGGATAAAAACATTGGGCATATTATTGGTGCCCAGTTCGCCTGCCAAAACAACCGGCCCGTAAAGCAGGGCGACTTCGTTTGTGGTGTTCGGCAGAAATTCCGTGTGCAAGTTCATCGGCAGTTGGATTTTCACCGTGTCGCCGTCGCGCCATTCCCGGTCAATCGCAAAATAGCTGCCGGGAGCGGATTGGATTTTTTGGCTTCTGCCGTTGATTGAAACTTTGACCCCATCAGTCGCCCATTCGGGATGCCGGATTTTCAGCGCAAATTTCTGCGGGCTTTTGGTTGTGATTTTGAGGGTGGTCGTGTCGGTTTCAGGAAGTTGAGTTTCCTGCCGGACGGTGACATTCTTTTCAGTCCAGTTGAGTTCCGACGCAATGAATAAATTTACGAACAGGGAATCGTCCGTGTGGAAATAAATCGTGTCGCCGTATTTGGAATGATTTTCCATGCCCGTTCCGACGCAGCACCAAAAGGAATTGTCCGGCGTCGAATAGACCTTGAAATGCCCCGGCTTGAGCGACATGAAATAAGTGAACATGTCCGTCTCCGGGTCTTGCGAGGCAAGGATGTCGTTGTAAAGCGCGCGTTCATAGAAATCCATCTTCTGCGCGTTCGGCTCCAGCGAGAACAATTCGCGTGTGAGCTTGAGCATGTTGTAGGTGTTGCACGTCTCGCAAGTGTCAGGGCTTAAATGCCGGTCAAACTGATTGGTCGGGAAGAAATGCTCGGTGTCACTGTCGCCGCCGATGACGTAGGAACGATCCAACGCGACCGAATTCCAAAATGTGTTCGCCATCGTCAAATATCGCGTGTCGCCGGTGAATTCATATTCGCGCGTCACGCCCATCAGTTTTGGAACCTGCGTGTTCGCGTGCAACCCGTTCAACCTGTCCTGCCCCTGTGCCAGCGGACCAAGCACCTGCTCGTGATTGAACGCGGCGGAAAGCGCGAGATAATTCGTGTTTCCGGTGACGGCATACAGGTTTGCCAGCGCCTCGTTCATGCCGCCCTGCTCCGTGTTGAGCGAACGCTGCATTTGCTCGTGCGAAAGGTTGTCCACGCGGAATTTCACCCAGTCGGCCATTTTTTCGGCGACCTGCAACGCCTGCTGGTTGCCGCACTGGCGGTTCGCCTCCAGCAAGCCGGCGAGAATTTTATGCAGCGTATACCACGGCGCCCAGACCTGCCTGCCCTGCTCCACGCGGTCAATGAACGATTCCGGGAATGCTGATAAATAACCTTCGTGAAAACCCGCCGCCGGAGAATTGCTCTGGCATTGCGCAAGCACGCCGACGATGTAATCCGCCCGCTGCTTGAAGCGCCCGTCGCCCGTGCTGGCATACATCAGCGAAACCGCAGAGAGATAGTGCCCGAGGGTATGTCCGCGCAATTCGCTGGTCGGCGATTCCCATCCGCCATACGGCCTCGCGCTGGACGGCAGTCCGACATTCAGCCGGAACATATGCAACAACCGGTCGGGATCAAGGCTCAACAAATACTTTTGATCCCCCAACATCGCGTCGCGGAACGGCCCGTCCAGCAGCCGCACATCCGTCAGCGGAAACGGTTCGGCGGCACGCGTCACCTTTGTCGTTTGAACATCCGACGCGGCCACGACAGCCAAGGCAGATGCCAAAAAAAATGCCGTTGCGGATCTGTTGAATTTCATAAGTCCAGGTATTTTCATAAGTTCAAGTATTTGAAACGCGGTTGGAATTTTCCAACCGCGCTTGCATTTGTATTTTCAGGAAACCCAGCCACTCTTGATACCGTAAGCGCAGTCGTTCCAGACGAGTTCCTGCTTGAACGAGCGCAGCTTCGTGTCGGCGTCAATCACGACAGCTTCAATGCCGGCGATGGCCGCGAAATCTTCGAGCATTTCCGTGGTGACGACCTGGCTGAAGCCGGTGTGATGCGCGCCGCCTGCGTAAATCCACGCCGCGCACGCGTCCTCGAAATTCGGACGGCACTTCCACACGGCCTGCGCCACCGGCAGCTTGGGCATCGGCTGTTCAGGCTTGACGACGTCCACTTCATTGATGAGCAGGCGGAAGCGGTTGCCGAAATCCATCAGCGCCGCATTCAGCGCCGGACCGGCGGGCGTGTTGAAAACCAGACGCGCCGGATCAGCCTTGCCGCCGATGCCCAGCGGATGCACCTGCAACGACGCCTTGCCATCCGCGATGCTCGGACAAATCTCCAGCATATGCGCGCCGAGCACGACCTTGTTGCCCGGCTGCAAATGATAGGTGTAATCTTCCATGAACGACGTGCCGCCTTTGAGTCCGCTCGCCATGACTTTCATCGCGCGGAGGAGCGCGGCGGTCTTCCAGTCACCTTCTGCGGCAAAGCCGTAACCATCCGCCATCAGCCGTTGCGGCGCGATGCCCGGCAGTTGGACGAGTCCATGCAAATCTTCAAACGTGGTGGTGAAGCCTTTGAATCCGCCGTTCGTGAGAAACGCGCGCAGGCCGAGTTCGATGCGCGCGGCTTCGCGGACGGACTTGGCGCGCTTGCCGCCTTTTTTCAAATCGGCGGAAATTTCGTAAGTCGCCTCGTATTCCTTGACGATGGCGTCAATTTCCTTTTCGGAAACTTCGTTGACGACCTTGACCAAATCGCCGACGCCGTAGCCGTTGACGGCGAAACCAAATTTAATTTGTGCGGAAACCTTGTCGCCGTCGGTCACGGCCACTTCTCTCATGTTGTCGCCGAAGCGGCAGAACTTCGCGGTCTGCCAGTCGGCCCACGCCGCCGCTGCGCGCGTCCATGCGCCGAGTTTTTCCTGCGTGGACTTTTCCTGCCAGAAACCGACGACGACCTTCCGGTTCAGCCGCATCCGGCTCCAGATGAAGCCGTGCTCGCGGTCGCCGTGCGCGGCCTGGTTCATGTTCATGAAATCCATGTCAATCGTCGCCCACGGGATGTCACGATTGTATTGCGTGTGCAAATGGGCGACCGGCTTGCGGAGTTGCTTGAGGCCGTTAATCCACATCTTCGACGGAGAAAACGTGTGACACCAGTTGATGAAGCCGATGCACTTGGGCGCGTTGTTCGCCGCCTGGCACAACGCCGTGATGTCGTCCGGCGTGATCATCACCGGTTTGAAGACGACCTTCACTGGAATCGCGGCCACGGCGTTGAGCGCCTTGGCGATTTCCTGCGAATGTTCGGCGACTTTCTTGAGGGTTTCCGGGCCGTAAAGGTGCTGGCTGCCGGTGACGAACCAGACTTCGAATGATTTCATGTTAAGGTTCATATTATTTCTTATTTTTTATGGCGACGAGTCCGTGCAAAATTTCGCGTTGAAAATCTGCGGGACGAGGCCCATGCCGTGATGCTTGTAAAATTTCTCCTCGTGGCAGGTGACGATGCCCGCGCTTTCCTGCCCGCGATGCTGGAGCGCGTAAAGTCCATAGTAAGTCAGCTCGGCGGCGTTCGGATGGCCGAAATTGCCGAAGACTCCGCAATAATGTTTGGGATAATGTGGTTGAGTTTGCATCGCGCGCGTCGCTGAATTTTTGCAGACAAATGAATGTCGCGCAAGTCAGAAGCGGATTTGAAAATGCAATTGCCCGTCAGACCAGTTCAATTTTCAACTTTGTCAAATCGTTGAAATCATTTTCATCCAGCGTGATGATTTTTTCCGCGCCGGATTTTTCAGCGGCAACGGCATGAAGAAAATCATGGACGCGTCCGCCGCGAACGCCTTTAGATCGCGCGCGAGTCAATGCCGCCAAAACTTCATCAACTGATAAATCAACGAAATCCAAATCCTTGGCGAATTGCGCGACTGTTTGAGCCGCGTCATCTGCCGACAGACGAGCCTCAAGATTTCCCTTGGTCAACGACGAAAACACTTCCGCAAGCGAATGTGTCCGGGTGAAACCTCTTTCTTGATGCAGGCGCGCCCGCAAATTCCGGTCAATCCATGCTTCAACGATTGCAGAACTATCCCAATACGTTTTCATCGCGCGTCGCGATCTGCGCGAATCGCCGCCACAATTGATTTACGGCTGATTTTCACCGGGCACATCAAAAATCCTTCCTTCGTCCGCACCGGCTTGACCAACGGCGCTTCCTTTTCGACAAGCTCGACGATTCGGATGCTGCCGTCCGGCTGGGGCGAGGCGTCAAAGGCCGTGTTCGGGCGGAATAAATCCGCCGCCGTCAGCCGTCCGCGCGAATCTGCCACAAGTTTCATAATGGGATAATCCCACAGACGAGCGGAATGTGCAAGACGGAATGAAAATGGGCAATTGTTCCTAATTTCAAAATCAATCTTTGTCTATCCACTTTTTATAAAAAATTCCCCCCTACAACCGAAATAACCACAAAAAAAAGAATCCCAATCCAACCTCCGTGGCTAGCCGGATTACTGCCATCAATGAAAATTGCCAATAATGGTTTCATTCTTTTGTTTTTGAATTCTTTATGATGGCCACATTCAAATACGGCTTCAATTTTTCCGCCAGTTCTTCCGGCAGGCGTTTTGGTTTTTCGTCCAGCCCGGTGCAGACGTGGAATGTTTCCGCTTCGAGAATCAGTTTTCCGTCTTGATTCAAAATGCGGTGGCCGAAGTTCAGGCGCACTTTTTCAACGGCCGTCACCCAGACTTCAACCGCCAGCAAATCGTCGTAGCGCGCGGGAAATTTGTAGCGCAGCCGCGCCTCGATGACGGGAAAAATCATGTCGTTTTCTTGCCAGCGCAAAACCGTCGAGCCGAGCGAGCGGATGAATTCGCCGCGCGCGGCTTCGAGGAGATTGAGATAGCGCGAGTGGTAAATGTGGTTGCCGACGGTGCATTCGGCGTAGGTGACGCGGTGCGTGTGACGGAACGGGTTTGCCATGCGGCAAGTTTATGGTCCAGCGTCCGGAGTTCAAAGTCTTTTGCGCGCGCCGCTTTAATTGCGATTGGCAAAACAAGAACGGTTTGGTTGCAAACTTGAAATTTGATTTGCGTAATCGGCGTTCGCAGTTATGTTGCCAGCGTGGATTTTTTGCAAGCCGTCCTGCTTGCTTGTTTGTAATTTTACGCTACAATTTTTAATCATGGCCGTAACCAAAGTCAGTTCAACGGTGCATTTTGTCTCGCGCGGCTCGGCGGTGAGCGGCCGCCACGGTTCGGACAACGGCCGCTGGGTGCCGAACACGGACGTTTATTCCACGGAAACCGGCCTGGTCGTCAAGGTTGAGCTGTCCGGCATGAAAAGCGAGAACCTCGAAATCACAGCCGACGAAAACCGCCTGCGGATTTCCGGGACGCGCCCCGATGGCTGCCGCCCGCCGCATTGCACCTTCCTCGTCATGGAGATCAGCTACGGTCCGTTCGAGAGCGTGATTGAACTGCCGCAGGGCTTTGACCTCGGCCAGGCGAAGGCGGTTTATGTGAACGGCTTTTTGCGGATTGACGTGCCGCTGGCTCAACATTCAAATTCCAAGACGACCAAGGTTCCGGTCAGCGAAGGGAGTTAAGCCGGTTGCGCGTGAATCTTTTCCGGCGCTAGGCATCTAATAATTGTGGACACGACGACGACATCGCCGGAGACGGAGTTTATCAGCATCCTCGGCGCCTCAGAAAAATCGGAGGCGCCGTCGCGCATCTCCTCGCGTTCGCTGCCGGACAGCCTGCCCGTGCTCGGACTTTCCGACATCGTGATTTTTCCCGGCGCCATCGTGCCGCTGCTCGTCGAGACCGGGCCGAGCATCAAGCTCATTGATGACATCGTCGCGGGCGACCGTCTGTTTGGTGCGGTGCTGCAACGCAAGCCGGAAATCGCCGAGCCGCGGCCGGCGGATTTGCACGAGGTCGGCTGCGTGTCGCGCCTGTCGAAAATGGTGAAATTTCCCGACGGCACCGTGCGCGTGCTCGTCGAAGGACTTTGGCGCATCCGCCTGAAAACCTTCATGCCGCCCGTGCCGTTCCTGCGCGCGACCTACGAACTGCTCCGCGACGAAACTGAAAATTCCGTCGAGCTTCAGGCCATGCTCCGCAATGCGCACAAGCAGTTCGAGGAAATCGCCAAAATGTCCACCGCGCTGACCGACCAGGTCAAAATCGCCGCGCTCAACACCGAGCATCCCGGACATTTCGCCGATTTGATCGCCGCGAATCTGAATCTGCCGCTTGAAGAACGCCAGAAGCTGCTCGAAACCGTTTCCGTCCGCGAACGTCTCCGAAAACTTCTGCCGTTGCTCAACCGCGAACAGGAAGTTTTGACGTTGAGTTCAAAAATCCAGAGCGATGTTGCGTCCTCAATCGCCAAGACGCAGCGCGATTTTTTCCTGCGCGAACAGTTGCGCGCCATCCAGCGCGAACTCGGCGACAGCGAGCCGAGCGCGGGCGAGGCCAAATCGCTCCGCGAAAAAATTGACAAGGCCGTCCTGCCCGCCGAAGTCCGCAAGGCCGCCGAGCAGGAATTGGAACGCCTTCAGCAAACGCCTCCGGCCGCCGC